>CALYPG010000050.1 GCA_945271295.1 uncultured Gilliamella sp. | reverse complement strand
AGTGTTTTTAATGTTTGGGCAGCAATCGTATCGACCCATTGATGCCATTCGGCATTAATTTTAGGATGATCATTCCAAAAGGGGGTGTCGCCAGAGACTAAAGGTTGTAATGCCTGACTCACTGTTGATGGATTTGGAAAATGTTGCATAGCCACTTCTGCTGTGTTTGCAAGTGTTGTTTGTACAAAAGTTAGCATAAACACTAAAGCCGTAAACTTGAATTTTATTTGTGATCCTTTTTATCTATATGAGATTGATTAAGCAAGGTTGCCTGTTGCTTTTTTATATAAACTAAAACACAAGGCGGTAATGATGGCACCCATAATACAAATAATCGTGGCCGTGATAAAAATGCCACTAAACCCTAATTGGTCAAAGGTCATTCCACCAACACCAGCCGCTAAACCAATGGAAAATTGAATCGCGGCAACCGATAATCCACCAACCAGTTCAGCTTTATCAGCAAGCGTTCGAGTGATCCACGTTGACCAACCAACAGGGATAAATCCAAACACAAATCCCCAAGCAATCACTAATGTAGTATCCATAGTCACATTATCAGAACTTAAAAACCTATATTTAATAAATAAGAGCATGGCTATAGCGGCTAAGACTAAATGAATGGCGATCATCACAGGTCTAAAAAATCGGCCAAGTAGTAAACCCGCAACAAAGGTTCCGATGCAATTAGCGATACCAAACACCAATAAAATAAGGGTTAACGGACCGGCTTGTAGTGCTAAATTGTGCTCTAAAAACGGTCGCAGATAAGTAAAAAAGAGGTGATAACCTCCATAACTAAAAATTGTACCGATAATGCCAAGAAAACACCAATTTTGCTTAAATAGGGCAAACATATTTTTAAAATTAGTGCTTTCACGCGGCGGTAAAGATGGTAGGGTAAGCCGTTGCCAAACTAGCGCGATAAAACTTAACGCCGCAGCAATAAAAAACACATTACGCCAACCGACTAAATGACCTAAATAACTGGCAAGAGGCAGTGAAATAATCGTTGCAACCGACACTCCGGCATAGACAATACTTAATGCTCGAGGAATATCTTTACTCGGCGCTAATTGTAATACTACAGCAGATGCCATTGACCAAAATCCGCCAACACAAATCCCTAATAGCGCTCGACCAATCAGCATAATGAAATAATTAGGCGCAACAGCAATGAACAAATTGGATAATACTAATAAAATAGAAAAAGTGAGTAATACTACCCGACGATTAATATTTTGGGTCATGGGTGCGAGAACCAGACTGGTGACTACTGCAAAAATCCCCACCATTGTGACGCTTTGGCCTGCTTGACCTTCAGTAATATTGAAATCTTGTGCGATAGGTGTTAATAAGCTAACGGGAATAAATTCCGCGGTAATCAAACTTGTTACCCCAATAAATAGCGAGAATATTGCTCCCCAATACGCCGTAGTTGGGGAATTTAATGTGTTATCTGACATGGTTAATCCCATTATTATATTAAAGACGAATGAATTGAATGGGTCATAGTCTAAATAGCAGCTAAAGATATGTAAATTACTTATATTTTATGGTTATTTATGCTTTAAAAGCATGGGTATAAGCTGTATTTAATGTCATTAATATCAATAAAAAGAAGTTATAAGAATAAGCTCAGCAAAATAGGAGGATCATTTTGCTCACTTCTATATTCAGAGGGATTTATTGAGAAAAAGCCTGTTTCATTCGCTGTAAACCGATTTCAGCAGCTTTTGAAAAAATTTGATAACGTTTCCAAACTATGTGAATATCAACCGTTAATTGTGGCTCTAAAGGTTTAAAACAAAGATGACTATTACCAGTCGTGTTAATCAGCTTATCAATACTTAATGCATAACCCATGTTTTTTTCAACCATAAGTGAGGCATTGTAAAGTAGGTTATATGAGCCAATCACATTGAGTTTATCTAAATCACGTTTTAACCAGCGCGTAATTCGGATATCGACTTCTTTCTGTTTAGAGATAATAAGTGGCAAGTTCCATAAATCGCTAGGTCTAATCACATCTTGATGCGCAAGTGGACTATCTTTACGCATTAACACCCCCCAAGTATCTTTTTCGGGCAATAGTAACGACTCATATTTGCTGATATTTTCCACACCAATTAATAATCCAAAATCGAGTAAGCCTTTATCGATACGTTCTGTTACTTCATCAGCATCACCACTATAAATATGCACATGAATTTGCGGATAGTCGTGTTGTAATGCCTTAACAACCTCAGCAATTAATCCCATGGCATGGGTTTCACCACAACCAATATAGATATCGCCACTGATTTCCTCAGCTGAGGTTTGAAACTCTAATTCAGTTTTTTGCACTAATTCTAAAATTTCTTCAGCACGTTTGCGTAAACGCATACCTTCATCGGTTAAGGTAATTTTACGACTGCCTCGAATAAATAAGGTTTTACCCAATTCTTGCTCTAATTCAGCCAGTTGACGAGATAATGTTGGCTGAGTCAGATGTAAATACTCAGCAGCCGCAGTGATACTTTCCTCTCTAGCAAGAGCTAAAAAATAACGTAATACTTTAATATCCAAAATGACCTCACATACAACTATTTTTTATGCTTAAAAAGTATAACAATAATTAAGTTATAGGAAA
>CALYPG010000049.1 GCA_945271295.1 uncultured Gilliamella sp. | reverse complement strand
AATTTATTCACACATGGTTACGCTTTGGGGAAATTATGAGGGGATCTCTCAGTGCATTGCCTCCAATTCCCATAATTTATTACGCCGATAATAACTTGGTGTAACCTTAAAAATGTACTTAAATCGACGTGTAAAAGATTGTTGGGAATCAAATTGATATTTTAATGCGATCTCAAGGATAGTTTTTTTCGTCAACCTCAACTCAACAGCCGCTTTCGTCAAACGACGAGCACGAATATAGCTAGCCAGTGTGACCCCTGTTACTTTTTTGAACAGCCGCTGAAAATACCACTTGGTATAACCCGCTTTATTCGCCACATCATCAAGCAGTAAAGACTGATCTAAATTATGTTCAATCCATAATAGAACATCTTTGATAACCGTTGTATGAAACTGCTTATCATCATATCTTAATTGGATGTTATTAGCTTTATTTTGATAGCGAGAATGCTGTTCAATATACATAAAATAACCTAAATGTTCTTAAGATTGTCACGACCACATCATCATGATACCATAAACATACTGACGGTATGTTATTTTAAATCTATCATGGAAAATAAAAATCATCAACAAGAAAATTTTAAGAGTACCTATCAATCACTGGTTAACTCAGCACGAATATTGTTTGTTGAAAAAGGCTATCAAGCTGTTTCAATAGATGAGATCTCGGGAAAAGCGTTGGTGACCAAAGGTGCCTTTTATCATCACTTTAAAAATAAAAAACAATTACTCAGTGCCTGTTATAAGCAGCAATTAATTATGATTGATGCCTACATCACAACAAAAACTGATTTAACAAATGGTTGGTCTGCCTTAGAAAGTATATTTGAACATTATCTTGATTATATTATTGATAATAATAAAAACCTTATCCCTATCCAAGAAGTGATGCCTATCATTGGTTGGAATGAACTTGAAAAAATTAGCCTTGAATACATTACTGGTAAGGTAAACGCCATTGTCAGCAAATTGATCCAAGAGAACCAACTTAAAGCTTATGATGATGATGTGCTTAAAAACTTACTCAATGGCTGGTTTATGCATATCGCAATACATGCGAAAAACCTAAAAGAGCTTGCCGATAAAAAAGGCCAATTTATTGCTATTTACCGCGGCTTTTTATTGAGCTTGAAAGATAAATAAAATAGATAGGTTTTATTTGAAGCTAAATCTTCTTTATCGTAAAAAATGCCCTCTTGGGTTATCAAGAGGGTCATTATATTTCGCGGAATAACATCATTTGGTGACGAAATAACTAAGCACTTGTCTCCTGTTTACTCCCCTGAGCTTGAGGGGTTAACATGAAGGTCATCGATAGCAGGATAATAATACAGTAAAACGCTAAACCAATAATCCAAATCCAGCCATCCCAAATTGGTAGTGAATGATTATAAATAACAGCAAACAGTAATGGGCCAATAACACCGGTTGCATTGGTAAGGCTCACCAATAATCCCTGTAAAGCACCTTGCTGATGACTCTTTGTTTGGATAGACATCACTCCCTGTAATGCAGGTAAAGCGATCCCACCACCAGCCAATAAAATTAAAACAGGGAAAACTAACCAACCTTCAGATATAAACGCTAAAAAGGCAAATGCACTACTATCTGCAATAAATCCGAGCAGTACTGCCGTTTTTTCGCCCCATTTAGTGGCTATTCTTCCTGCCACAAAGGCTTGGAATACTGAGTGTAAAAGACCAAGACCCGCTAATGAAAAGCCAACCATCATGCTATTCCATCCAAAACGATTTTCGGTAAATAGCACCCACACCGTTGCGGGAATTTGGCCTATCAATTGCGCTGAAAAATAAATAATCAACAAAATGGGCATCGTTTTAAATAAAGTGATGTATACCGAATTCGATTGCGTCTCAACCCCTACTTCGGTATCTGTATTATCACGTGTATTTTTGGTTTCACGGAACCAAAACATAACCACAAGGAAAGCGACAATATTTAGCAACGCAGCGATAAAAAAGGGACTATGCGGTGAAATCTCTCCTGCAAAACCACCAATAATAGGCCCCGCTATTAAACCAAGCCCAAAACTTGCCCCTAACCAACCGAACCACTTCACGCGTTGAGAAGCTGAGGTGGTATCGGCAATGACCGATGCCGCGACAGCCCCAGTAGCTCCTGTGATCCCTGAAAGCAAACGGCCTAAATACAGCATCCAAAGCGCACTTGAAAAAGCCAGCAATAAGTAATCCAGCGATGCGCCTATTAATGACAACAACAGCACTGGGCGCCGACCAAATCGGTCAGACATTTTTCCAAGCCAAGGAGCAAAGATAACCTGCATTAACGCATAAAGTGCAAGCAATACGCCAAAGTGGTTAGCGATATCTTCCGAAGCAATAAATTCACGTAATAACGTTGGCAAGACTGGCATGATAAGGCCAATCCCCATGGCATCGAGTAACGTAATTACCAATGCGATCTTTGTCGAACTATTCATTTCACTTTTCTCTATCACTGATAGGGAGTGGTAAAATAACTCTATCAATGATAGAGTGTCAACAAAAATTAGGAATTAATGATGTCTAGATTAGATAAAAGTAAAGTGATTAACAGCGCATTAGAGCTGCTTAATGAGGTCGGAATCGAAGGTTTAACAACCCGTAAACTCGCCCAGAAGCTAGGTGTAGAGCAGCCTACATTGTATTGGCATGTAAAAAATAAGCGGGCTTTGCTCGACGCCTTAGCCATTGAGATGTTAGATAGGCACCATACTCACT
>CALYPG010000048.1 GCA_945271295.1 uncultured Gilliamella sp. | reverse complement strand
CATCGGAAAATAATCAAAGCCGTAAAAATCCATCCTTTGAAAATAAACAGACTGTGACGGCTCTTCAAGATGCCGAGCATCGTTCGCCTTGCCCGATCTTCAAGACGATATAGTCCCTTTGAAAACAGCGCATAAAGTTGAGAGCAACCGGGCAAATTGCCTTTAGTGTTTTTTGCAAGCACTCAAAGGATAATAAATTTTTGTAACTATATACAATTTTACACTGTACAATCCGAAAATTACCCTCATTTAAGCGGGTGAACTTTATTCTGGCTCTTTTGGGTTGTAAATTAATGTTTGTTGGAGTTTTTCATCAAAACTTGATAGCCCCCAACTTTTAGAACTCTACTTTGTAGACTCGTCTCCAGGTAGTAATACGTGATCATTTCTCAGTATATCATTCTCTATTTCTTCAAAATTTAACTCTTTTTGCCCCTTGTTCCGATCCACCATTTTATTAAAATTGCTTTTAAATTCAGCCCAGTTATTTGATATATTCATTATCCCAATAACCTTGTAAATTTGAGCAGTTAATGCTGGATGTCCAATATCTGGCGTTAAGCTTTGAAAAAACCTAGCAGTATAATTCCCCGAAGCACTTTTTGGTGTCCTGGATATTAGCTCATCTAATACATCTTTAGGCAACTGGTTATAGATTAATTCTCTTGTCCATCGACCAATAACTCCAGGTCTTTTTTTTATACCTCTTACTGTGTAATCCCATCCATTCAATCTAAATATTTCAAAATAAAAAGAATCAGGAAACATTTTTTGCCATTTTTGAAGCTCTTCACTTATATAAGCCTTAAATATTAAATTCAGAGCGTCTTTTTCTCGGTCATATTGATATCCTGTTGCTTCATCAACTAAAGCAATAATACCAACTTTCGCAACACTTCTAATTATGATCTCTGCAACTTTGGCGTACTCAATTTGCCTGTCAGTAAGCTTACCGTCGATTTTACCCTGGATTAGTAGATCACAAATATCAATTAATAAGGTAACATCATACCCATAAGTTTTAGAAATTTTGCCTCCAGCACCCGGTCTTGTAAACTCTTTTCTATTCTCAATCTTATACCTTATTTCATCAGTAATAGTATCCTTTAATTCTCCTGTGTTAAGCATATTTACAAGCCCTGAGCCGCCTGATGAAGGGGGGAACTTTAGTGCTTTTTGTAAACCGCTACCAGAAAAAACCCGGGTTCCATCTTCCAGAACATAACATTCGAGGCTAACATCGCCTAGGATAATTGGAGTGTCTTTTGAACCAGCAATTGCTTTAAGTATCTTTTTGTTTTCCATAAATTAGCCCATTATATGTTTTTTGTGTATCAAGGTTTTTTAAGGTAAAATAATTCTACCTTGTGACGAAAAATGTTTTGTTTTGCATCTAAATACTAACTAGTGAACATATTTTTGCAAGTGTTTTCCACTTGTAAAATGATATATTCCTATGACGCTTCTCTTAAGAAACCCTCAAAATCCTTTAATGGTATTTGTATGGACGTGACCATTAATATACGTACCTGCACTATGCTTAATAAATTGGTGGTTATAAATACGTTTTAAAGAGTTATAGCTAAACCGCTCATTAGAATAGACTGTTGCATCAGTCACGTATTTAACAATCTCCTTAGTCAGAGTTTTTATGGTGACATCATCAACGCATTTTGCATTTATCTTTCCACCGCGCTCAACCATCCCAAAAACTGGTGTTTTATCTTTTATGCTTCGACCTTGGATAACGGCAACTTTGTTTGAGTAATGCTTATTCTTATTTTTTACACCAACATAAGTTTCATCTAACTCAACCTCATTAGAAACGTCTTTATTGTTATAAAGCAAAAATAATTTCTAATTCCTTTACTAATAAACAAGAAGATTTTTCAGTTATTGAAATAATTTTAGATAGTGTAATGACGTAAGAAACATTTGTGTGATATGTTACAAGCAAAACGACTAATTACGATTTTATAATTTATAATGTATATTTATTGAAATGTGTAGATGTTTTAAGTTAAAGCATTTACGAATTTCTTTATAGACGTATAGGTTATTGGCACACCTATAAACATTAGCTGCTGGATTAAATGGTGATACTACATTTCCATTTGACAAATGTAAATATTTAAGGTCATCCAATGCATCATTTATAATCAGTAAAATACTTTATAAAATATGAAAATCCATCAAATAGATTGTTTATAACGTAGTGTATATTAATATAATATTATTATATTATTAATAACTTTATCAAAATCTAATATAAAAATATATATAATTACCTAAGAATTATATAAACGCGGAATAAATACGCGTGATGAAAGTCTGCTACTTTCTCGCCATGTCGGGTAAATTTCATATGGCTATCGGCAGTTCAAATCCTGCTATCGTGTGGCAAAAAACAGATTATCAGTACGGTTCATTAAGGTGAACTTTTGTTGAGCTTAAAAAATTTTCAGGAGAGAATTGGTTCCTATTTTTAAAAGTTTACATTGGTCAATTTTTCAGACATGTGCGATTTCCATGTTGCTTTTCGAAAATAGCTTCACGCTTTTCGGTGGAACCTAACAGTTATTAAGCGACAACCGCTTCACACTTTCGGGATGCGTTTTTGAGCACCCACGCATCTTATCCAAAACCCGTTTCACACTTTTCGGGATAGGTTTTTGAGTGCCCCCGCATCTTGGCCGAAAACCGTTTCACACTTTTCGGGATGCGTGGGGTATGTAGTGTAATAAAATAATCAAGCCTGATTAAGGTCGGGAATGCGAAGCTTTTGACCGGGGAAGATTTTTTCAGGCGATTTCAACATAGGCTTGTTTGCCTCGAAAATAATCTTGTTTTTGTCGCCATGACCTTTGCCATAAACTTCTTCAGCAATCTTCCACAAAGTGTCACCCTTTTTCACTTCGTAAAAATGCGGTTCTGACGATTGTGCGGCTGCAGGGTTTGAAGATGCCTGCGAAGTGCCCGATTGTGCCGTTTGGTTGCTTGCCGATTTTTGGCCATTCTCAACCTTGAGATTATCGGTATTGACCGATTCAATGCTGTGAAGGTTGCCAACGGCAAGAA
>CALYPG010000047.1 GCA_945271295.1 uncultured Gilliamella sp. | reverse complement strand
TATAAAACACCTTATGAAGCCTTTTACTGACTGGATTCGCACTTAGATGTTGAATTCAGCTTAATATTTTTACTAAAACATATGGCTATCCTGAAACTTTTTGACAAAAATCTTATTTACTTATCTAAATTGCTTAGTTACGGCACATCTTAGAAAATGCCCACCTGCTAGATAAAACACTGAATATCTCAGAGAGAATAACTATCTATTACTATTCAATTATATTAATTCCGCCAATTTTCATTGACGGTCATAATATTGATGCAAACTTATTTACTTATTATGCTGCCGTAAATTATTAATAATGCAATAATAACCATGGCTGCAATCATAATCGTGTATTGAGTTTTAATTCGGTATTTTTTAACTTCACCAAGTGCAAGTTCTATCCCTTTGTTTTTATTATCATAATAAAAATAGATGGGTAATCCAATTAACGTGAGAATTATTGAGGCGATACCATTTACTGTTTGATAGATAAGCATACCATAAATAACATAAACAGCGCCTAAAATAGCAACAATTGGTATAATGGGATAACCTATCACTTTATAAGATCTTACAACATTAGGATATGTTTTTCGCGCGATAAATACGCCGATAAATGTTAATAAATAAAATACCCAAATAGAAAACATCGAAATTTCAGATAGACGATCGGCATCAAGTAAAGCTGAATATAAGAAAGAAAAAATTACTAGAATTATAATAGCATTAACTGGCGACCGACTATCATCATCAATGGTACTTAAATAACGTGCACCGATAATTGTGCCGCGTTCTCCCATACTAAAAATGGTTCGTGATAAAGTCATAATATAACCATTTATACCACCTAAAATAGATATCATGATACCAACTGCTACTAAATTACCACCAAAATTGCCGAACATCCGTTGCGACGCAACTGCTGATGCATCATGCCCAAGAGTAACCATTTCTTGAACAGGAAAAATCTTAAACAATGCAATATTAATACAGGCATAAACAATAACTAAAAAGATAATCCCCAGAATAATTGCTTTAGGTAACACTTTGGCTGGATTGTGAATTTCACCAGCAACAGAGGCAACTTGTGCCCAACCATCATAAGCAAATAATGTGGCTAAAATAGCGACTGCAAAAGGAGCCATAGTTTCAATACCTTGTCCACTAGCACTAAATAATGCCACTTGCCCACTGCCTTTCCATAATCCAAATATTGCTAATAATAATATTGGAATGAGTTTACATACAGTGGCAATAGTTTGCAGATATCCAGCTTGTTTAACACCAATTGCATTAATAAAGGCGATGAATCCCAGTACTCCAGCGCTGACAGCCATTTTAAACGCATCATTAATATTGAATAACAAACAAAATACCGAACTGAAATAGCCAACTAATGCACCAACTAAGGAAGGGGCAAACAGCACGGTTATCATCCAACCATAAAGATGAGCAACTTTAGCACCATAAATTTTTTCAAGATAAACCAGTAATCCCCCTGTTCGAGGGAACATTACACCTAATTCGCAAAGTGTTAATCCACCACAAATGGAAAAAATACCACCTATTATCCAAGCTAATAGTGCATAATGATAATCACCAGTAACTTCTAAAACAGCGGGAGGTTTCATAAATGCTCCTGCACCTAAAACCATTCCGACTACAAGTGATAATGCCGAAACTATACCAAGATCTTTTCGCAATTTATTTTCTAAATTGTGATCTGACATCAAAAAACCCCTTTAATACATATAATATAAGCGTAAAAATGCCACTTATAATAGGGGTTTATATATAAAATACAAGAAGCGTTGAGATTAACAATTAAAAAAAATAGTAAAAGAATAGATTAATACTGAATGCGTTATAAAATTAATCGACTAAAAAACCAGCACCAGGCTGGCTTATGAATAAATATCGGTTAGTTATTTCTTTTTCTTCATTTTCATATCAACAACCATACGGCCTTGAATTTTACCTGCTCTCATCTCTTCAATCATATTGTTAATGTCTTCAAATGGACGTTTTTCAACTATTGGAACAACTTTACCTTCAGCACTAAATTGGAACGCTTCAGCCAAATCTTCACGAGTACCAACCAGTGAACCTAAAACTTGAATACCATCTAATACTGTTCGTGGAATACTAAGATCCATTGTTTCAGAAGGCAAACCTAAAGCCACCACACGACCTAATGGGCGAACTGAATCAATGGCTTGATTAAAACCTGTTTTTGTCACGGATGTTACCACAGCTCCATGAACACCACCGCCGGTGTGCTCTTTAATATAAGCACCAACATCAGCAACCTTTTTAGGATTAACCACTAAATCAGCCCCTAGCTTTTTACATAATTCTAATTGACTATCGCTATTACTAATGGCAACCACTTTGTTGTTAAACACTTTTTTACCATATTCCACCGCAAGCGTACCAAGTCCCCCAATCCCAAATACTGCAAGCCATTGTCCCGGTTTGGTACTTGCTACTTTTATACCTTTATAAGTAGTTACACCTGCGCAAGTTACACTGGTAGCTTGTGCTGGATCTAGTCCATCTGGTACTTTCACCGCATAATCGGCCTTTACAATACATTGCTCGGCCATGCCACCATCAACACTATAACCTGAATTTAATGCACTACGGCAAAAAGTCTCATTCCCAGAAATACAAAACTCACAAGTACCACAACCAGCATGAAACCATGCAATACTAACCCGATCACCAACTTTAAGACTTTTCACATCAGGGGCAATTTTTGAAACAATACCAACCCCTTCATGACCAATAACTCGACCTGGTTTTTTACCAAAATCACCCGCAGCAACATGAAGATCGGTATGACAAAGACCACAATATTCAACATCGACTAACGCTTCTCCTGCTTCTAACGGTCGAACTGGAATATCTTTGATTTCAACTTGTCCATCGCATTCAGGTTTAATAACAGCAGCTTTCATTTCTTTCTCCTAAATAATTCAAATCCAAAATATAATTGATTTTATTTTAACCTTTTTATTTTATTAAAATATGAGTAATTTCACATTTTTATAAAATAAATGATTTTTTTGGTGATGTAAGTTCAAAAGCTAAGTGAGAATCGAGTTGGTAAAAGACTTGATAGGGTGTTTTAAATCCAAGTTGTTTTCGTGGGCGATGATTTAATCGTGCCATAACCATTAAAACCTCTTCGTGACTAATCATAGCAAATGGTATTTTCTTAGAGAAGTATTGTCTGATTAATCCATTCGTATTTTCGTTTGTCCCTAGCTCCCAGGATGAATATGGATGAGCGAAATAAAATTTACACCTCAGACGCTCTGC
>CALYPG010000046.1 GCA_945271295.1 uncultured Gilliamella sp. | reverse complement strand
ACCCCTGACCGCCCGGTTCGTAGCCGGGTACTCTATCCAGCTGAGCTACGGATGCCTGTTGAAATATTCTTAAATAAAAATGGTGCATCCGAAGGGATTCGAACCCCTGACCGCCCGGTTCGTAGCCGGGTACTCTATCCAGCTGAGCTACGGATGCTTATTTTAATTTTTTAAAATGGCGGTGAGAGAGGGATTCGAACCCTCGATGCAGCTTTTGACCGCATACTCCCTTAGCAGGGGAGCGCCTTCAGCCTCTCGGCCATCTCACCTAAACAACTAGGATTTTATTCGAACTGGAATAAAATCATAATGTGTGGCGCACATATTACGGTTTACAAAAAATAAGTCAAACATTTTTTTGCTTACACGCGCTAGTTGTTTATTTCGTGCCCAATATTACTCTTTGGGTTCAGATAGTTCATCAATTTTGTTAGGTATTTGATGAATTCTGTTGTATATCTCTTCTCTATGAATAGAAACTTCTTTAGGTGCATTAATACCAATTCTGACTTGATTGCCTTTCACGCCTAAAATGGTAATTACAACATCGTCACCAATGATAAGTGTTTCACCTACTCTCCTAGTTAAAATTAACATTAGATCTCCTACTCTCAGTTATTTATATATCCAAACAATTTTAAGATATAGCTTCGTCAGCCCCCCATCATTAAGACAGAAAGACGGAATTTTACAGAATACACGTCAATACTCTATTAAAGCATTTAGGTGTATCTGGCTAACTTGCTTGTAATGTATTACTGATTTCCTTTTTCACAGAAGATAAAGCCTCTGTTAACGCCGAAAGATCCATTCCACCTGCTTGAGCGAAATCAGGTCGCCCACCACCTTTACCACCTACTTTTAATGCTAATTGAGAAACTAATTCGCCAGCTTTAACAATATGAATTAAATCATTTGTTACACCAGCAGCTAAATTGATTTTGCCATCATTGACGGCAGCTAAAATAATTACCCCCGATTTTAATTGATTTTTAAGATCATCAATCATGGTTCGTAATACTTTTGCTTCGACGTTTTCAAGTTTAGCAATTAGTAAATTATTATTATTAATTCTTTCACATTGATTGAGCAATTTTACACTTTGTTGGCTAGCTTGTTGTGCTTTTAGTTGCTCAATGTTTTTTTCTAACAACTTTGTTTGTTCAAGAAGTTGCTCAATACGAGTTAATACCGTTGTTTTATCACTTTTAATCAATAATCCTATCTGATTTAATAAGCTCGAATCGTGGTGAATATATTCCATCGCATTTTGCCCAGATGTGGCTTCAATGCGGCGTACCCCAGAAGCAATACTCGATTCAGATGTAATTTTAAATAGACCAATATCACCTGTTCTATCTACGTGGGTACCACCGCAAAGTTCAATCGAGAAATCACCCATTGTTAGTACTCTAACAATATCTTCATACTTCTCACCAAATAACGCCATTGCCCCTTTATTTTTAGCCTTATCTATTGGCATTAGTTCAACATCAACAGGTAAGTTACGACGTATTTGTTGGTTAACGAGATCTTCAATTTCAATAATTTGCTCTGGTGTAATGGCTTGATTATGTGAAAAATCAAAGCGTAAATAGCTTTCGTTTACTAGCGATCCTTTTTGTTGAACATGATTACCTAAAATACGCTGTAAAGCTGCTTGTAATAAGTGTGTTGCAGAATGGTTACGCCGAATTCGTTCTCTTAATTCAACATCAATTGCGGCTGTTACATGGTCACCAATTTTTAAAGATCCTTTAATTATTTGACCTAAATGACCGATGCTTTTACCATATTTTTGGCTATCTATAACACTAAATTCAAAATTGGCAGTGGTTAATAAACCTTTATCGCCAATTTGTCCACCTGATTCACCGTAAAATGGAGTTTTATCTAAAATAACAATAGCTTCATCTCCAACATGAATATGGTCAACTTTTTGGCCATTTTTGAATATAGCTATCACTTTACTTGATGATTCAGTTGATTGATAACCTAAAAATTCGGTTTTACCATCTAGTTTGATGACATGACTATAATCAACATTAAATGAGCTCGATTCACGTGCACGTTTGCGTTGTTCTGCCATGCATTTGTCAAAGCCAGCTTCGTCGATGGTAATATTTCTCTCACGGCAAACATCAGCCGTTAAATCTAATGGGAAACCATAAGTATCATACAGTTTAAAAGCCACATCACCTGGAAGTATTGTTCCAGTGATTTTAGTTAATTCTTGATCCAATAAAGACAATCCACGCTCTAAGGTTTTTAAGAATTGTTCTTCTTCAATTTTAAGTGTTTCTTCAACTAACTGACGATTGTTATTCAGTTCAACCGCAGCGCTTGCCATCACATCAATTAATGGTTTAACAAGTTTATAGAAAAAGATACCTTTTGCGCCAAGCATATGCCCATGTCGAACGGCTCTTCGAATAATACGACGTAATACGTAACCTCGACCTTCATTAGATGGTAAAACCCCGTCAGAAATTAAAAATGCACAAGAACGTATATGATCCGCAATCACTCGTAGTGATTTGCTCTCTAAGTCTTTAGTAGGGATAATTTGTGCTGCATCTTTTATTAACTTCTTAAATAGATCTATTTCATAATTAGAATTAACATGTTGTAGCACTGCTGCAATTCGTTCAAGTCCCATACCTGTATCAACTGATGGTTTAGGTAATGGCTCCATAGTACCATCTGGATGACGATTAAATTGCATAAAGACGATGTTCCAAATTTCTATAAATCGATCGCCATCTTCTTCAGCACTACCTGGAGGTCCTCCCCAAATATGATCGCCATGATCATAGAAGATTTCTGTACAAGGCCCACACGGTCCGGTATCTCCCATTTGCCAGAAGTTATCTGACGCATAAGGTGCACCTTTATTATCGCCAATACGTATTATACGTTCTTTAGGAATACCAATTTCATTTTCCCAAATGGCATATGCTTCATCATCGGAAGCATAAACAGTCACTGTTAGCTTATCTTTTGGTAAATTAAACCATTGTTTGCTAGTTAATAATTCCCATGCAAAATGAATAGCATCATGTTTAAAGTAATCGCCAAAACTGAAATTACCTAACATTTCGAAAAAAGTATGATGTCGAGCTGTATACCCGACATTATCAAGATCATTATGTTTCCCACCAGCACGAACACAACGTTGTGACGTTGTTGCTCTGGTATATGGGCGTTTATCAATACCAAGAAAGACATCTTTAAACTGATTCATTCCCGCATTAGTAAATAATAGCGTTGGATCATTGTGGGGAACGAGAGAACTACTTGCAACTATTTCATGTCCTTTGCTATGGAAAAAGTCAAGAAAATTTTGACGAATTTCTGCAGTGCTTT
>CALYPG010000045.1 GCA_945271295.1 uncultured Gilliamella sp. | reverse complement strand
AACTGACTAATTTATCCTCAAACGGCAAAGTCTGGTTTATTCATCCTGTGGCGATACATATATTTGATATAAAAAACTGCATGTGTAATAAGTCTATAACAGAAGATCAATTTAAATCAATAATGCCTAATGATATTTTGAATAACGGATTATTTTATAGAATGAATAATAACTTGAAAAATACCGCAATAAGTATATTTCTTTCAAGTTTGAATAGAAACTTTATTCAATACAATATTACTAGTTGTCTTCAAAAAGCTCATTTTATATCTCAAGTGTTATGTGAAAGTGATTTTTTTAGAACTTCTGAGGAATATAAAAATAAAGATGGTTCTACCCCTTCTTATTGGAACAATTATAAAGGTGGAACAAATTATCATGGTAGAGGACTTATTCAAATTACTCATGATTATAATTATGAATCTTTTGGGAAATACGTTGATAATAATTTAATTAAAAATAACCCAGATATAATTTGTTCTGATTTAGAATATACAATAAGATCTGCATTTTGGTATTGGTTAAAAGGAAGTTCATGGGGAAATATTAATGATATAGCAGCACAGAATGACTTTCTTAAAATTACAATGGCAGTAAATGGTGGATATAATCATGTTGTAGAAAGAAATACGGCGCTTATAACTTTATATGAAAAGTTCAACATCGAAAATTGTGTAAAATATCATGACATTAGAGTTGATAACTTTTCTTTTAATACTAGTGCTATGATCAATACTAAATGGTATGCAAATAATCAAAAAAAAGCACAAGAAGTTGAAACAGCTTTACAAACTTTCTATACAAGATTACATAATGGAACTTAACATGAAAAAATTTTTTATTTTTATTATTCTACTTTATTTCAATTGCCTTTTATATGCACAAGTATGCGAAAAAACACAATTAAATGATATCAAAGGGCAATTTATCAATGGCGATAAATTTTATGGCAAATATATATATTGTCGTTTAAATAAACCCGATGAAGACAAAATTTCACGAATGGATTTTAGTTTGAATATAGAAGGAAAAGAAAATAGTTACATTTATCTTGGTGGGATAAACCCTTCAATTGAAGTATCTAATTTAGGTGTAATTTCTATTTTTGATAAATTTGGAGGAATGGAGAGTCCAGCTAGAATTACTTATTTAGGAAGCATAGATAAAGAATTAGTAAAATTAGGAGAGGTAAATCTAAATTATTCTCAAGGTCAAGTTGTTAATTATTCTAATCAAAGTGTTTATAATGGTATTGATCTCATTAATTCAATTATTCTAACAAAAAAACAACACTATTTTATAAATAATACTCCATTATCTTATCCTGACTATTTTATTTTACTTTTGTCTAATCAAACATTAAAAAACAAGACTAATAATGTTTGGATAGAACAGTTTTATACAAAATTACGTTTATTACAACATCAAGACATTATAAATATTTACAGCCAAAATGTATTTTTCAAGAAAACAACTCTCTGTAAAAAAAACGAAAATGAAAAAGATGCATTTGGATGCAAAGTTAAAAATAAGCAACTATCAGTATGTTATAATTATGCTGCTCAAAACTTACTCTATAGATTTGGTAGCCAATCAAAAATAGAATTAGAATTAGTAAAAGAAATAACAGATGAAGATAAGAAAAATAAGATGATAACTTTTACCAATAACGGTATTAATTATATTATTAATACAGAGCAAGGAAAAGAAGGTATTAGAATAAATAAACAAGATATAACAGTAAAAAATTATAAATGTGAACCTAATACAATTGAACCAATGATTTTGGATAGTTTCAATTAAATTATCAATTTAAAGAATATATTATTTAAGTTGCATCAAAAGATTAAGAAAAAATTCTAATAATGAAATAAGAAACAAGAAAGATTCAATTACAAAAATAATAAAAACAACTAATAGTAAAAATTATATTTTTACTATAAATCAATTATTATAAATAATAAAAATTCCCCAAGGAAATAGGCGTGTCATTAAAAAAATTTTTATAAATTTTATCCTTCTTTTCATTTTACAAATAAATGATGTATTTGCGAATTAAGTTGAGGATATTTTGTATTTTTATTAGGTTTCAAAAAATAATACTTCAACTGATGCCCAGAAACATATAAAACGCGTGACCCCCTGGCATTGGTCAGGATTTAATACCATAGAGGAGAAAGCGACGGTTGGTGAATTATCCAGTAAAACGGGAAAGAATAAAGTGGTTAGTTTGGATTTGGAAGACTACACACCCGTAATGTCGGCATTACACCGTATCTTAACGCAATCAACATTATATTCAACGCAACGTAAAAAACCACTTCCGCCTTTTACTTATGAATATTTAAAGGAAGGTTTACGCAGAAGTTGGACAGCAGAGCAGATAGGGCATTTACTATTAAAATATGAAAGTGAATGGTATGCCGATGAAGCATTAAGTAAATGGAATGAGATAGATGAATTATTTGAAGAAGAAAAACAACAACAAAAGGATATTATAGAAAAGCTGTTGATTGAGCATAATATAACCAAACCTAATGAACGAGAATATGCATTTGAAAAACTCGATGAAGCGCACGAAAATGTCAAATCAAATTGGCAAATTGAAAAAGAGCAACGCATCAAACCATCACTGTGGTGGAAAAAAGTTGCAGAGGCACAAAACACAAACAATAACCAAACCGACACGAATGACAATACACCAAAACTAACTAATCTATCAACTGACGGTAAAGCCTGGTTTATTCATCCTGTGGCGATGATGGGTTATTTTGTTGAAAAAAAATAGATATTATTGTGTTTTATATTTATTGGGATGGTCGAATACAAAAATATATTCTCTCATTTATTAAAGATGAAAACAAAAATAAATATCGCTATGTAATTGTCGACGAGCAAGGTACCAAACATAAGATTTGTGATTTGGAATACTTTAAAATTAAAGAAAAATATAGTAAAGAATTTAATCCTAATAAACCTAAAACATTTTATAGAACAACAAGTTCGAATGATATTGCTGCAAATGTAAACGATGGTAATACTAAATATCGAATTATTTACGCTGATGGACGGATCGCTGAATGGGGAATACATGATAAATACTACGATACAAAATTAGCTGATCCATACACATGGCGTGTTTTCGGTGTAAATAATAATGAAGTGGATCTATTAAG
This sequence comes from uncultured Gilliamella sp., assembly GCA_945271295.1. GTDB lineage: Bacteria > Pseudomonadota > Gammaproteobacteria > Enterobacterales > Orbaceae > Gilliamella. Next base: position 493 of record CALYPG010000045.1, on the reverse strand, counting down.
AATGCCTGATTCAATAAATGAACAATATGGCAATTTCCGTATTGAATATAGTTTTCATAATTCAAAGCGTCGTTATGCTAATCCTTGCTTATTTGCAGCTATGCTAGGTAGTTTAGCGGTTTATAGTAAAGCCCGGATCACCACTGGTAGTGCCTTTCAATGGGGCAGTTGCTTTCCTAGTGTATTACATATTAATGGTATGGCGATTGATTTTGAATATAGATCATTAATATCAAAAGATAATTATCACCCTCATACTTCGCAACAATATCAAGATGATTCAGATTTTTTAAATGCAATGCTACTCTTTTTTGATCAGGTTAGAGTTGGGAAAGATGCCCATTTTGCCGAATTTAGACAACGATCCCGAGTTGTAAATGGTGGTACTTTACATAACTCCCATTTTCATGCTGACTTTTCACTATCGAAAATTGAAGAGATTAAGGAATAACTTATGAAATATTCATTTTATATTGGCATTATTTTTTCTTTG
>CALYPG010000044.1 GCA_945271295.1 uncultured Gilliamella sp. | reverse complement strand
CTGACAGGCACCTATAAAAAACTGGTAACTGTCAGATCAGGTTTGAGCTACTACATTTTATTGTAAATGCACTATTCTTAGTACACCATTCCCGTAGAAAATTACTCCGGGTGTTTTAGTGTTTTATATTCAATCGGCGTCATATTATTTAATACCTCATGGGGTCTTTCGGTATTATAAATGGTTAACCACTCCTCAGTTATTTTCCTTACTTGTTTCAAATTGTTAAAAAGATATAAATCCAATACTTCTGTTCGATAAGTACGATTAAATCGTTCAATATAGCCATTTTGATAAAAACTTCCCGGATTGATGTAATCTATAGTTATGCCGTGTTCTTTTGCCCAGTTATTGAATATGTTTCCGGTAAATTCCGGCCCATTATTTACTCTTACTTTTAATGGATAACCATGATACTCAGCCAACTTGTCGAGGTAACGGGTCACGCTTCTTGCTGGTAAACACACCGCTATATCTATACCTAATGCCTCTCGATTAAAGTCATCAATGACATTAAAAGTCCTAAATCTACGTTGATTTCGACTGCTGTCACTCATAAAATCCATTGACCAACATTTACCTTGTTTATCGGCAACGCATAACTTTTCCGGACTTCGTGGTGGAATACGTTTTTTCCGCTTTATCCTGATTGATATTAAGTTTTAATTCACAATAAACCCGATATACACGTTTATGGTTCCATTTATAGCCAAGCTTTCTGATGCGATTAAAACATTTAGGAAAACCCCAACGTAAATGCTGGTCGATAATCGTATTGAGTATTGAAATAATCTCGAATCATCCTGTAACTTAGGTTGATAATAGTAAGCACAGCGACTTAAGCCAACAATTGCACAACTTAGGGCTATAGTAAGGCATTTAGTGGTTTGTAATTCCTCTGCCCATGTCTTACGAGCCTTAGTTGGCACTACAGCTTTTTTATGATTTCTTCCTGTAACTGTGATTTTAAACTTAGTTCAGCGAACATTTGTTTAAGCTTACGATTTTCTGCTTCTAATTCCTTTAATCGCTTGATAATCGAGGTTTCCATACCACCGTATTTTTCTCGCCATTTGTAAAAAGTTGAGTTCCCTATGGCATATTTTCGGCAAAGTTCTTTAACCAAAATGCTGGCTTCAGCTTCTTTTAAAATAGATACAATTTGGTGCTCTGTCATTTTTTTCATATACAAATCCTCTTTTGCTTTTTTCATAGAGAATTTTCTACTTGTTTGCTGTACTATTTTAGGGGGTATTTACACGATGGGCCTCTTTATAATCAGCAGGAAAACCACTAATAATGTTAATTTAAAAATCTATTTTTTACCTTGTTCAATAACATTCATAAATATCTGTTATTACATAAATATTTTATTTCGCTTTTTCCGTCTCATATAAATCATCATGATTAATTTTTTATTTATATTCTGTATAAGTGACTTCTTCAGGTGTTGGTTGTCGGTAAGATGCAAAATAGTCTTTCCCTACAATAAATAGGGTATTTTTCATATAAATTGCCTGATTACCATTTAGTAAAAACTTAGCCAGTGGTGTATTTTCAATTTTATCAAAGGTTATATAGTCTAATTCCTTACTAATATCGATATCATATTTTTTAAAATTTTCTACTTGCTGTTGATAAAATGCATCATCACCAAAAAATTGCTTTGCATCGATTTTACCAAATGTGATTGGATAAGATTGTTGATAGTTAATACAAAACTGTTTCTCATTCGGTTTTAATGTCATTGTCACATCGTCAAGATCATATAAATCACCACCGTCAAAACGTAAATAATTATTAGCTTGATGACTGGTTAATAATAAACTTTTTGTAGAATGTAATTTTTTGTCTTTAATGGCAAATTTACTATAGCAATTAGACGTTACAGCTAACTCTTGAAACTTCCCTTCTTTTGTAACTTGATGGTGCTGTACTTCTATGGTTTCATCCTCAAAACGTTGGCGACGTTCAATTTTATAATTTTTATCAATATTATAATAAACAAAACCCAACGACAGATCGCCTGTTGCGGGATCATGTCTTGTTGAGCCAGATTGGGACTCCAAAATAATTTTATCTAATAGTTCAAATTTATCCGAAAAAAGATGAAGATAAATTATTTTCTCTTTATTTTCTTGTGTAGCATCTATTAAAAACGGATTAATAATATTATAAATTTTAGGCAATTTTATACCATTAATATTAATTATATAATTATTCAATTGAGTATATAAATTGTCATTGTTTGACAATCTTAAGTAATTAATAAAACTTCTTGAAAGGTTTTGAGGATAGTTTTTGTAATTATCATTTTTTACAAAATCACACGAGCATTTAGAATTAATAGGCAAATTAATAGATGGAAAACTTTTATTTATTTTTTCAAAAGAATATTTGTCAGAAGGCTTTAAAAAAGACATAACAAAACCTTCATTAATGAATAATAACCTATCTTTAATGTAAATCAATCGCCTTTTCGGCAATAACAATTTAGCTAAATTATCATCTATTGAAGAATCAAACTGTAAATAATTCACTTCACCATTTGGGGCAATGAATGGTTCAATATCGGAAATGGATAACAAGTTTCCAAGCTCTAATTGTGAGATATTATTCACTTTTCCTTTCGTAATTAAATATTTATTATCATTTATATAAAATGTATTATTAATTAATTTGATACGAAGATTATTTAAAAAATCATCGTTATAATTATCTTTTTCAATTATATGAGAATTTTGGGTATATCTATCCAAAATCCAAAATTTTTGCTCAATATCATTTTTTTGTGCATAAGAGTAATTAAAAAAACAATCTAAAAAAATACAAATTAAATAAATAAATTTGATTAATAAAATATTTTTTTTAAATATTATAGTTATAGCTTTTGTCATCTTAATGGCCTTCTATATTTTTTATAAGTTTCATCATTGATTTACCATTAACTTCATTAACAGTTTGTACAAAAAAGTGATCTGCCAAAAATTCTTTTTTAAAAACTCGGACATCATAATGAACCCAATTACTTGCTATACTATTATTATCACGCCCCCTAGTAGGATGGTATCTCGTGTAACTATTTTCTAAAGCAACACCATTTGAATGAAACCATCTATATTCAGCGTTTGTTTTTTCGGTCAAAATATCACGAACTAAATCACAGTAAATAATTCTTTCTTCATTAGTATGTAATGCTTTACTTTTTGTTTTGAGTAATATATGAATATCAAGTGCTTTTCCCATATGATTAATACTTCTTCTATTACGATAATTATTATTTACCCAACATCTATAACCAGATGATACCGAGTCAAGAGTCAAGTGCGAATATCTCTGATCACTTTCAATATAAAATATAATAGTCCTTAATATCCAAAATAAAACACGATGTATTCCTGGATATTCATATCCAGAGGCATACTGTGATCCTTTTTTTCCATTATCTTTTTTACCCATACCAAAACCATTACAAGCTGTTTCTTTGAGATTTTTAAGAGTAGAACATGGACATTTAGCTTGTTCAAAATATGTTCCTATTGGGTATTCCTCTTGAAACTTATCAATCGCTTTTATAACATCCATATCAACAACACCCGTTTCTTCGACTTCCATATAATCATGTTGGAATTGTTTGATCATTTTTTCTGTTCTGTCTGTGAATTCATCTGTAGGTACGTTACCACCAAAACCAGCTAGTCTGATATTGATTTCGCGAATAATTTCATGCTTATCTCCTTTTTGAAAGAGGATCTCGTTTCCAGCAAAATAACCCATCATCGCCACAGGATGAATAAACCAGACTTTGCCGTTTGAGGATAAATTAGTCAGTTTGGGCGTATTTGAGTTATTTGGGGTATTGGCGTTGGTGGTTTGATTATTGTTTGTTACTTGTGCCTCTGCAACTTTTTTCCACCACAGTGATGGTTTGATGCGTTGCTCTTTTTCAATTTGCCAATTTGATTTGACATTTTCGTGCGCTTCATCGAGTTTTTCAAATGCATATTCTCGTTCATTAGGTTTGGTTATATTATGCTCAATCAACAGCTTTTCTATAATATCCTTTTGTTGTTGTTTTTCTTCTTCAAATAATTCATCTATCTCATTCCATTTACTTAATGCTTCATCGGCATACCATTCACTTTCATATTTTAATAGTAAATGCCCTATCTGCTCTGCTGTCCAACTTCTGCGTAAACCTTCCTTTAAATATTCATAAGTAAAAGGCGGAAGTGGTTTTTTACGTTGCGTTGAATATAATGTTGATTGCGTTAAGATACGGTGTAATGCCGACATTACGGGTGTGTAGTCTTCCAAATCCAAACTAACCACTTTATTCTTTCCCGTTTTACTGGATAATTCACCAACCGTCGCTTTCTCCTCTATGGTATTAAATCCTGACCAATGCCAGGGGGTCACGCGTTTTATATGTTCCTGGGCTTCTTTTTTGATATTTACCCAGCCTTTTATCGGTATACCATACTTATTACCGGCTGTAACATATGCCCAATTTACATAATTTTTATCAATGGCTATAAAATATATAATTTACTCAAAATTCCATGATAAACATTTCTTATTTTCATGAGCTTCTTTTAGTATTTCTTTGATAGATTTATAAATATCATTAATTGTTTGTTTCAAATCTGAATGAAGTAGAGAAGATTCAATTATCTGATTATTTTCAATATAAAAGTCGTAATTAACACTTAAAATATTTCGGAATTTTTCATATATTGGGAGATCATAATAATCAAATTTAGCATTGATGCTATAATTATTAGGTTTATTTTTAATTACTTTTATTTTACTTGAAAATGTTTCTCCATAGACATTAATAATTAATGATTTATTTTTTTTATGATCACAATTTAATTCAGCGCCTTCTGATGAAAAAGACTGGGTTTCGTATACATCTGCATTAGCAGAACCAATAAATAAGAAAAAAAGAAAAATATTAGTTAACATTAACATAACCTTCATCATTAAGATCTCCATTATTATATTTTTCTAAAAGTTGAGTAGTTGTAAAACCGAATTTAAATTCAAAATGAGGATAATCTTTAAATGTTGTCCAATCTCCTCCCCAGGAAGAGCCATATGATTTAGCTATTCTTACTATCTCTGCCATATCTGGATTTGTACTATCCAAATAAATAGCCTTTTTATCTAATATTTTTACCACATCTATAGCTAAACCATAATTATGAAAGCTATATCCACCTTTAACTTTTGTCACAATGGGGCCGGGATTCTTTCTACCTTGATCATATAATTTATTTTGTTCTTCAATAGTTCTATAACCATCAGTAACTCGTAACTGTACATTTAAACTACTTTCGACATCGTTGATAAAATTAATTGCATTCTGACGTATTGCTGGGTGTAATAATGCGATTCTTGAGTTTGTAATACGATCCCAAGTTTCAGTTTTTTTCTCCTCTTTTATATTAAAATATCCCACCATCGCCACAGGATGAATAAACCACGCTTTGCCATTTGAGGATAAATTGGTTAGTATGGGCGTATTTGAGTTATTTGGGGTATTGGCGTTGGTGGTTTGATTATTGTTTGT
>CALYPG010000043.1 GCA_945271295.1 uncultured Gilliamella sp. | reverse complement strand
CGGATGATAAAAACAGAAAACGGTAAAAAGCTTGCTCAATATTCCATGAGGATTGAGTGATGAATATTTTTATTATTAATTCTTTCCAGATCCCCAATATTTTAGTTGACGAATTAATGGCTAATATGTCCGCAAACGCTTTGCGTTGTTATTTATTAATAACAAGAAAAACAATAGGTTGGGGTAAATATAGTGACAAAATTAGTATTAACCAATTTATTAGTTATCTTGGATTAAAAGACAAAAGAACAATCTATAAAGCGTTAAACGAATTATTAGCATTAAATCTGATTAGAGCTATTAAAAATACAGGTGAAATTACGGAGTATTTTGTGGTAAGTGATGAAATGAATCTAGTAACAAAAAATGATGTTACTAGCAAAAAATGCATGGAAGCACTAGCAAAAAATGATACTACCACCAATAACAAAAAATGTACCACTACAAAAGACATGATTAAAAACACTATTACAAAAAATAGTAATAAAAAAGAGTTAGATTTATCGGGATTTGCTCAACAACCGAGTGAACAAGTTTGGCATGACTATCTTGAACATAGGAAAAACAAACGAGCAGAACTAACCCAATCGGCATTAGTTGTCTTGATGAAACATATAAATGATTGTTTAGCTTTTGGATTTTCTACCGATGGTATCTTGAGTGAATGTATGGCTCAAGGATGGACGGGATTTAAAGCAAATTGGCTCTTGAAAGAAAAATTTGAGATAAAACAACAATCCAAATTTATGACTCTGGCAGAAAAAAATAGAGCTGTTTTAGACAGTATGCGGAGTTAGTTATGGCAAAAATTACAGATGATTTTTTAGCTGTTATTGGTGGGCTTCTTGAATTATATGGACAGCAAGCTAGTACAACTAAGGTAAATATTTATTGGTCGACACTTGGGCAATATCCAATTATGTCGCTGCGATTAGCTGCAAATGCTTGGGTTCGTAAAAGTCAATTTATGCCAAAACCGGCTGATTTGATCAAAATGATGGGAGGCACAAGAAGCCATTTATCAGCTGATGAAGCTTGGGCGATAGCCATTCTTGCTAGTGATGAATCTAACACTGTTGTCTGGACTAATGAGATGGCCAAAGCGTGGGCAATTGCGGAGATTGTTTATCACAATGGTGATCGCATAGGTGCAAGGCGGACATTTATTGAATCCTATGAAAGGATGGTTAATGAATCTTTGATGTATGGTAAATCGATTGAAACTTTTGTGTCATTAGGTAGTGATAAACAAAAACGCTTTGATGCAATTAATCGGGCTGTTTTTACGGGTTTATTGACTCAAGAAAAAGCTAATTACAATTTGCCAAAACCAGAAAATACATTTTCGATGCTTGAGTATAAAAGTAAAAAATCTATGGTAAGTGACAGTATGACTTACCTTACAAAGATAAAAAAAATGTTAAAAGCAAGTCGGGCACAAATTGAAACAATTTAATTATTGGTAGTAAGCCAAGAACTATTGATTAGGCAATTTGGTTTGATACCAAATTTAAAAAACCAAAAGAAGATAAAAAGCAATATAAACCTAAGAACACGAAGTAGAAAACTTAAACAGAGTAAGCCTGACTAACTAATGAATGAAATTAAAGAATAAGAAGGAAAGATGAGATGAGAGAGATTAAAGAGATTTTAAATGCCTGGAAAAATACCCGTGTGCTTACACGGATCGGAACTGAATATCCCTCAAAATCATCAGGTTTTGAAGGTGCCCCGCGCGATATAGATCATCGCCAATATTTAACTGAAACTGAAGCCGAAGAGGTAGATAATGCGGTTTTGAGTTTAAAAGAAGCCAACTATTCACATTGGGTTGTTTTAACTGCTTATTATTTAAGGGGGATATCGTGTAATGCCCAAGCAAAAGTTATAGGTAGGCGTCCTCATGATATTATTAATTTATTAAATGAAGCGGAATGCTTTATAAAAGGGTATATTTTTGAGTTTTTCAAAAAAGCATCATGATATTTTAATTTTTATGATTAAAGGGGGTTGACTTTGCGCAAATGCGCATGTATAATTACCCCATAATGTATTTTTATATATGCGAAATTCAAGCCCAATTACCTAGTTGGGCTTTTTTATTTCTCCTAATTTTCTCATTTCGTCTAAATGCCAGCTTTCAGGTTAAAATTGACTGTAAATGTAATGACAATTAGGTAGCATAAAATCAACGCTTATTAACAGTATTTTTAAATTAAACCGCTTAATTGCGGTTTTTTTATATCCAAAATTTGCCTGAACACCAATATTGGGTTGTTTCGTTTTTCGGGGTGGCAGAACAATCATAGATAATAATTTAACCTAAAAGCTGCTTAACCCTTTCTTATTTCAATAGCCTCAAACGGAGGCACATTATGAAGATTAAACGTATGCCGATAAAAGACCCTGATAATGTCAACTGGCTCGTTGTCATTTATTTATTCATCATCACTTCACTTGGTTCGTTGGCTAGCTACTGTTATCACATTTTGAACGGTGACCAATTCCGAATAGGAACGTTGATAGCGCAAATATTTATTTCCACATTTGCTGGTGCTTTAGTGGTGCTTGCCGCCAGTTATTTTAATTGGGCTTTTGAGTTGGCCGGTGGTATTGCCGGCTTGGCGGGTTGGTCTGGTGCCACATTGATTAAAGCATTGGAAGAACGATTAATAAAAAAAGCCAAAGGGGATGAACAGTGAAGCTTACCGAACATTTTACATTAGAAGAATTTACACGCTCATTAACAGCTGACAGATTAAAGATTAATAACTCAGTACCTACTGATTTAATGTCCAATATTCAACTGACTGCGATTAAATTAGAATTTGTCAGAAAAGCCTTAGGGCAACCAATAATTATTTCCTCTGGTTACCGTTGTCCGGCGTTAAATGCACGAGTAGGGGGCGTATCGACCAGTGCCCATACTAAAGGGTTAGCGGTTGATTTTCATTCTCCATTTGGTACACCTAAACAGATTTGCCAACGATTAATCGATGCGGGAGTTCAGTTTGATAAACTCATTCAAGAACATAATCAATGGGTACATATCGGCTTTAGTCCAACTTGCAATCGTCAACTAGTTTTAACCGCCATAAAGCAAGGCGGTAAAACAATTTATTTGAATGGATTAGTATAATGGATAAATTAAAGTGTATTTATAAATTATCCCCTATATTTTGTATTTTAGTGGCCTGTTTTGCTATCTATTTTGCTTATCATTGTTGGCAAGGTAAACAAATTGCTATAGCTGCAGCGAATAAAGTAGAAATAGAATTTGAACAATATAAGCAGAGCAATAATGCCGTTAAACAACTGGAATTGAATATCATTGAGACGATAAAAAATGGTCAAGCTAATACAGATAATTTGCGTAATGATATTGATAATGGTCTTGTCGAGTTGCGCGTCAAAGTCGAAACCATCGAGCGAGATAGTACCGCCACCAGCGATATTGCTTACCGAGCCTTACGACTTGCAAAAACTTCTAGACAAGATTATTACAATCTCGTCAACGCAATTAACTACAACAAAGCAATAATTGACGGTTGGCAACAATATTATTGTCAAGAAATTGCACCTAAAAACAAAACAGAGTTTATGTGTAAAGGGGGGAATAATAGTGATAATTAATTTATTGTTACAACAAGAATGAATTGCCAAAATAGTATAACTATTTTTTTATTGAAGATTATGTTTGCTTCGAATTTATTGTTCAATCAATTAATAGCATAGCTAATCATTTTATTGTTACCTAAAAATGTTCCTACCCTAGTTCCATCGGTAATAACTTTTTCCTACCTATAATTGCCTTAACTAGCTTTTTTGTTGGTAACAAATTGCATAGCAAAAGCACATAAAAGTTTCGATAAATCTATTAGTTAACAATCTATATAAAGTTGTTAGTAGTCAAGATGGTTTACCAAAATTCCTTACTAGAATAGTTTATTGCCATACTTTAAAGATACAACGACATAATACTTTTTTAAAAATATAACACGGAGCAATGATGACTATTATTAGTGTTTCGCGATTCGATATGATTGAAGTCAGGCGCATAATTGCAGATATTTTAATGTTACCTGAAACAATCATATTTGATGTTAGGAACACAGAAGATGTTTCTAATATCGATAACTATTTAACTGTTTTTGACACTAACGAAACTGATATCGGCACAGAAATTCGTTATAACGGAGAAGATGAAGAAGAAATTGTATCAGTATTAAAAGAGATCACTATCACAGTTGATGCTTATGGTAACGATTCTTATGAAATGCTGTGCAAATTGACGGAATCTATGAAGTTAACGCCTGTATGGCAACGATTAAAACAGTTAAGCATGGGGTATCTTCGATGTTCTGAAATCCGTAGTTTACCTATGACCAGTGAAGTTGAAATTAAGCAACATGCACAGGTCGATCTTATTTTTTCAATCAATCCAATCGTTAAAACCAGCATTCCGCGAGGTGATAACGTAAAATTTAAATTAGAGGTTATTAAATGAGTTTACCATTAAGTCAAGTTGTAGACGTTACTTTACAACAAACACCCAAAGGTGCACAAAAACGCGATTTAAGCGTAGTTGCCATTTTCACGAACGAAATGTGCGATGCATTTGCTAATGCCGATACTCGTTACATTGTAGTATCAGATGTTGACAGTGTTGCATCACAATTTGGCACTAAATCTGATGTTTATCGAGCTGCATCCGCATTATTTTCGGCTCGTCCAAAACCAAAAACAGCAATTATTGCAAAATACATACAAAATGGATTAACAACATCTGCGATCAGTTCAAAAATTAACGGTTCAACGCTTGCCGTGTCATATATTCAATTTAAAAATATTACTGATGGCTGTTTATCATTCTATTTTGGTGATACCAAAATTGATGTTAAAGAACTGAATTTTTCAAGCGTATCGAGCATGAATGATGTAGCAACAATTATAAATGACAAGTTAACTAATACTGATGTCAAATTTGTTTATGATTCTGTGGGTAATCGATTTATTTTATCTTCTAAAATGGAAGGTAAAGGCGCTAATTTTGGTTACGTTTTTAATGCAGAATTGGATGGCACTTATATTGGCAAAATGACCAATTTAATCGACGGTAAAGGTGTATTAATTAATGGTGAAGATGCAATAACTCATATTAAAGAAACACCAGCGGAAGCCTTAAGTAAGTTACAAAATCAATATCAAAATTGGTATGGTGTCTATTTTGCTAATACGATTAATGATGATGAATTAGTCGAAGCTCATGATTGGGTGGTGGCGCAAGGTGTTGAAAATGCAAAAGTACTAGGTTATACCGAAACCAGAACAGCCAATATTGAATATACCGATGATAACGTATTAAAAACGTTAGCAAAACGTAACAGCGGCCGTTTAATGGTACAGTATAACAACAAAGGGAATACTCATGCTGCAGCTGAATTAATGGGTATTGCCCTAACAACTGTTTGGACAGGTATTAATACGGCTAAAACAGTTAAATTTAAACAAGAAGTAAGTGTCACTTCAGATGATCGAATCACGATTAACGAAGCCACCAAATGCCGTCGCTTAGGCATCAATTATTATACTGATTATGCTGGTACTAATATGCTTGCAGAAGGAGTAATGATTGGTGGCACGTTTATAGATGAAACTACCGGATTAGATGCATTTATCAACGCGGTACAAGTGCAGGCTTTTAATACCCTACAAGGGCAACCAACTAAAATCCCACAAACCGACCGAGGTCAGGAAATTTTAATCAGTTCAATTAAGGTAATTGGGGAACAATTTATTAATAATGGTTTTTTAGGCCTGGGCAAATGGACGCTTGGTAATATTGGTGAATTATCTTATGGTGATCAAATCAACGGTTATTACTTCTATTCTGATTCATTCGATAGGCAAGATACAGCAGATAGAGAGGCACGTAAAATGATGCCAATTAACTGCGCACTTAAATTAGCCGGTGCTGGTCATAGCGTCGATATTATTGTTCAATTCAATCGATAAGGATTTTTTATATGTCTAAATCATTTTCACTAGAAGATGCCGTATTAACCATCGACGGCACAGAAATTACAGGGTATGAGAATGCTCAAGATTCAATCAGCATAGCACCAATTGGTGATGATGGTGATGTTACTTATGGCATTAATGGAAAAGGCGTATTTGTCCACGCTTGTAATCGGGGTGCAACAATAACTATTAAAACCCTTCAACATACTGGTACCAACGAAAAATTAAATCAATTACGTAATGCTCAGGTTAACAATCCAACCACCGCCACCGGCAAAATAATCACTTATAAAGATTTACGTAATGGTGATGAGTTTTTACTGACAGGATGCTGGTTTACTACCCCACCAACGCATGCACGAGGTACATCTCATAATGGTGTAACATGGACATTTAAGGCAACTAAAGCAGAGTTTAGTATTAAAGGTGGTTTATAATGGAAAGTAAAGATTATAATGTTGATGATGTAGTTTATACATTTACTCAAGCGGATTTCTTCAAATCAAATAAATATCTTAAAAAATTAACAGCTCTTTTAAAGGGCTGTTTTTCAGTAGATGATAGTAAATCAGGCTTTGATATTGGTCAATTGGCTTCTAATATTGGTTCAGAGCAGTTTGCCGAAATCGAAAAATTCATTTTAGATTATGTTACAGCCATAGATGAGAATGGCAATAAAGTCTTGTTCCAAAAACCTGATGAAGCCGGTAAATTTTTTAATACCCATCGCAGTCATTATTATCAAATCATTATTGAGGGGTTAAAGTTCCATTTTTTGGGTTTTTTACCAAATGGAATAGCATCCAATCTAAATACGCTCAGCTTGGAGACGGTGGCGGAGAGAGCGATGTAGACTGGTTTGTGTGGGGTGTAATCGTAAATAAATACGCCACACTCCACGAACTCAGGACCGTCTATTCACTTGATGATGTTATCGAAATGCATAATGTAATAGCTGAGGTTAAATTAGCCGAAAAACCAAAGGAGAACTAGCGTGGGTTCGGAAAATTTTTTAAACAAAATAGGCATTGATACCTCTCAAGTCAGTAATATTGCCCAAATAATAGACAAATTACAATCTGGCGCTGACAAAATTTCGAAAATTGCAAAGGGAATCCAAAAAGATTTGAATGACGCGATTAGTGTAATTAGCAAATCAATGGATAAAATCAGCAACTCACTCGAACAAGTCCAATCTGAACTTAAAACTTTAAATGCAACATTACTCATCATTGCTGAAGTTGGCAAATTATATGGTGAAATAATTGTAAATGCATTTAATAATGCTATAGATAAAGCTCAAGAGCTAGCAGATAAATTTAATAATTTGATGGTGCAAATGAACACCGAAAAAAGAACATTTATCTCTGCTTTGAAAGAGTACATTGACTTGGTTAATAGCATTATAGATTTGTTAGAAAAATTATATAAACATAGGAAGATTATAACTTCGGTTGCTAAGTCTGCCGGTGCTTTATTAAAATCTATTGGTAAATCTACCGGCTCTGCATTGAAGTCTATTGCTAAATCTGCCGGCGCTGCATTAAAATCTATTGGTAAATCTGCTGGCACTGCATTGAAATCTATTGGTAAATCTGTCGGTACTACATTAAGTTCTGTTGCTAATCTTGCTGGAAATGCATTGAAATCTGTAGGTAAATTTGCTGGCACTTCATTAAGATCCGTTGGCAAATCTGCCGGAACTGTATTGAAATCTGTAGGTAAATTTGCTGGCTCTGCATTTAAATCTGTTGGTAACTTTGCCGGCACTGCGTTGCAATTTGTTGGTAGAGGACTTAAATATGTAGGTGTTGCGGTTAGAAGTTTGGCCAGAATAATGATGGCTAATCCAATTTTAGCAATCATAACAGCGATTGCACTAGCTGCTTATCTGATTTATGACAACTGGGATAATTTAAAAGATTTCTTCTCTAATCTCTGGGGTAAAATAACTAATTTTTTCAAAAATGGCGTTAAAGATATTTTAATGTATTTTGGTATGTCTGAGGAAGACGCAGAGAAAACAGTTGATAGAATCGGTAAGATTTTTAATTTTATTATTGATGTGCTTACGTTTCCATTCAGAATGGCATACAAGGCTATTTGCGCAATAATGGATTGGCTAGGTATTGATGCGGGTGATGTTGTTAATGGTATTGGAGCAGTATTTAAGGCAATTTGGAATTTTATAACAGCTCCATTCAAAGCCGCGTGGAAATTCGTTAATGACCTATTCGACATTTGGGAGGATGATTCAACTTCAACGACAGATAAAATAGGCAAAACCTTTTTGGCTATCTTTGATTTTATTACATGGCCGTTCAAAGCAGCTTGGAATTTTGTCAAAGGACTCTTTGATTCGTGGTTAGGTGAAGGATCGTCATTTACTGATCTATTAGGCGGTATTTTCTCTAGTGTGCTTGGTTTTATCACCGCTCCGTT
>CALYPG010000042.1 GCA_945271295.1 uncultured Gilliamella sp. | reverse complement strand
CTGATCTATTAGGCGGTATTTTCTCTAGTGTGCTTGGTTTTATCACCGCTCCGTTCAAAGCGGCTTGGAATTTTGTCAAAGGACTCTTTGATTCGTGGTTAGGTGAAGGATCGTCATTTACTGATCTATTAGGCGGTATTTTCTCTAGTGTGCTTGGTTTTATCACCGCTCCGTTTGAAGCGGCTTGGAATTTTGTCAAAGGACTCTTTGATTCAGGGATGGGTATTGTATCGTCTTTCACTGAACAATTTGGTAGCATTTTTTCTAATGTGCTTGATTTTATCACGGCTCCATTTAGTGATGGTATAGCTTGGATTAAAGAAAAATTTTTTGGATTTGTTGACGTAGTAAAAAATAAAATTAAGGGCGTTTTATCCTTTTTTGGTTTTGGTGGAGATGATAAAGAAGATGATGATTTATCTTCTAACGATAATGAAAAAGAGATAGCGACTACTACGAAAAAAATCTCAAAAACACAAATGGCAACTAAATTAGAACCTGATGCTGCAAAAAATAGCTGTATCGTACCGAAAAATAATTGCTGTATTACACCGAACAATAAAGTTAACAATAATACAATAACAGTTAACAATACGATGTATGTTACAACTCCTCAAGAAGGGTTTAATAACGTTTATAACATTGTTGATGATATGATAAGGCGAATAAATGATAACTCAGTTACAGCAATGGGGTGATAACTAATGTTTCAATCTATATTAAATAAATCATCAAAAGATAGCGGATTAATAATCAGTGATAATTTCACTTTTAGTCTTGATATCAACACGGTTGAACAACATACATCAAAGTTACGAGTAACGGAAAATCCGATTGAAAGTGGGGCTAATATTGCAGATCATGCAGTATTAGATCCTAAAGAGATAAATGTAACGGGTTTAGTAGTTGGTTATGAGACTAATACGTTTTCATTTGATAATTTATTCGGTTTTAAATTTTCCGAATATCCATTACCAATGCCGATTAAAACGGTAACTGCTCAGGCTGAAAATATGGTAAACCGTTATGCATCATATTTTCAAGCAGGCACAAAAGTGGTCAATCAAGTTGTTGCTGACTTTCTACCAGACTATCAGTCACCACTTTTAAATAGTTTATCGTCAGATAGAATCGCAGATGCTTACGAAAAATTATTAGCTATACAGCGGAGTGGTGAGCCTGTAATATTGCAAACCAATATTAAACAGTATATGAACATGATCATAACTTCGGTTGGACTTACTCAAAATCAATACACTAGTGGTGAGTTTACACTAACATTTCGTGAAATTTTTATCGTTGAAACTCAAACGGCAAGTGGTTTAAATATACCAAAACCACGGGTTAAGAATCTTGGTAAAACTCAACCCCAAAAAGTTGAAAAAGCTAAGGGAAAAAAATAGTTGAACAGTAATGTTTTTTTATACACATTCATTACTAAGACCATCGCAAATCTTTCCACAAATGCAAAGTCTAAACCATAGAGATTTAATATGTATATTATAAAAACAACACAGGATGATATATTGGAACAATCGTTCTCCCTATACAACATGAATTTACGTTTAACGCTGAGATATAACGCAATATTAACGGGTTATCAATTCGATTTGTTTAATATTGATAATGATGAATATATAACTAAAAATAAAGGGTTATCGGTAAGTAGTCCCTCTTTGATTGAATATAACTTTCCATTTGTTTTAGTATTGGTAGATAAATCAACGTTGGGAATTAATGCAATTTCTCAATCTGATTTAAACAATCGAATGCAACTTTTAATAATGACTAAGGAAGAATATCGTGCGGCAATTCGGCAGGGTTTTAGAGCTTAAAATAGGTAATCGTAAAGAAAGCATAGTTATTAATAATTTAAGAGTGACATTTTCAATCAAGAAGACATTATCATCTGAGCCTAATACCGGCGAAATATCCGTCTATAATCTCAATGACTCCAATCGCAATTTAATCACTAGCAAACAATATCATTTTTTAGAATTATATGTCTGTTATAAAGAAGATGTTCTTAGGATGATTTTTTGCGGTGATATTCTGACTATTGAAAATAAATTAAGCGGTCAGGATATGATTACCACTATGCGATGTGGTGATGGTCATCGAGCATTCACTGAAAAAACCATTATTAAAACTATGGGGAAAGGACAAACTGACAATGTTATTTTAAATGAAGCAGCTAGTAGTTTCGGCCTTCAAAAGGGTAGTATTAATCTTCCTAATGATAGAGTGTTGCCAAGAGGTAAGGTGTTAATGTGTGATACTCGCGAAGCTATGCATAAAATTGCCATTAACAATAATGCTGATTGGTCTATTCAAGATGATCAGCTTGTTGTCATCCCTAAAGACAAAGCTCTTGCAAATAATGAAGGTTGGGTTATTTCTCGAACTACTGGCATGATAGGGAGTCCTAATAAAACTAATGAGGGAGTAGAAGTTACAACATTATGTAATCCTCATTATAGAATTGGTTCGCTTGTACGAATTGAATCAAAGCTAGTCGAATATAACGGCGACTATAAAATAAAAACGATAGAACATAATGGTGATTTATACGGTAGTAACTGGCATAGTAAATTAGTTTGCACAGGTGGTAATTTTGAGAAAATTTGATTAAATAAAGGCACATATTTTATTTAGCGCTAAATTATTTTATTATTAAGTTACCTTTTCAGCGTTCGAGCTAGTTCATCATATAACCACTTTTAAGTGGTTTTTTATTGTCAAAAAATCATAGGAAAAATATTCCAGATTTATTATTTTAAGCAATTTAAGCGCATGTCAAATGTTCTTAATTCGGCATATAGTAAATCACCAATTTGTGAGACGGCAACTATAAATCAGCCATGGGCTTTTGTGAGTGGAATAGTTAACTATTTAAATAAATCAGAGCTGATAGTGCAGTATGTTAAAAACAAATTATTGACATTATTAAAGTAGAATTAGTTTTTACACTGTGATCATAACATAGCTTGATGTGGTTACTTCACCAAAATCTTTCCTACAATTTAGTTATATTTCAAAAAATAGGATTAATTCAATGATTATACAAAAGAAACCAGATTATTTGATTTTTGCTGATTCAGCAAAAAAAGGGGAAAATATAGAATTCCCCGATGTGAGTAGAGGATGGGGGGTTACTGTCGATCAAACCGCATCCAAACCACCAATGGAATGGATGAACGGCGCATTTAATCGCATAGATAAAAATATGCTGTATTTGCTACAACAAGGTGTACCCGAGTGGAGTGAACAAGTCACCTATCCTGCAAACGCAATTATTAAATATAACGGTATTTTATATACCGCAATAGTTGAAAACGATAATGCTAGACCATCTACCAACACAACTAAATGGAAAAAAACACAGGAAGAGATCCCAAATGCTAGCATAACAACAAAAGGTTTGGTTAAACTCAATTCAGAAACTAATAGTGATTCAGAAACTGAGGCTGCAACACCAAAAGCGGTTAAAACTGTTTTTGATTTAACTAACAATAGAATAAATGATATAACTGATAAATTTCAATCAGACGGATTTGAATCACGAGTTTATTCGCATGATAAACGTTTTTATTTAATTGTTCGTGATGATGGCTTGGTTGGTATGTACAATCGAGTTCAGGAGCGTTTGCCATGGGGATTTACTGATAATGGAGTGCTGGTCGAAGGTTATGTGCCTGCTAATAGAATATTAGATTTAGATAAATTTGTTAGAGGTAGTATACCTGTTGGCATTCCATTACCATGGCCTCAGTCTACTCCTCCAGCAGGGTGGTTTGAATGTAATGGAGCATCGTTCGATGTTAATTGCTTTCCTGAGCTAGCAAAGGCTTACCCATGGGGAAGTTTGCCAGATTTGCGTGGTGAATTTATCAGAGGATGGGATAATGGACGCGGGGTAGATCCAGGACGAGCAATATTGGGTTGGCAAAACCATCAATTGGCAGCACACAAACATGTTATGGCTTGGGGTGAAAACCGTAGTCAATTTTCAAAAACTTACATGGATAGATCTGCACCCTTTGGTTCAACAGGTATATCTGGAATTTGGCATGGAGCTGGTTTTAATTGTGATTTTGATAATGCGCTCTATTACACAAATGATGGCACTAATGGTAGCATTTCCCATAATCAAGTTTTTACTGAATGGAATGATTTAAATCCTACCGATCGTGTTGGATATGAAACTCGACCTATTAACGTTGCATTTATGTATATAGTTAAAGCAGAATAACGGAGAAAAATAATGAAATATCAATTAAAACCAGAAATCGCTATTTTAGATAAAGACGGATTAACAACAACTGCAGGTTGGGTATTGATTTATAATGTTAATTCAAATACAGGTGAGTTTACCAGCGCCACTTATCAATATTTACCGATTGGAGTTGGTTTACCTGCTTATTCGTATATAGATGCGCCAAAATCAGTTAAAGAGGGTAAAGCTATTGTTCGCCAAGATTCAAAATGGATTTACCCAAGTGATTATCGAGGTCAAACTATTTATTCAACTGAAACGGGGGTGGAATCGGTCATGCAAGACATTGGTGATATTCCTGATGGTTACACATTATTGAAACCAAATACCGAATTTGATTCATGGAATGGTAAAAAATGGCTCTTAGATAATGATAAACAGCATCAATATTATATAGAAATGGCATCCGCACAAAAAAATCAATTGCTAAACGAAGCATCAACGCAAATCAGCTATTTGCAAGATGCGATTGATTCAAAAATAGCAACGAATAAAGAAAAAGTAGCGCATACAGCATGGAAAAAATATCGAGCTTTACTTAATCGAGTTGATGTTAATTCTGCACCTGAAATCAGTTGGCCTAAAAAGCCGTAATTTTGCATTTTAATTAGTGATTCTAATAAATCATACTAAACGAGCTTTTATCTCCGGCATATTCTTGTAAAAATAGATCAAATTCGCAATTATCTTCAAGTTTTTAATTTGGCTATAACTTAAACAAGATGTGTTTTTTTGTAATTTATAATTAAAAACTATCTGTTTTTAAATCTACTTTTGATGTCTTATCATTACATCTAAATTTTTTTTATTCTTTGTCGACTAAAATGCAAACATATTATTAATATATTAAAAGCCATTATCGCTTAAGCCAACCCCCTCACAAGAAAGGGATTATTTAACGTTTATATAACAACCTGCTTAGTGCGGGTTTTTTATTGTCTGGAGAACAGTATGACAGATTCATTATTTCAAGCAATTGAAAACCAAATCAAGCGTGCTCAATCAAATATCTATACAGCATTACCTGCTAGTGTCATTTCTTTCGATGGTCATACTGTTCAATGTAAACCTATGATAAATAGAGTGTTAGCCAATGGCGAGGAAATATCAATCCCGCCATTGGTTGATGTTCCTGCTCAGTTCCCTCATGCTGGCGGATTTTGTATAACCGTTCCTATTAAACCTGGAGACGAGGGGCTTGTCGTGTTCTCCAGTCGTTGTATTGATGGCTGGTTTGCATCAGGTAATGCATCAAAACCACTTGATAACCGAATTAATGATTTAAGTGATGGTTTTTTTATTGTTGGTTGTAATAGTGTGCCAAATAAAATTCCAGATTTTTATCATGAAGGTGTATCAATGCAAACGGATGATGGACAAACCCATATTCGGTTAATAAATGGAACTATCTATATTAAAGGTAATATTGAACATGAAGGTAATGTAAAGCAGGTTGGCAACTACAATCAAACAGGTAGCTTTAACCAAACAAACGGTAATACAAACAGTTCAGGCACGATAACAGCACAAGACGTTAAAACCAATAAAGGCATTGATTTAAATACACATACCCATATAGGGGTACAAAGTGGCAATAGTACAACAGGAGTACCAAAATGAAGGTTAGAGAACTTGATAAGAATCATGATTGGACTTTTGGGCACGGTTTAGGTAACTATTTGCAAAGTTCAGATGCGATAGTCCAGTGCGTGAAAACCAAATTATTAGCATTAAAACGAGACTGGTTTTTAAACCGTAATGACGGCATAGCGTGGTTTGATTTTCTCACTAAAAATCCAAATACAAAACAACTAGAAGTTGATGTAAGAACCGAAATTTTTAAGGTTGACGGAGTTATTAGCATCGATGAATTTGATATTTTACTGGATACACAAACGCGTGAATTTCTAATCCAAATTACCTATACCGATAAATTTAACAAAACTAACGAGGCATCATTTAATGTTACAGATAACAGATAAAGGCATCGAAATCGATGATTTATATACTATTCAAAATCGATTGGTTAATGCGTTTAAGTCAATTTATGGAGAGGATGTCAACCTTGAAAGTGATACACCAGATGGACAATTATTGGGATTGTTCTCTCAAGAATTAGCAAATATACATCAAGCGGTTTCGTTTATTGTGCAAATGCTAGACCCGTACCAAGCGACTGGGCATTGGCTAGAGCAACGAGCCATGTATGCTGGTATAACCAGAATTAGTGCTTCTTATTCCTATATTGATGAAGTCATTTTTAATGGAATACCTAAAACGTTAGTACCTAACAACTCTATTTATATTGATAAAAATAAAAATAAATGGATAACGACTGAACAAATAACATTAAACGAACTAGGTAGTGCTAGAGTGAAATTTAGATCGCTAGAGTTGGGTAATTATACCGTTAATGCCTTAGATGAATTTTCACCCAGCACTATTATTATCGGAGTTGAGAAAATCACTGCTAAGACAGCTAGTTATGGCGGAGTTGATGAAGAAACCGATGCACAACTATTAAAAAGGTTTATGTTGTCACATTCAATAAATAATTATGATGACCGGCAGGGTATGCAGTCAGCATTAATGAATATTACGGGTGTGACTAAATGTATTGTTTACGAAAACTATACCAATCAAACTGACGAAAAAGGTATTCCCGCTCATTCATTTAATGCCGTGATCCTTGGTGGGGCGGATGAAAAAATAGCAGAAGTTATTACCAAAAAGAAAATTGGCGGATGCGGTATATTTGGTGAAGTTGAAAGTGCTTATTTGTTAGATAACGTTTCAAGAAAAGTATACTTTGATAGACCTAAAAAAATTGATATTAATGTATCAATGATAATCGGACGTTATAAATCTTTTAATGATATTAATACCGACGAAATTAAGACGAATTTAAAAAGCCTTGATTTTGATATTGGTGAGAATGTTTATGCTTCACGTATTATATCAAATATCAATTTAGTGGATGGTTTTTACATTAAAAAACTCACCGTTAATGATTCAGATATTGCTAATATTGATTACAGACAATATGCACAAATAACCAATGTTGAGGTGCTAATTGATGGATAGAGAGAATTTTCTAATTTGGCAATATCGCACCAAACCAAAAGCATTAGGCACAATCAAAGCAATCTACAAAGAAAGCACTAATACATTTAAAAATGTTATTCAAACAACGGATATCCTTAGTATTGATGATGCCACTGGTTACGCGCTGGATTTGGTTGGTTATCATGTTGGTGTTTCAAGGTTGTTACCTTCAGCAATTGCTAAACAATATTTCGGATTTTTAAAAGATAGAACTGCTTTATCTTTTAATATTGGCGAATTTTACCGATATGGTGATGCATTATCAGCATCAGTCGTGCTTAATGATAATGATTTTCGCTTTTTTATTAAAGCAAGAATAACGAAAAATTATCAAAATGGCGAGATTGCAAACATAGTTAAATCAATAAAATTTGTTATTGGTGACAACTGTAATGTAATTGATTTACAAGACATGACTATGAATATCATGATTAATGGTGATCAACTTAATTCATTAACACTATATGCAATTAGCAAAATGGATATTTTAGTTCGCCCAGTAGGGGTCATGTATCGAATTTTAATTTTAACGAATAACAACCCGTTTGGATTTGCGCAAGATAATGAATCATACGCATTTAATCTAGGCAAATTTGTTAGACTTCAAGAAATAGGATTAACTTAATGATTATACAGAATAAACCAGATTATTTGATTTTTGCTGATTCGGCAAAAAAAGGGGAAAATGCCGAGTTCCCCGATGTAACTAGAGGGTGGGGGGTCACAATTGACCAGACAGCTTCCAAGCCCCCTATGGAATGGATGAACGGCGCATTTAATCGTATTGACAAAAATATGTTGTATTTGCTACAGCAAGGTGTGCCCGAGTGGAGTGAACAAGTCACTTATCCAGCTAATGCAATTATCAAATATAATGGTGTGTTATATACTGCGATAGTTGAAAATGACAACGCAATACCTACTACAAGTACAACAAAATGGAAAAAAACGCAGGAAGAAATTCCAAATGCCAGCCTATTCCAAAAAGGGGTAGTTAAACTTAATTCAGAAATTAATAGCGAATCAGAAACTGAGGCTGCCACACCAAAAGCGATTAAAAAGGTATGTGATCTAGCCAATAATCAAGTACCAAATATTAGAAAAATTAATAACAAAACGTTAAACACAGATATTGTACTTCAAGCTGATGATGTCAATGCATTACCAGCAATTAGGAAATTTGATAATAACATACCTGTTTATGAGGTAGGTG
>CALYPG010000041.1 GCA_945271295.1 uncultured Gilliamella sp. | reverse complement strand
TTTTTATTGTCACCATTATTTTAGTTAAGATTCGCACTTAGTATTTGAATTCAGCTCACCCAAACATGAGTCTACAAAATGGATAAATTAGTTTTAAAAGTTAGCTATTCAACTTTAAAAGAACGTCATAAAAGCATTTGAGATGAGCAATCTGAAAACAATCGTATTCGGATTCATTGCGCGTTAAGTTGGTTAAAGCGTGCGGAGAGTGAAGCTGATGTGGATAGTTTTTTTATCTTTTTGTGGATCTGTTTTAATGCAATTTATGCTGATGATCTTGAGCAATCAAGTGAGCAGCAGCATTTGCATCAATTTTTGGCAAAGTTGGTTGCAATCGATCAAGATAAAAAGTTGCATAAGTTGTTATTCAGCAAATTTACAGGGTCTATTCGGACATTGATTGATAATAAATACGCTTTTGAGCCGTTTTGGAATGCGCTGCGCTCGCATGATAGTAGTGGAAAGTGGGAAGAGCTATTTCGCAATCATAAACAACAAGCAACCAAAGTGATTTTAACCGGCGATACAAGCACATTATTGTCGATTATTTTCAGCCGCATTTATACATTGAGAAATCAGCTTATACACGGTGGCGCAACGTGGTCGAGTGAAGTGAATCGTCCTCAATTATTGGATGCTTGTCAGATTTTAGCCGATCTTGTGCCGACTATTATCGAAATTATGTTAGAACACCCAAATGAAGATTTCGGCGAGATTGCCTATCCAGTAGTTGGTCGATAATTATTCTTCTTAGCATCCATTTTTATGTTCCAAGTAACCTCATTTTTTAGTGAGGTTATTTTTACAATTCGCATATCAAAAAAAAATCAAAAAAACTTTAGATCTTCCTTAGGAAGGAAACCCTTACTGTTATAGTTATCCTACAAAATTAAAAATAGAATGGATGGCTATATGATGAAAAAAATATTATTTTTAACCACAATTACACTTCTAACGGGATGTGGAGATGATGTAATCACAACATTAAAAAAATCAACAATCCTTGAATACCCAGCATATACATATGGACAAATTTTGGATAATCGTGTTTTGTGTGAAGATACCAAATGGGATGAGGCTAAAACACATAATGGCGTAACGGAAATTACATATAGTTGTAAATTAAAGCAAGGCATTAATCCGCCATATTCATTCGATCTTGAATTAGGGCAGAAAGTTTATGACAAGGAATACCAAATAGAATTTAATCGGTTAGATGAATTAAAAAAAGGGATATCGCCTTGTTAAAAGGTGATATTTCAGCTCTTGAAAAAGATATAAGTGCATTACAAGATGTGATTGGAAAAGATGAAAAATGGCGAAAAATTGATAATTGTGATGGAGCAGATCGCGTTAGTTTCATTTTTACATCATCTTTTAACTCTGTCAGAAAAACACTTGATAATAACTATTTTTTGCCACTTGAGACATTACTATTGTCTCCAAGCTGTGCCCCAAAAGATTTTAAAGAAATAAGTGATTATCTTGTTTCAATTGAGAATGATCCAAATTCTGTAAAAACTCGGTATGAAGCTAAAGAAACCATTAATGAAAAAGCCTACATAAAGAATTTTTTATTGAGAAATGAACGTTATCAACTCGATCTTTGTCCCGAAAGGTTGAAGAACAAAATATTGTCGAGTCGAGCAGATAAAGATAAGTTGTTAATGGTTAAAGAAGAGCTGTCAAAAAGATCTGCTGAAAATTGTCATCAAAGATTGGCCAGAGACCTTGAATCTTTCAAGCGCGCTAGAATGCCTTATCCAGATGAAGATCAGCAAGCTTATCTAAAAAAGTGCATCGTTACTGTTGATAAAGTTTCGGAACAATTTGCCATTGATATTGTAAAAAAAATGGAATTAAACGAATTTAAGTCAAAAAGTAACGAACTTTGTATAGATGATTACTTAGATACGATGAGAACTATGTCTAAAAATCTAGTGGTAATTGATTCTGCGATGAGAGATAGTTTTTACAAAAATGCCATAACAGACATTGGTGAGTTACAAAAAAAATTAATTGCCAAGAAAAATGATTTTCAGAAGTATGAACAAGAAAATACAACTCAACTTATTGAAAATAAATCTAAAGAATATGCTGAACCTAAAAGAAGAAGATTTAATACCTCAAATATTCGCTTAAGAACGGAACAAATTACATGGGTATATAATGAAGAGTTAAAAACATTTCATCTTAAAGATGCGCGCATGCTATCAACAGACGGAAATAATGAAACACACCATAAGTCATTGGACTTTACAGCGATTGTATATGCATCAACACATGATTCGATAAATACGCTGGATAGCTACATGGAATTGAAAAAGAAATTAGCACCGCAGAAGTCATTTTATTGATTAGATACATAATTAGCATTATGTAATATACTCAATTAACCTGAAGTTGCAGTTCCATCGACTGTCGTCGACGGGGTAGAAAGAGAGGTTTTTACAGGGCAATACTCGTCTCATCCGTGAGACTCGTCCTTAAAGGACCAACACTAAAGTGTTGTTCAAAATCAATCCAGTTGATTTTGTGTCCCTGCGACCCATTTTTTGTTTTTCCTGCATCTTGAAGTAACTTGGGTATATATATGAAAAACAATAAGGAGTTACCTATGTCAGTTTTTAGATTAATTAGTGTTGGAACTGGGCTTATTTTGACTGCTGCGGCAGTATATGCAGCACAAGATAAAACTACCGAGGCATGTGAGCAGGACGAGGATTTGAAATCAATGAAAACAGAAGGGAGAGTGTTAGCAGGATTCGCAACATCAGTAGTGGTTGGCGGCGTTATTAATAAAATTATTAATAGTGTTTTTGATTAGCCTGATCCTCGCCAAAATATCAGACAGATAATCTTGACAAAATCGAATTAGATTATCAAATTAATGCAACTCAACAGAAATTGTACTCTTTTGCTGCAAATCATAATGATGACAATCATCTTGTTTATAGCAAAATAACGAAAGGTGAAGCAAAGGATCTTTATGACAAAGGCTTGCTTGGTAGAAAAGAAGGGAAAGTAATTTATGATAAATTAGTATCACAAGCAATTAAATGTCCTTATTGTGGTGAGATAGGTTTTGTAGCTAGTCTTGATCATTATTTACCTAAGTCATTTTTTCCTCAATTTTCAATTTTACCTTACAATCTTATTCCTTCATGTAGAGACTGTAATTCCGGTTCAAAAGGTTCAGGATATCCGATACAAGAAGAAGAACAAATAATTCATCCATACTTTGATAAGCCTATTTTTTTTGAAGATCAATGGATCTATGCAGATGTTATTACCAGTATAAATCAAGAAGATCCTTACGTTTTAAAATATTACGTATCATGTCCAGATGGATGGAATGATATTGATAAAAGAAGAGCTAAAAAACATTTCGATAAATTTAAAATAGCCAAACGTTATGCTATCAACGCTAGTGAAGAGTTGTCAATTGTAGTTGATGCAAGAAAAAATACTCTTAAGAATTTATCTGAATTAGATTATCAATCCTATTTAATAGAACAAAGTGGTATACATCTGCATATTAATCATTGGCGAAAAGTGATGTATCAAGCGTTAGCTAATAACACCATCTTTTGTGCCTCAAAAATTTAATAGGGGCTCAGTATTATCAATGAGTAATATTGAATTTTGATTTTGTATATGGCATGAGCCACTGATGCTTTGTACAATTAAAGTTTATTGGAGTACCTAATTTATTACTACACAACCTTTTAAAAAAATTTAATTTTCAAACAATGTCAATCTAGATTCTAATTGATACATTTACAAGCAATTGTAATCCTCTCAATGCCCTGATTCTATTGCACCACCTACCAAACAACAACTAACCGGATAACAAACAGGATATAAGTTTTAAATGGCTTAAATATAATCCATATAATTCAAGTTATTACGTTATCGGTTCAAGTCCCGCCCACGGCACCAATTCAATATTCAGTAACATTCTTTAAAACTCTTTAAAGCACATCAAAACTAGTATAAATAAGGCTTAGAGCCTATTTTTCTATTCCGTAAGCATCAGTAATACACATTTACAACCACATTTTTTAGTTATATGCTTAGTTATACGAATCTCATATAACTAAAAATCGTATAACTATGGCTCGTGTAACTACCCCATTAACAGATACCCAAATAAAAACAGCTAGATTACAAGATAAAGATTATTCATTGTCAGATGGCAACGGACTATATTTATTAATAAAAAGTAATGGCTAAAAAATATGGCGATTTAATTCTTATCGTCCTATTACAAAGATTCGCTCATTAATTAGCTTTGGTAGTTATCCAGAAGTTTCGCTTCAACAAGCTCGAAAACAACGCGACGAAGCACGAGAATTAATTAAGCAAGGCATAGACCCCCAAGAACATAAAGCGGAACAAGAACAACTTAAGCAAGAAGCAATCTGCAATACATTCTACTCCATGGCTGAACGGTGGTTTAAGTTCAAAACAGAACAAGGATTAGAAGAACAAACTTTAAAAAAGGCTTGGCGTTCATTAGAAAATCATGTATTCCCTTACATCAAAGACATTCCCATAAACCAAGTAACTGCTGTTAAGGCAATCAATGCTTTACAACCATTAAATAACAATAATAAATACGAGACAGTAAAAAGAGTCTGTAGGCGAATCAATGAAATAATGTATTACGCTGTCAATATAGGAATCATCGATAATAACCCTCTTGCTAAAATTACCGACGTATTTAACAGCCCGAAAGTAAGAAACCAACCTACCATATCCCCTACTGAGTTA
This sequence comes from uncultured Gilliamella sp., assembly GCA_945271295.1. Lineage (GTDB taxonomy): Bacteria > Pseudomonadota > Gammaproteobacteria > Enterobacterales > Orbaceae > Gilliamella. The sequence continues at coordinate 5,019 of CALYPG010000041.1, read as the reverse complement.
CCGCAGTTTATGCAAGCCTTATCCATGGCTAGTATTGAGTTACAAACAAGATGCGTTATTGAATGGCAATTACTCACATTAACGCGATCTAGCGAAGCTGTAGGCGCACGGTGGGATGAGATAAATTTTAATAAGAAGATATGGAGCATTCCTGCTGAACGCATGAAAATGGATAGACCCCACAATATACCTTTATCGCCACAAGCAATGAAAATCCTTGAGATAATGAAATCTATTAACAATAAAAGTGAATTCATTTTCCCAACAGCAAGACCACCTTATAACAAGCCAATGAGTAGCCAAACCGCTAACATGGCAATAAAGCGCATGGGGTACAAAGATAAGCTAGTAGCACATGGATTAAGAGCTTTAGCGAGTACAACACTAAATGAGCAAGGCTTTAATTATGATGTTATAGAAAGCGCATTATCACATGTAGATAAAAATGCAGTAAGACGAGCTTACAACAAAGCAGAGTATGAGCAACAAAAACGCATTATGCTTGACTGGTGGGGTGACTTTGTCGAGCAAGCCAGTAAAGGGAATGTCTCATTATCCGGTAATCGAAGTTTGAAGATAGTTAATAATTGACTTAATATTGTTATTAATAAATATAATTAATTAGAGAATAATTATGATAAAACGACAAAGTTTAATTACTCAATTAGAAAATGTGGAAATCTATAAAAAATATCCTACATTAGTACCTTATGTGGGAGAGAATTATACTAAAGCAAAAAATAAGCTTCTTATTATTGCTGAAAGTCATTATTTTCCCAAAGATAGTGTGGTAAATTTTGATACATGGTATAACGCACCATATGAAAAAGCATCTCTCACCGATAAACAGTGGAAAATGATAACAACAGCAAATGTGCTAGGAAAATATAAGAAGAAGGGGAATCCATTAAGTTCTAATATAGTAGAATCCTTATTTAAGGTTGAGTGGGAAAATGCTCAAGATAAAGATGATGTTATTAGATATGTGGCATTTATGAATGCTTTCCAACGTCCTGCCCAGTATAAAGAATCAATTAAATCATGTAAGCTAGATATAGATTATGCGCAGAGTACAATTAGCCGCGTAATTAAAATCTTACAACCAAATATTATCGCTTTTGTATCAAAAAAAGCATATTACAAATGCAAATCAGCGTTACCTCTAACTATCCCATATTTTGCTGTACCTCATCCATCTTGTTGTTGGTGGAATAGGATAATGAAAAAACATGGTTCAGGTAAAGAGCAATTTGAAGCACAATTAAGAAAAGTAATAAATAGCCCTATAGAACATATACCAGTTATTTAACTGGTTTTTTATACTTCCCCCCAATATTCTAAACTTTTCATTAAAAGTGTTCACTACTATTCATATTTAAATATAATCTTGATCCTATGGTTATCAAATTGATTTATATGAAAATTATCAAATACCATAAAATTACTATTGTTATTGATCAATGAGTTATATTTTAAGGCGATCTTAATATTACAAAGGGCGATTAAATATCTATTAATATGGTGATAATGAATAAATAAAATCTAAAAAAATTATTTCAATTCGCGTTTTTTCTCGAAAATGATGGTAGGAATTTTTCAATCCTTTTAAGTCGTAGAAATTTACTACCCCCCTTCCTACCTGGCTTGAAAAATTTTCGAACACGTCAGAAGCTATGATAAGTATTTAACATTTAAATTTAAGTGATATTTTAAGCTTATCATTTGTGTGTTATTAAAATAATGTTTACTAAGATACTTATCTGTCATCTTTGGGAATCATAATACCGAGTGATACTAACTCAACATCCCCCCCTTTCTTATGATAAATCAACAACCACACCATCCTCAATCAGTTTGATAATGTCCCATACTTTTTTAATCCTCCAACCTCTGCTTCTACAAGTGATAACCAATCGTTACGTGTCCAGTTAACTAATTCACCAAGAGTGATCATACGTTTTTCAAAACCATGAAAATCGAGATATATACATCCAACAATATTATTTGCAAAATAGATATAGACATTGCCATATCGAGCACAATTGATTTTTTTGCCATTGTATCTATGGAATACTGCGGCTCGCCAAGTTTTTATTCAATCGATGAAGTCTGTGCAACTTTATTTACTAATAACTCTTTGCCACCATTCTTTATTTTTAAAATCTACTATTTCTGATGGTATTCCTTTAGCCCATTTAGGATTTTTTTTTATTAAGAAACAAATATCAGAATCAGACATTTCCATATACTTACCACTTTCATTTAATCCTAAATGAAAAAAAATATTAATAGAATCAAATAAATGAAGAATCTTTAAGTATTCTTCATATAATAGATTACCTTCGAAATAAATCAATTTACTCATATAGTTATAAGTAATTTCCATTATATTTTTATACATTGAGGTGAGAATACTGGTACTAAATTTATTTATAATATCATTAATAGCGGAACTTTTTTCCGATTGGGAGAGCGCATAAATTTTATGGGCTACAACCTCAATATCATGAGGTAGCTTATATCCTTTGTTTATCTGTTTAATAACAGATGTATAGCTATTTGACATTGAATCACCTTCCATTATTTAGGTTTGAAAAATCAGGCAATTTCCTCAGATTTTTCCAAGTTTCAGGGAAATGGGCCAATATAATGGGAGTTTGGTTTGTTGCAGTATATAAAACTGTCTCTGTATTATAATACCTACACGGGGTTTATTTGTTTACCTGTCTTTATAGGAGAATTCTCTATCATATCGACAATACAAATATAAATGTTAGTTTAAAAATAATATCGTTTATCAGATGCAAATATTTTAGCAACTATTGGGATTAAAATTAACTAACGTTCTAGCAAATAGCGGGCATTTGTTTGCCTGTTTATTCTAACTAAGAGGTTAGTTAATTAAGCCTTGTCAATTATGTGAATTCACTCATTTATCCCGCATTTCAATCACTATTACATTGCCCTTATCTTTCAAATAGTATTCTTCATCTGATGGCGAACGTAGTAACATTATTTTGTTATCATCACCATATTCCATGGTATCTCCTGCCACCATAGTTGCACCGCTTTTACGCAGATAATTTAAAATATCTTGAAACAACATAAAATAGTGTTCACCTTCATCATGGCTATTTGCTAAAACCGCGAAATCAGGTAAGCCGAAAACATCAGCACCATAGGTACGCATCCACACACCATTAACGTTTTCTACCTCATATTTGACAAAGCCACAAAAGAACATCAGTAAACAATCACATAAACCTTCCTTGACATTTTTTTCGGTTATCAAATCACTAATAACATTTATTGGTAGTGAAGTATATCCATATTCATTAATTACAGCCAAGGCATTAAATGGCTCAAAGCCAGCAGCTAAACGAGTTAATGCTAAGTATTGTTCAAGGACATCTTGTTCATATCCAACATAATATAAAATCAAATGGCTGTCATTGTTGCGAATTTGTGCTTTTATTTCCTGACTATAGTGTGCTGGACCAATACAAATTTCTAAGGAGTCCGCAGGATAAGGGGCATTAACACCAACCACCTTAATCACGTGTTTACCCCAACCGAATAAAGCATAATATCCTTCTTCAAATTGCCCAAATGGTTTGTTACATCGGATACCTTTCATCGAAACATCTAAATTGCTTAATATCTTCAATAATTTATCTTCATCAAAACAAAATTGACCTTTAAATACAATTCCTAATGATAAGGAATCTTTAATATCTGGATTTTCGACTAATGCTTCATCTGTTTGTGGTAATTTAGATTTATTGCCAAATAGGCGTGAAATAACACTCATTTATATTCCTTATGTATACCAAAATATATTTTGTTTATCTATTTATTATACATTTTCTAAATAAAATATATATAATTGTTACAACGTTAAATTCATAATATTTTTTAATTATTTTTTTTTACTAACAGATGATTTTCTTCATTTATGTATTACTATTTTAGGGATGGATACATTATTAGGGTTATGCCTAATGAAAAAATCGAATTTGATAAAATAAATTTATCCAACTAATTTTGCTGGTATGGAACAATATTTTCAAAACCAATAATTTTTGATGATATCATCCATCCAGATAAGAAAACCCAATAAGATGAATAATAAAATAAAATTACTTCAAGCTGATATTACCAATATTCCTGTAGATGCTATTGTCAATGCAGCCAATACTTCTTTGCTCGGAGGAGGAGGGGTTGATGGTGCAATACACCGTGCCGGGGGTAAAACTATTCTTGAAGAGTGTATAAAAATTAGAGCTAAACAAGGTGGTTGTAAAGTAGGTGAAGCCGTTATCACAACTGCAGGTAACCTTCCGGCTAAATATGTAATACATACAGTTGGTCCTCGCTGGAATAATGGTAACAATCATGAAGAAGAATTATTACAACGGGCGTATATAAGCTGTTTTAAACTGGCTTCTCAATATGATATTGCCAGTATATCATTTCCTAATATCAGTACTGGTATTTACCGTTTCCCTAAACACAAAGCAGCACAAATAGCATTAAAAACAATTGAAGCATGTTTAGTAAAATATCCAACAATCTTGACAGTGAATATTGTCTGTTTTGATATTGAAAATTATGATATTTATCAGTCAATCACGAATAACTTAGTATAAGTTATTACATAACTTCGATTAAACGATATCGTTTTTCGTAAATAAGTTTATTCTAATGTTAGGAAGGATGGCTTCGGTAGCTTCAGATAGCGTAAAAAAATTAAAGATAAAACAAGCAAAAACTTACAAAAAGACCAACAAGATCATAATCAGGAATAGTTGTTGAATTAAAATTATTAATAAACACATGATAAATTGCAAGTAAGGTTTTTAGGCTTTACTGTAATTACCGTTTAGTAAGAAAAGATACGATCCATAACTTGCAACATACCGGAAAAATTCCACTCTATTTATTAAGACACAAAATAAAATATCTCTTGAATTCAAGTACTAAGTGCGAATCTTAACTAAAATAATGGTGACAATAAAA
>CALYPG010000040.1 GCA_945271295.1 uncultured Gilliamella sp. | reverse complement strand
ATTAATAATCGACGGCGTAATATTATAAAGAGGTGAATACTGACTCATCATCAATCCTTTCTATTAGTTTCATGCAAACCATTCAATTAATCATCCCATTAAAGTATGTGCTTGGCCTTATCTGGTAACTTACCAATAAGTAACCATTCTGAAAATTGCTTGTGTTCTAATTCAGATAATACTCTGCTACCACGTTTTGAGGTCAACTTAAATTTAGCTATCTGCAAACTATTTTTCGCAAGAATAACCGGATTGATAAAATTATTATCTATACTTCATTTTGACCTTTAGGCTTCCTTGCTCCTTTTATTACTTTACCATCTTTAGTTTGGTGATCTTGAATATATTCAGTTAGATATAAATCAATCATTTCCTTAATAGTAAAATTAGATTTATTTTCTTGAGAATTTTTAAGTTGTAGCTCTTTAATTTTTTATTGTTCTCGTAGTTCCCTAGGGCATTGCCCACTTTCTCTAATTTTTTCAATTTTTGTAATTCTAAACGAGCTTCAGCTAATTGCATTTATGGAAAATACCCAATAGTCATTTCAACTAATTTAGCATCAGTGCTTCGGTATTTATATATAAACCGTGTTTTACCTGTTTTTGAACACTCAACTCTTAAACCACGATTTTCGTTACAATCGCATAATACTTTACCAATCGGCTTTAGTTTTACTATAGCTTGATGAGATAACGCTTTTTGATTGCTACTTGCCATAAAATAGCTTTCTGCTATGAACTAATAATCAGTTATAATAAATGGATAATGACTATTATTTTATAACTAAATTACAACACATTACTCATAATAGTTATACTAATGATTAAGAATCAGTGATATTTTATGAGTCTAAGTGATACTAGGTGAGACTAATAAAAATAACTAATACATTGAAATATAAACAACAATAAAAAATAAAGCTATGATTAATGAAGAAAATTTAACCGACCACACACCAATGATGCGTTTATATGGTTATATTGATTTTTAATGATTTTTTATTAAAATATAGGTTTTGTTATACTTTTTGTTATACTAATTAATGCTACAAAAAAATTAAATTCAATCCTCCTATTGAGCCAATCAAAAACTTTCTAAGTATTCATATCTCAAAGAAAGCTGGTGACTCAGCTAAGCATTGATACATTACTTTTTTCCAGTGATTAGGAAATTGATCTGAATTTATCATAGGTTGGAGATTGGCATCAACGAATGCATCTTTTATTTTTTGTGGTGTAGCATGTGGATCAAAGCGGCGTATTACATTTGTAAACGCATTCTTTTGGTCGATTATTTCACTTAAGTGTTTGCCTGCCTCTAAGCTATATCGGCTTGCTAGATCTAAATTCTTGAAATGGTTTTTAGCCCGATTTTTATCTTCTAGTCTCCAAGCATCTGGACAATGGACATAATAAACCAGTGCCCCCTCATCTTCATCATTGTACTCGGCAAACACCCATTGTTCTTGATAAAAAATATTTTTATCAAGATATGGGTGAATGACTTGATCATCTTCGCTAGTTGCATAAGCTTGACCTTTTCCACCCATATTACAGTCACGACACGAAGGCACTAGGTTAAGCGGCATAACTGAGAATTCAGGAAAATGAGCTTTGGGCAAAAAATGGTCTAAGTTTTTCGTTTGTCCAATATCGCCACAAAACGGGCAACGCTCTCCTGAAGATAATAGTAATAAATCGTAGTATTCTCTCGCAGGTTTATCTTTATTTATCAGATTGTTTTCATATAAGTTAATTAGCTGAGATTTAGTAAGGTGGCCAATGACTTTAGTCGTGTCGTCTAAAGGGTTAGTTATGGGATAGGCATATAAATTTCCATTTATACTTAGTTCTATATATTCCGACTCTTTCTCTTTAAAAATTGGAAATACTGAAATGAAGTCATTACGAATCTTCACTTGTTTCATTCCTTGAGAGCACTTATTTAACATATCATCAAAAGATATCTCAGGAGGACTTAGCTTTTTCATTGTAATTTTCCAGCCTCTCTATTTAAAATCATGGCCTTTAAGACGGTTCGACCTTCAAGTCCAATTTGTCCTTCATACTCAGCCAAAATGTCCTGATATGACGCACCTGAATCAACTGATTTAGTTAACAAAGAATGATAGCCAGAATTTGTGACTTCAAGTGCAAATACTTCACGTGTCAATACACCCAAATTTTCTCCAAATGTTTCTATCTCTGGCCTCTGCGTGTTTATGACTTCTCTTGAACGTATAACTTTCCAAACACAGGATTTTGGTATTTCTTGAAGAACAACAGGGGAGTGAGTAGCAATAATAGCAACTCCATTTTTGATGTAAAGTAAATCGCTTAATGCACGCAGGAATGCAGAGAGAAGAGGTGGGTGTAGATGTCCTTCTGGCTCGTCCAGCAATACGAGAGATTTTTCACCAACCGTATCCACTAATCTAGTGATCGTAAATAGTACGATCGCGTGTCCAGAGCTCATACGGTGTAAGTAGTTATTGATATCTGCGTAAAACAACTGATTAAAAGATTCACTGTCAACTTGAATGTTAGGGTTGTTTTGTTGTACGCCTTGATATCTCGCATCAAGAATACTTAATTCCATATTCTTGAAATTATTGTCACTACTTAATTTGTTGATTGTTTCAAGCCAAATTATTTTTTTATCTTCATTGCATAAACAACCTATTAATGCAGAAACGAAGTCTTTATGTAGATCTTTTAGGGAATTAAGCTCATCGTTGTTATCTCTTTTTTTTAAGCCAATATAAAAATACCTAGTACCTTTCGCAGGATCTGTCTGCTCTTGAGGTGGCGTAAATGGGTCAAATGCACTAAAAGATACTGATATCAAAGAGCGAAAGTAACCATTAGGGATTCTGGAATCCCCAAAACCACTATCATCAATAAAGTAGCAGTAGTCATCGTCGGGGTTAGTTATTGCTTTGATCATTCCATTCAAAATGGTTGTTTTACCACACCCATTTCGACCAATAAAAGCATGGATATTAGTGATTGGGATTGAACCTACTTTTACTTTAAAAGGTAATTTTAAGTCGTAAAAACCTTCTGCGTTATTTCGTATAAAACTAAAGTTGAAATCAGATAACTCAGCTAATCCAGCTAAAGCTCTCGAAAACTGACCATGAACATCTGATAAAGTAACAGTACGAAAAAGAGAAGTGTTTAAAACATCCTCATCTTCAATATCTTTTATCTTTTCTGGCTTATAAACGAGGTCTTTAAGCGCTGTTAAAATGGTTTCTTTAAGAGCAGGGCTTAGCTCGTTTAAGCATCTATAGTAATTAACATTAGTGCCTAACGAAAAATATTGCTCATCCAATAAGGAAAAGTGCTTATTCAGTGTTGAATATGTACTATTTTCTGTAGTTTGCCCAATAAAGCCTATTTTTACATCACCAATATCATGCTCTATTCCGCTCTCATCGTATACCGTTAAATAAAACATTGTGACAAAAGAGTAATCATTCCAATGATCTATTCTTAGAAAGGCAGTGTTAATTGATGGGGTTATAGTTTCATTTCTGCCAAGAACTACAAAGTTCATATCTAGCTCCTACTCGTAAACTGTATTTACTTAAATTTTAGGGTAATTGCTCTATCAAGAAGCGTTAGTCGATTTCCTTTATGCTGACACAATTTAAATTAGCACACCAATTATCACATATCCTGAATGCTCCCTTAGTGTAACTATCGGTCTAAAAAGTATTATCTAAATTAAGAAGTATTCATCATACTGATGAAATACTTCGAAGAGATTGCGATATACAAACTCCGATTTACTGAATACCAGATCATTTTAGTTAATAAGACAAATTAGTTACAGATTCTAACAGTCAACAAAAATTGGGTACACACGTCTTAGCTGTTTTTAGTAAATAGTGTTTTAAGTATATTTATTGTAAATCAATATATATTCTAATAACATTATCTTTGTAATATTCTCCCATAACTGTATATGCCCCATCACCATACACAGTTTTTATGGCGAAGCCGGCACCTAAAAGACCATTTTTAAATGGCAAAACACCACAACCTTGCTCAGAGTTAGTTGCAAGACAAGCACCAGAATAAGAATAGGATAAAGGTATATTATCTTTTATTTCAACAAAAGAACCATCAGCAATAAGTTCATTTACATTCTTACCATAAGGTTCAAAAACTTCATCATATCTTGTAAAATCATGGGGCCATTCTATATTTTCACCTGTAATACTATCCTTATAAATTCTTTTTGGTGTATATTCAACATTCTTCCATTCTAAATCGATGTAACATGGGTCGGTTATCATCAAAGAACCAGAGTCGACAAAAACTTCTCCTAATTCAATTAACTTGATATCTGATGGAGGGATAATTACATCATCATCAATATCTGAATCATAATAAGTAAGTGCTCGGCTAAAATATTTTGCCTTCTCTAATTCAGAATGTAGTGTATTTAATTGTTTTTTTAATTCTAATATTTCAGTTTGATTTTTAAATGAATCTTCATTTAATCTATTTAGTTCTTCCTCTCTTATTTGTATTCGTTTACTTAGCACTGTTTCTACAAATTCAGGTGAAGTTTTTTTTAGTTCATTCGCTTTATCTTTCCAAAAGCCTACGTTTTTTTCTGCAATTTTTATTTGCTCATTTTTCAGTTCTAAAGTGGATTTAAGAGTTCTCACATAAGCTATATATAGCCAACTTAAAGCAAGTAAAACGAATCCATTAGCACCTAATTGGAAATAATCAATAATTTCTCTCATATTAGTCCCATTAAAACAAAATTCTGTTAATACACTATTACATGTATTAACAGAATATCATATTAACTACCTATTTTCTTTTAGATCTTCGTTTTAAAATATACTTATTCCATATTTTTCGATCCCAATAGGCTGGCTGTTGCAATACCCCCAACAACGACATGCACTTCAATTTTTCTTTTTCCCAAAGTCGTTTACCATCAAATAAACAAGCTTTATTTTGTTTTAAAATTTTGCGAATATTGTCTTTAGCATATCCTTTTTCAATTTTACCTAGTGCCTCAGGGATAGTCATTTTATCTAGCAAATTATAAAAAGATTCATATTTAAATAACTGGGTTTTAATACTTAAGGGATAAATACATAATCGTTCAAATGGGTTTGATATTCTTTCAGTCATAAATAAATTGGATAACATGAGTTCACTACTGCCTTTGGGTTTAATTCGCGCTTCAATTCGCATAAACTTTAGTTCTTCGTGATGATATAAATAATATTTAATATCATTTATATTATCCTTTTCTATATAAACTTTATCATAAACAGCTATTTGCACTGTTGATTTATAACTACCTAAACTAACACCTCCAAAACCATGACATTCATCTTTAAGATGAAGTTTGCCCTTCGTTGCCCCGTCTAAACCAAAATAGTAATTAGAAGCAGATATACCATATAAATCTAATGCAATATCAATCCGTGTAACGTCGGCTCTATTGAGTAACATAAAAATCATATTCCCTAAACACCTTTTTCGAGCCAAAAAATCAATTAATTTAGCCATTTGTTTGCATCTTATATGCTGTGGTGATAATTCAAACCTGATAAAATTAACTCGTTTAAATTTAGGGTCATAATTAATCGTTAAACCAATTTTTTTGTTTTTCTTCGAACAAATTGTAATCATTCTTTTGTAAAGTTTTGCAATACTGCCTGAAGACTTATAGTGTTTAACATCGTATTTTGAATTACTCTTAATTTTTATTAGCTTATTTATTAATAAATCCCTATCTTTAGGCTCACTCGTAAAAGATAACTTATCTATTCTTAATGTTGCTTTATGACCAATAAAAACATTATCCGAAACTTCAATGTAGTTTTTCCCAAAATCAATATTTTTTTCAGGAATAGTACTTAGTATGTTATTCATTATTTAACCCTCCACTCATCTAGTGAACGAGTTAAATCGACTTTCTGTCTTGATACTATCCAAGCATTAATATCAGTATCTAACCAACCAATACTTCTATCCGTGAGTTGAATTGGAGCTGGAAATTTCCCTTTTTTAATTTGACGATAAATTGTTGCCTTAGATAAAGCAGTTATTTCACATACATGTTTAATCTTAAAAATAGCAGTCATTTTATGACCTCCGTTTATAAACGGAATCGCACCAATTGCAATTCCAACGGAACTCATTTACAAGATCGAAAATAAATAAAATTTCTGATTAATTTTTGGTTCAAAATCTCTCTAACTAGCTATTTAATGGATTAAAACATATCGTTTTAACTATATTTCATGTTATTTATATATACCTAATATATGAATATATTCTTAATATTAGGTATATATAATCATGCTATAGCAGGCTATTAGCAGGCTATTAGACAGCTTTAATAATCTATCAAAATACAATCGATATTATGACGGTCATAAGTACAGACGTAATTACAATATTGTCATAATGACTGTCATTATGACAATATTGTGTTATAATAAAATTAACAGCAGTTTTATAAGTAATCAGGACAGGGGATTGTGTTTCTATGAAATCAAATGAAAAATCAGAACGTAAATCTAACACGAAAGTCCAACAAGAAATTAGACAACGTAAAAAAGATTCAGGTATAGTGACCGTAACACTTGAGTTAAAAAGGGATCAATATGAAGAACTGCAAAAACTGAGTCAGTTTTTATGTCAAGGTAATATAAAGGAAGGTCAAAAAGGTGTCATATCTGTCTATACAAATCTTTTCATTTTTTTGCTCGAACATTTTAATCAAAACATCTCTTCTATTCCAAAAGCTAAATCATTTTATCGTCGTTGTTCTATTGCAAAATTTTATAAATTCACCTCTAAATTAAAAACCTCTTTAATAATTGAAGAACTGAATAAACTAAAAATCAAAAAAAATAAAAAATTAAAGAGCCCGCAATGTATTTTAAATAGAACTCTAGGTATTGATGAAAAGCAACCTGAGAATTGGAACATAAAGCAGTATAGACAAGCAATAAATGAAACATTTATTCAAGAAGGAATAGAAAAAATTATAGCGAATGAACAAGAGAACGATGATCATGATTTGGATTAAATATTGCCATTTTCTTTCATTGAAACAATTTTGTGCTTGGCTACAATAAAGTGGTCAAGTACTTTCACATCGATCAATGATAAAACACTCTCAATTTGTTGGGTCAATTTAACGTCTTCCTTACTAGGTAATGGCTCTCCACTGGGGTGATTGTGTACAAGTATCACTGAAATAGCATTATAACAAATCACTTGCTTAGCGATTTCACGTGGATAGACACTAGTTTCATTAATTGTTCCTCTAAACAGTTTTTCAAATACTATTACTTGATTTTGGTTATTTAAATATAATACACAAAATTCTTCATAATCAAGCAGTCCTAGGTTTAATATCAGATAGTCCTTTACATCATTTGGTGAACATAGTTTTTTGCCCGTGTGTATATATTTGGCAATAATAGCTTTGGCTTGATTAATGATATCTAGGTCATGTTCATTAATAGTTACTATCGTCATATTACACGCTCAAAAAAATAAATATCATCTAAACTAATCTGATAAGTCTTATTCTTATTTACTATTGAAAAACTATGTCGGTATGCTTTATTAAAATCAGTACTATCTAAAAAATAAATAAACTTATGATCAATCGCTTGTATTACTGACCAATGGTACTGAGTGCCAATAATGACAGAAGTTCTTTTATCTGGGTATTTATTAAGAAATTGATTGATTTGTGAAAATAGCTGTGGTGTTGTGAGTTTTGATATACCTCGATATGGCATCGTGATTATTAATGGGTAATGCTGATAATAATAACCTTGTTGAAATACAGTCATTATTAAATTATCCATTTCAACATTTGTCATACCATAATTGATCAAATCAATAATATTGTATCTTTGGTTAAAATGATTGACTAACTTAAGGTATAGATTTTTACGTTTTAATCGGTTTCGATACAGGTGGGATACTGCATTTACCAAGCTGTAAATGCCACAAAAGTTATCTAAACTCCCTTGCTTTGCTGGCATCACTAGTAATAACACCCAATGAGTAATTAAAAAACACAATTAACTTAATACTAATCAACTAATAGTATAGCAAAAAACAGTACCAAAATCAAATTTAATTAATTTAAATCAATACCTTAATGAAATAATGTACTAAATGGGAGTTAAAAATGAATATGCCACAAACACAATTTATACCTTCATGGTTTTATACTATGCCAAACTATAAAGCCAAAGCATTAGAAAGAATAATTAGACATAATCCTCAAGCATGTAGAAAAAACAAAATTCCACAAGGTTATGGTCAATTTGGCTTAGACAGAACAAACCCTATTCCTGTTTATGGAGATCCTGAAATTGAGGTCTACTTATCAAAACTTCGATTAAATAATGGTAGTAAGATCAATTGGAAAAAAGAAGAAAATATTAGCGCTAGTAATATTAAACAACCAATACAGAAATATCAAATTTATAAGCAGAGTGGCAATTTAATAACTTCATTGTATTTTTCACCTTATCATTTATTAACAAGTAATAAAGCACCTAAAGGTTTTAAAATCAAAACTTAATGTAGTGGTAGAGTATCTAGCAAAATAATTAATGCTCGTTTCTGTTCCGTCGTTAAAAGTTCCCATCGTTGTAACAACCTAATCTCAAGATCCTTAGAATTTGAGTATAAATAAGCTTCTTTTTTTTCTGCAACTTTATTAGATGTTTCTATAGTGTAAGTTTGCTCTTCGTCAATTAAAAACCAACTAATTGGGGTTTGCAGACCTGTAGCAATTAATGTTAAATGTTCCAGATTGATTTTATTCTCTCCTCTTTCGTAACGAGAAATGGTTTGAGCTGGTAACTCTATTTTTTCCGATAGCTGTACTACAGTGAGTCCTTTTTCTTTTCTACACTGTTGTACACGTTTACCCACTTTTTTATCAATATCTGAAACTGGCGTTTTTGCCATATTTATATAGCTCTAAATTATGTTATGTATTATTTCTTATTGTCCTGTCATTACCTCAATATTTAAATATCAGTTATAGATACATATGTTAATTTATATATCATTTATTGATATGTTTATGAATTTATACTACACTTAATAAGTTTTATAACATTTATATAAGATGAGGGAAATATGAAAAAAACGTTAATTTTAGTAGCTATGTTAGCCAGTTCAACAGGTATTGCCTATGCTGAAACATCAGGTGTTTATGTCAATGGTCAATTGGGTGGAAGCTGGCTACGAGCAGGCGGCATTAATCACAAATTTTTTGATAGTGATGTTGATCCTAGCAACTTTAGCTTTGACTCCCAAAACAAAGTAGTTGTTAGTGGGGGGGTGGGTATTGGTTATAATTTTAAACCACAATTTGACTTACCCATTCGCTCTGAATTAATGTTTACGATGCGTGGCAATTTAAATAAAGATACTAATGCGCACCAATTTAGCGGTAGAGATGACGATGGGAATCTAATGAATGGAGAATATTACTTACATATCAAAACCCGAATGAATACCTTAATGGTTAATACCTATTACGATTTTGATACTGGTACTAATTTTTCACCTTATGTATCGTTGGGATTAGGTGCGGCGTTTCTTAAATATGAACGCACAGGGCTAGTTGCAGGTGGAGATAATGAAGATGCTGATAAAGATTCTAAAAACAAAACTCGTTTTGCTTATGCAGCAGGTTTGGGAGCTGCATATAAAATTACAGACAATTGGTCGGCCGATGTTATTGCACGTTATACTAATGGCGGTAAAATAAGCGTCAACACTACTGATAATAGCGCTAAATCAGAGTTAAAACTAAGTACAACTGATTTAATGGTTGGGGTTCGTTATAGTTTTTGATTAATAAAGGGCTAGTGTAGCCCTTTGAATC
>CALYPG010000039.1 GCA_945271295.1 uncultured Gilliamella sp. | reverse complement strand
CCTTTTACTGACTGGATTCGCACTTAGATGTTGAATGTAGGTTTAATTTTATACTAAAACGTATGCTATTCCTGAAACTTCTTGGAACATACTTGCGACCAAAACTATAAATAATCTATTAACAACAACCAATATTTTTAAGAAAGTGAACTAATCCTTATCGATTTTTTCTGAAAACCTGACTTCTTATAACTCCAATAAATGGACTATAAATCATACTTATGAAGTAATATAACTACCTTACTCAAAAAACACTTTTTTAGTTGGATTAACTGTGTTTAATTAAATAAAACAATTTTGCCGACAATGTCGGCGAAGAAAAAATAAATATCAATAAACCAATAGTGTTTATGCAAAACCTTTTAAGCCAACCACATGTACATGTTCATTGTTATTAATTACTTTACGCACTAATTTGTAGGTGGTACCTTTTTCAGGACTGATATTTTCTGGCGCTGCAATAATCAATTGCATTTCTAATCTTTCACAAAGCTCAAATAAAGTGGCAATTGATTTGGCATCCAAACGAGCAGCTTCATCCAAGAATAGCAAACGGCATGGTGAAATATCTTTACTGCGTAGGCGTTTGGATTCATCTTCCCAACTTTGAATAACCATCAATAATATCGACATACCGGTACCGATTGCTTCCCCAGTGGATAACGCGCCACTTTCAGCACGTAACCAACCATCAGCACCACGATTAACTTCAACATCCATTTCCAGATAATTTCGATAATCGAGCAATTCTTCACCAATAGTTTGTGCGGTTCGTTGCCCCATATCAATATGTGGGTTTAAACGTTGATAGAGTTTCGCTAATGCCTCTGAAAAAGTAATTCGATTATTACTAAATAGATCTTGATGTTCATTTCGTTCATCAGCAAGTCCAGATAAAAGGGTAGCATGAGTTTCACGGATATTAACATTTAAACGGACACCATTAACTTGACCAAATGCAACAGCTTGCAATCCTTGATTCAGCACACGGATACGGTTTTGCTCGCGTTGAATCGTTTTACGAATAATATTTGCCACACTTTTAGAGCTAATTGCCAATTGTTGCTCTCGTGAAGTTAATTCTTCCGTCAAGCGCGACAATTCGATCTCCATTTGTTCAATTGCTTCAATTGGATCATCGGTTTTTACAATATCTTGGCGAATTCTTTCACGTAAATGTTTATAAACGGCAATATAAAACTGAATTTTCCGTTCTGGACTTTTAGGATCTTCTGATAATCGCAGTACATCGCGCAGATGTTCATTATCGTTTACAGCAATGCGCAAAGAACCTAATGCCTTATCTGACATGGAACGTAGTTCATCAGCACTCAAATAGGCTAGTTCACGGCGATGTAAACGGCGCTCTACACTATTGTCTTTAACTAGTCGGAGAACTAAACACCATTCAACTTTAGCTCTTACCACCTGTTGACGTAATTGTTTATAATCACGTAATGTTTGAGCTAACCGTTTTTGCATTTGAGTCATCTCACTTTCATACATAATGAGTTGTTTTTCTAATGAAGAACAACTTTGGCGATTAGTATTGAGTTTTTGATGGATCTCATCCCGGCGAATTTGTGCTCGCTCTTGCGTATTTGCATCAGCTTTAACACCAATTTGTTCGATCTCTTTATGTAGCTCATTTAACATATCGCGCTTTGTCTCAAACGCACTTTTAAGTGAAGCTAAGGTCTGATTATATTGGTTATATTTATCTTGATATTGCTGCATTTGACTACGCGCTTGTGTTCTGTGTTCTTCAACAAGTTCTAATCTAGCACGTAACTTTTCATTTAAATCGGTATCATTATCTAGCATACCGGCTGAATCTTCATAACCAAAATGGGCCCGCCTTTGCATAACTTCAGTCAAGGCAAACACTTGCTCACGAATTATTTGTTGTTGGTTCTTAATTGAATTGTAATGTTCACGCAAAGTTTCATTTTGTTCAGGATCGCTTTGTAATACAGCAACTATTGGCTCTAATTCCGACACAGTATTACGATTGCGAGTAACATATTGCTCTGCTTCTTGAGCTTCTGTTAACTGTTCACGCAATTCATCTACCCGGTCAGCCAAATCGTCATCAGCAAGTAAGTGCATTTGAGCAATAAGTCGATTTATGGTAGTCAATTGTTCTTTGCAATTAGCAACTTGTTGTTGATTTTGTTTATCAATGCTTTCTTGAGATGATAATTGACGTTCAATTTCACTACGTCTTGCTACTAATTTTTGTGCTTCTGCTTCTGGATCAATGTCAAAAGCAACGGCTAAATATTGAGCGATGAATTGCCCAACATTTTGCTCAATACGTTGTAATTTTTGTAAATCAAATGAGATGGTTGCATAACGTTCGAGTAATTCATCTCGTTCGATCGATAACTTTTCAAGATGAACTTCTCGCGCTGCACGACCAAAAAGTGGTACTGTTGGGAAACATGAAAAACGCCATTGACGATCACCTGTTTTGACCAACACCGCTTTATTCATCTCTTCACAATCAAAAACGCTATCATCGAATGATGACGGATCACCTTCAATAAAATAGATATCTTCAGGATAATCTTCATCACTTGTAGTGAGGTTTTCTAACTGTGCTTTAACCAGTGATAAGTCAGGCACAACAATTGCTTGTCTGGCTGGGCCATATAAAGCCGAAAAGTAAGGAGCATCATCGATAGTAACATCTTCATAGATTTCTGATAGTAATACCCCATTAAATCGTTCCGCAAGCGCAGATAGACGCCCATCATCAACACCGCTCGGTTGATTTAATTGTTCAATTTGGGTATCTAACTGATTACGCCGATTATTAATTTGATCTCGCTCAGTGATTAGCACACGTTCCTGTTCAAGAAGTTGACGCATATGTTGTGTAATCGCTTGGCTATCATCAAAAGTTTGACTGGTTTGCTCTTGTAAGGCAATTAATGCATCTTGTGCTTTTAACCATTGTGGTGCTTTTTGATGATAATCGCTAATTTTAGTTTGAATTTGTTCAAGTTCTTGCTTAAATTCGATACGTTTTTCACTTGATTCGCTGGCAAGTTGAGCATTGTCATCAAGTTGTAGTTCGAGTTCTTGTTGTAATCCATCGAGTTCATCGTAACTGACTTGGCGTCCAATTCGTTTACAAAACTGCGTTAATAAAGATTCAGCTTCTTTTTGTTCAAAGAAACGTTGTTCTAACTCATGAAGTTGCAATTGTAAGTATTGCGCTTGTTCTGCTTGGTAACATTGGGATGGCCAATTTCTAAGAGCTTCTTTGGCTGCTGTCCAAGCTTCACTACGGGTTACTTCACCAACTAATTTGATAACTAACTGATAAGCACGATCAAACTGATTAATTGCCTCATCAGCAACACTAAGCTTTTGTTCTAATTCTAAAACTTGCTTAGTGATTTCTTTTTGTTTTTCATCAAAAATCGCATAATATTCTTCTATATTATTCATTGCCAATTTTGGCAACTGACATAAAGACTGTGCATTTTGTAAGGCTTGCAAAGCTTGTTGATATTGAATGGCTCGGGTTTGTTGTACATCTAGTGCTTGTTGATAATCGGCTAATTGTGTTTTGATTTCATCAACTTCTTGTTCAGCATGTTCAACCTGATCACGATAGGTTTGATATTGTTCATTCGCTTCTATCACCACTTCGTTTTGCTCTTCAAGTTTCAGATTTAACTCATCTAAATCTGCTTGATACCGATCGATCTTTTCTTGTTGACGTAATGCTGTTTGGGCTAAATTGAGGTGATCGTTGGCTGCTTGTAAATCAGTTTCTAAAATAGCTTGTGCATCTTGATATTCTTTAAGTTCATTGGCCATTTCATCTTGACGAAATTGATTACTAATAAGCTGGTCTTGGGTTTTAAACATCTCACGACGTAGTCCTAATACCGATTCAATATGTACACGACGTTCATTTGAGTGCCGCATATAATCAGCAGCAACATAATCTGTCGATTCAGTAATAAGATGTTTAAACAAATCGCGATCTGATTGCGTGACCCGTATTGCTTCTAATGTCATGCGATTTTCGCGTAGTGCAGCTTCCATATCTTGGAATGCTTTACGTACTCCACTATTTTCGGGTAAAAGATAATCACGCAGTGAACGCGTAATTGCACTTGAGATACCTCCATAAAGTGAAGCCTCAATCAAACGATAATATTTGTTACGATCTGATGATGAACGTAACCGTTTTGGTAAAATACCAAAATCAAACATAACCGAATGGTAATCCGTTATAGAATTAAATTGTTTAAAGATAATGCCATCCATTGATTCAACTTTATCTTTAAATTCAGACAAAGATAAAATTCGTGCTTGTTTATCATTTAACCGCTCAGTGACTAATTCTGTTGGACTAATAGTAACTGACAAGCCTTGCAGTAAAAATGGTTTTATATCCACTTTTTTGTCCCGCCCAGCTACTTGCTGTAGACGTACACCACAAATAATCCGCTGATTACGTGAATTAATTACATCTAACATTGAATAACAAACACCTGGTTTTAATTTACCGTATAATCCTTTATCGCGTGAACCAGATGTAGCGCCTGCTTCGGTAGTATTTCTAAAATGTAATAAGGTTAAATCAGGAATTAATGCGGTTACAAATGCAGCCATTGTGGTTGATTTACCAGCCCCATTACCACCAGATAGCGTTGTCACTAATTGGTCTAGCTCAAAAGTTCGAGCAAAAAAACCATTCCAGTTAATCAGGGTTAATGAGTGAAATTTACCGTGTCCAATCATGATTATTCAATCTCCTCATTAACAACGACATCTTCTTGTTCTTCATTATCATTTTCATCATCTAAACTCAAAGATGATTCTATTTTAATGGCTTCACCATCACGAATTAAGCGTAATTGCGCTTCTTGAGCATCATCAGTGCTACGTACATCTGCACCAAATCGAAATATTGATTCATTGATACGAAAACGACTGTTGTCATTTCCAACAATAAAAAAAATCATACCGAGTCGACGTAAACGGTTTACAGCAGTTTTGACTTTATCAAATAATTTTTGCCGATCAAGATCTGAGCCAGTCGAACGTTGATTTACTAATTTAAGCAGTTTGCTTTCGTCAGCAAGTGAAACCAGTTCATCAAAGAGTTCTTGTAAGGTAAAAATGCCTTCATGCGCTAATCGCTCTGGGCTTAAATATAAATAGCAAAGTACTTTACCGACTAGCATATCAAGTTCAGACAAAACCGAACGAGGTATTAATGTTGTTGAACGTGGTCGAAGATAGAAAAAACCTTCTGGAGCTCGAATTAATTCGACGTTATAGCGTTGGTAAAACTGTTCAAGTTCAGATTGAAAATCCATCAAAAAAGCATGTTGATCGAGTTCATCAATACCTATATGACGCCCGGAACGAAGCAAGCTATCAAGTTCTGGGAAAATAGGATTGGCTATCGCTTGAGCCAATTTGATTGGCATATATTTATCCATCGTATCTTGTGAACTTGCGGCTAAGCGCCCCATGACATCATTAAGAGGGTGAGCCGCTTCTTTTGTTTCAAAATCGTTAGTATCTGTCGATGACATGTGCTTGCACCTTAGCTCCATAATCGTTAATAAGTTTCCATTCGGCAGGAATACCGAGCAGATCATCTTTAGCAAAACCAAGTCGGATTGCCTGATCGATAAATAATCTTGTGATATCAAAATGTTGTTCGCGTGGGAACTGTTTTAAAAAGCCACGAATGGCAATACCGATATCAAGTGGCTTATTGTCTTGTTTAAAGATCAATAAATTTTGTTCAATATGCGCAATAATGTAATCTTGAATCTCTTCAATCATTTCAAATTCTAGTTCTGAAGGTAATTCACCGGTAACTTCAGCTTCATGCAAAGCAAGTTCCTCATCGCGCATATCAAGTAAGCGATCGGCATTGGCAAAGATAAGAGACCAAGGTAAATCAAAATAGCTCTGGATTGATTTACGCAATCGTTGTGAAAAAACGCGATTTTTATCTAAATCAATCGCAGTACGTATAAATTTATGGACATGTCGATCATAACCTATCCATAGGTCGATAGCTTTTTGTCCCCAACCAATAATTCGATCTAGTTTTGCTTGTAAATCAATGACCACATTATTGATTTTATCTAGATCGGGAAGATCAAGTATTGCATCTTGAATCAAAAGTAGACTAGCCTGTAATTTATCGCCTGCAGCTGCTAATGTGTCTTGTAATTCACGTAACGTTTGTGATGTTGCGCTAAGCAGTTCTTCACAACTACTAATTGCTGCTTGCCAATCTTGGCTTAACAATGCCGAAATATTCTGCTTTACGTCAGCTTGTTGCTCATCCATTACTCGCTGGGTAATATCGATACTATCAAAAATTTCAGCAACCGAATATTTTAAAGGTGCAAATACATTCCTGTGCCAATGTAGATCATCACCGCCTTCAACCGCAGCTTCGGCTGCTCGCTTTAATTCTTGGGCAACAATAGAAAGTTGAATTGACAATCGTAAGGTTGAAAATTCACGCTGACGAATATAGTAATCAGTAATTCCAATACCGAGTGGAGTTAAGCGATAAATTGAAAAACCATCTGTCATTTCACTAGCAAAACGCGTAATTAATCGTTGGCGAACTAAATCATTAATCGCATTATTGGCGCGAACAGCGATGGTATCTTCACTTTGCTCAAAAATCTGTGAAACATGCTTGAAAGCATCAATTAATTCAGATTCAGTCATTTCGCCATCGAAGCGCTCACTATTTAAAACAGCAATAGCCAACAAAAATGCCAGCCTTTCGACAGGTAATGCAATTGAAAAATCATTCTTTTTTGCCCAAGAGACCAGTTCTGGCACTGATTGGGAAAAATCTATCATAGCAGTTCCTTAATTAAAGATACGTCATAACAAAAAGTACCTTAAAAATATGCGATACGTAATATATTGTGCCAAAGACAAATATTTCCGATTATATAACAAATTGTGATAGTTAAAAACAGCTATATTCAAGATTTATTATCAAGTTTGAGTTTATAAAATCTATTTGAAATAATTCAAATTATTATCAATTAATTTTAATAAGATATTTAGATAATCAATACCTTCATGCTTTTCATATTAACTATTATTTAAGCATAAGTTAATACATGTCAATTGTCTATTTAAGAACACTCTTTAAATTTATTTCAATTATTTAAAAAGATAAAATTCTGGTTAATTAACGAACAGATAATTCTTGACATTTAACAATCCGAAAATAATAATGATTATCATTTTCATAAAATAAAGAGGTAAATATATGCGTAAATTATTAGTCCTTATGTTGTCTGGAACTCTAACTGGCTTGGTTTCACAAGCAGTTTCTGCGCATGGTATCTGGATTACTAATCGTGTTGATCAAAAACAAATTGTGCTAGGGGAAGGTCCATTAGATAATGGCTATCAGCCGGAATGTGTTAAACAACTCAATGCCTATACAAGTGATTGGTCAGCAATATCAATTGCGAAAAAAACACATAGCAATTATGTGACTGTTGAACCAACTGATAAAACAGCTGTAGTTACAGTATCTTTTGATTATGGTTATTGGACCAAAAATTCTCAAGGTAAATATGTTAATTTACCTATGAATAAAGTTGAAGGCGCCTCAAAGGGCACGCATGCGATCAAATACAGTATAAATTATCTATCATCAGTTAATAAACCTAAGTTGATTAAGGATATTCCACTGCAAATTGTACCAAAAATTGATCCAACTAAATTAAAACGAGGTGATAATTTGCCTATCACAGTTTATAAAGATGGCAAACCACTAACCGATGTCCCGGTAATTATTGATGTAGTGGGCAATTTAGACAAGACAATCAAAACCAATGACAAAGGTGAAGCTTCTATCACTATTCCAAATCAAGGATTAAATGTCATCGGTGTAGAAATCGGTTTCCCACTAAAAGATAATACATTAGCTACTCAAGACAAATTTTTTACTACATTAACTTTTACATTAATGCCAGAAGAAGATTAAATAATTTAATGGTATTAGAGTAAAAATAATAAATAACTATAATAAAAACGAGATACGAATGTGATGTCGTTTTTATTATATTATCAGTTTACCTCATCAATATTATGTAAAACTTCAACAATTAAATCCCGAAAATCCGCATGATCTACTTCAGTTACCACTTGTATATGACAATATTCATCGACTAAACAACCAAAATTCACCAGCAGTATACCTAAAATGAAAGTTGCTATTAATTCAATATCAATAATAATTCGTTAGGTGTTGATTAAACGAGATTGATTACATCAGTAACCATGCAAAGATCGTGAACAAGCAGGTAAAATCTTGTGCTTTTTGTACCTTTTGTCAAAAAGGCTAACATATAGCACTAATTTAGCAAAAAATAGGTGCCACAATTTAAATTAACTTGATGATAAATATAGTGTAATTTTATGATTATATCATTGATGGTTGTTATTACTAAAAATAATAATAAGAAGGCGATAATAAAAAATTAATTACCTGCTCGCACTGACGCTAATTTATGCTAAAATCAAAAGTACACCAGATTTACTTTAACAAACATAAGGATGTAACGCAATGCATATAGGTATACCTAAAGAACGGTTATCCAATGAAGCTAGAGTTGCGGCAACACCTCAAACCGTTGGACAGCTGTTAAAACTTGGATTTACAGTTTCTGTTGAACAAGGTGCAGGCCATGCAGCTCATTTTGAAGATCAAGCTTTTATTGATGCGGGAGCCACAATTCAAAATACCCAAGATATTTGGCAAAATGATTTAATTTTGAAATTTCATGCACCTAATGATGATGAAATCGCTTTAATGAAAGAAGGATTAACCCTCATTAGTTATATTTATCCGGCGCAACATAAAGAACTGTTAGAAAAACTAGCTGCTAAAAATGTTACTGTCATGGCAATGGATTGTGTGCCACGTATTTCAAGAGCTCAATCACTTGATGCATTAAGTTCAATGTCCAATATTGCGGGCTATCGTTCGGTAATTGAAGCAGCGAACCAATTTGGTCGATTCTTTACTGGGCAAGTTACTGCTGCCGGTAAAGTTCCGCCAGCAAAAGTGTTAGTCATTGGTGCGGGTGTTGCCGGCCTTGCCGCAATTGGCGCAGCGGTGAGCCTAGGTGCGATTGTTCGGGCTTTTGATACTCGCCCTGAAGTTGCAGAACAAATTAACAGTATGGGAGCTGATTTCTTAGAATTAGATTTTGAAGAAGAAGCTGGCTCGGGAGATGGATACGCCAAACAGATGTCAGCAGCCTTTATTGAAGCAGAAATGGCGCTATTTGCTGAACAAGCTAAAGATGTTGATATTATTATAACAACAGCCTTAATTCCAGGAAAACCAGCACCTAAACTAATCTCTAAACAGATGGTTGAATCGATGAAGCCTGGCAGTGTAATCGTTGATTTAGCGGCACTAACTGGTGGTAACTGTGAATTAACCAAACCTGGTAAAGTTTACGAAACAGACAATAATGTAAAAATTGTTGGTTATACCGATTTAGCTAATCGAATGCCTGCTCAAGCTTCGCAACTTTATGGAACCAATATTGTTAATCTATTAAAACTTCTTGCTAAAGAAAAAGATGGTAATATTGATATTAACTTTGAAGATGTTGTAATCCGTGGTGTAACGGTAGTTAAAGATAAACAAGTTACCTGGCCGGCGCCACCAATTCAAGTTTCAGCACAACCACAGAAGAAAGAAGCCGTTCCTATTGTTAAAGCTGAACCTAAACCAATGGAACCTCAAAAGAAGTATGGCATTTTAGCATTAATTATGATTGCTTACTTCTGGCTAGCAAATTCTGTTCCAGAAAGCTTTTTAGGACACTTTACGGTGTTTGCTTTATCTTGTGTAGTTGGGTACTACGTGGTATGGAATGTGACTCATTCTCTCCATACACCGCTAATGTCAGTGACTAATGCTATTTCTGGTATTATTTTAGTCGGTGCAATATTGCAAGTTGGTGATGATAATGGCTTAACGACAGCAATTGCTTTTGTTGCTATTTTGATTGCTAGTATCAATATTTTTGGTGGATTCTTTGTTACCCAAAG
>CALYPG010000038.1 GCA_945271295.1 uncultured Gilliamella sp. | reverse complement strand
TAGATTTAATTATGGCTAAGTTTTTTATTGATAGACCTGTTTTTGCATGGGTAATCGCTATCATGATGATGCTGGGCGGAGCTTTATGTATAAAGCTTTTAGCTGTTGAACAGTATCCTGATATTGCGCCACCTGCGGTTACTGTAACAGCTACTTACCCTGGGGCAGATGCGCAAACAATTGAAAATACGGTAACACAGTTAATTGAGCAAAATCTTACTGGTCTTGATAATTTAATTTATATGAAATCAACCAGTAGTGCGCAAGGTGTAGTACAAACAACGCTAACATTTGCTCCAGGTACAAACCCTGACTTTGCACAAGTACAAGTATTAAATAAAGTAGAAAGTATAAAATCTCGTTTACCTGAAAGTGTCCAAAAAAATGGTGTTTCTGTTGCGAAAAATAACACTAACTTTCTTAAAGTTATTGGTTTTTACTCGACAAATCCACAAAAAACACAGTCTGACATTGCTGACTTTGTTTATTCAACTGTACAAGATCCTATTCGCCGTGTTCAAGGTGTGGGTGATACCACTTTATTCGGTTCAGAATATGCAATGCGTATATGGCTTGATCCTAATAAATTAACTTATTTTAACTTGTCCATTGAAGAAATTACAGCAGCTATTCAAGCACAAAATGCTCAAGTAACAGCCGGACAACTAGGTGCTTTACCATCAACAGATGGTCAAGAACTCAATGCAACTATTACTGCCCAGTCTCGCTTAAAAACACCAGAGCAGTTCCAAAATATTTTAGTGCGAGTAAATACTGATGGTTCTAATATCTTATTAAAAGATATAGCGAAAGTAGAAATAGGTGCTTCTGATTACAATTTTATTTCTCGTTATAATGGTAAAGCTGCAGCTGGTCTTGCAATTTATTTAGCTACTGGCGCTAACCAATTAAATACTTCAGATCAAGTAGATAAAAAAATAGAAGAATTATCTAAAATCTTCCCTGAAGATATTCAATATGCTTACCCTTATGATACTACACCGTTTGTTAAACTTTCGATTAGTAATGTTATTCATACATTGGTTGAAGCAATCATTTTGGTTGTAATAGTAATGTATGTTTTTTTACAAAACCTTCGTTCAACGCTTATACCAACAATCACTGTACCGGTTGTATTGTTAGGAACGTTTGCAATTTTATATATTTGCGGATTTACAATTAATACCTTATCAATGTTTGCTATGGTCTTAGCGATTGGTCTTTTGGTGGATGATGCGATCGTTGTTATTGAAAACGTTGAACGTATTATGCATGATGAGGGACTGTCTCCTTATCAAGCTACCGTTAAGTCGATGGAACAAATAACTTCAGCTTTAGTCGGGATTGCGGTAGTACTTTCGGCTGTATTTGTACCAATGGCGTTTTATGGTGGTGCTGCTGGTGGGATTTATCGCCAATTCTCAATTACTATTGTAACAGCAATGTCTTTGTCTGTTATTATGGCAATTGTGTTAACTCCGGCCCTTTGTGCTCAAATCTTAAAAGCGCCGTCTAAAAGTAAAATTAAGAAAACTTCATTTGCTGAAAAATTAGAAACCATTCCTCCATTCAGTTGGTGTTCGAAAGGCACTAAAAAGTTCTTCAATTTGTTCAATCGCGCTTATGATAAAAGTTTACATGCATATCAAAAAGGTGTAATAAAAGTTATTCGCTATCCATTAATTACATTCGTTGGTTACATAATAATAGTAATCGGATTGATATTTGGATTTAATCGGCTTCCTACTGGATTCTTACCTGATGAAGATCAGGGGGTGCTCATTATCATGGCTGAATTACCACCAGGTGCTACATTAGAACAAACAATGGATGTTTTAACTAAAGCGTCTAATTATTATATGGAGCAAGAAAAAGACTCAGTTAAAGAGATATATACTGTCGCCGGTTTTAGCATGGTAGGTCGAGGTCAGAATATGGGGCTTGGTTTTGTTCGATTAAAAGATTGGGGTGAACGAAAGCAAGCAAATCAAAAAGTTAAGGCGTTAGTTGGTCGAGGTATGAGATATTTATTAACCTTAACTGAAGCGCGAATATTTGCTTTAAATGTTCCTGCTGTACCTTCATTAGGTATGGCAAATGGCTTTTCTTATATGTTAAAAGATAGCTCAGGTCAAGGTCATGAGGCTTTAGTGGGAGCTTTTTTCCAAATATTTGGTGCAGCATCACATCATCCAGAGTTACAACAAGTTCGCCCAGCTAGTATGCTTGATGTACCTCAATATAAAATAAATGTTGATTTTGAAACAGCCCAAGCACTTGGTGTTTCTGTAGGCAGTGTTAATACTGTATTGTCAACAGCATTAGGTTCAGCTTATATCGATGATTTTGTTTATAATAGTCGGGTAAAAAAGGTCTATTTACAATCAGATGCTCCTTATCGTATGTTGCCAGATGATTTTAGTTTCTGGCATGTTAAAAATAAGAATGGTCAAATGGTACCATATGATGCCTTTGCCACGACTTCAAAAAGTTATGGTTCACCTTCACTTGTTCGTTATGATGGTGTTGCAGCCATGGGAATCAGCGGTTTAGCTGCACCAGGATTAAGTTCAGGTCAAGCAATGGCGGTAATGGAAGAGCTATCACAGAACTTACCAAAAGGTTTCACTTTTGACTGGACCGACATTTCTTACCAAGAACGTCAAACTGGTTCACAAACCACTACACTTTACATAATTTCAATAATTGTGGTGTTCTTATCATTAGCTGCATTATACGAAAGTTGGACAGTACCTATTTCCATATTATTTGTTATTCCTCTCGGCATACTGGGTACTGTTATAGCAACCATGTTTAGAGGGCTTGATAACGATATTTACTTTATTGTTGGTCTGTTAACTACTATGGGGTTATCTGCAAAAAATGCGATATTAATTGTAGAATTTGCTAAAGATGCCATAGAGAAAGAGGGTAAATCATTAATTGATGCCACACTTGAAGCTTGTCGTCTGCGTTTACGTCCGATTTTAATGACTTCATTTGCCTTTATTCTTGGGGTACTACCGTTAGCATTAAATAGTGGAGCAGGTTCAGCAAGCCAAAATGCGGTAGGCACAGGGGTAATTGGAGGAATGTTAACAGCCACATTTTTAGCAATATTCTATGTTCCATTGTTCTTCTTATTTATCACAAAAATGTTTACTAAACATAAAAATAAAGTCGTTTTACCGAGTGAAAAATATTTATCAAAAAATTAGTCACTTTATTATTAAGTTAATATAGTCAAACATAAAAAACGCTGATTTCCTTCAGCGTTTTTTTACGAAAAAAAGTTGTTCAACTCTTGTACTGAAAAATAGCAAATAAAAGAAATATTACAATATCAGATTATCTTAATTAAATGTTGAATAAGTTTGATACTTATTTAAAGTAGTAAAGTTTATTTGCAAATTAACAAGGTAACAAATAATTTGTGGATCAAACTAGAATTTTATTTTCACACAATGTTAAAAATAAAAGTAATGGTTTTATTTGAGAGTTTTAATGTATTGCTGATTTATATGAGTATGAGTAATGGCTATTGCTAAAGCGTCTGCTGCATCAGCTTGCGGACTTGCCGGCAATTTTAATAATAACTTTACCATATGTTGTATTTGTTTCTTATCCGCAGCGCCAGTACCAACAACGCTTTGCTTTACCAAGCGTGCAGCATATTCAAAAACAGGTAGATTGTTATTAACCGCCGCAACGATAGCAGCGCCCCTAGCTTGCCCCAATTTTAATGCAGAATCTGCATTACGAGCCATAAAGACTTGTTCAATAGCAAACATATTAGGTTGAAATTGTAGAATAATCTCACTCACACCTGCATAGATACGTTTTAGGCGAGTGGGTAAATCATCAACGGCAGTGCGGATACATCCACTACCAAGGTAGGTTAATTGTCGACCGGTTTGACGAATTACACCGTAACCCGTCAAGCGAGAACCTGGATCAATACCAAGAATAATGGTCATTAAAGTGTAGCTGCAACTTCGTCTGAAACTTCACCATTATGATAAACTTCCTGCACATCATCACAATCTTCAAGCATATCAATCAAACGTAATAATTTGGGTGCAGATTCAATATCAAGATCAACTTTAGTTGCTGGAATCATTGACACTTCAGCAGCTTCAGCAACTAAACCAGCTGCATCAAGGGCATCTTTTATTTCACCGAATGATTCAGGCGTGGTAAATACATCGATAGCACCATCATCGTAAGTAACTACATCATCAGCACCAGCTTCGAGTGCGGCATCCATTACTTTATCTTCATCGGTGCCAATTGGGTAGGAAATAACTCCTTTTTTGGTAAAAAGATAAGAAACTGAACCGTCAGTACCGAGGTTTCCACCCGTTTTAGTAAAGGCATGGCGAACTTCTGATACTGTACGATTACGATTATCACTTAAACATTCAACCATGACAGCTGTTCCTGATGGACCGTAACCTTCATAGATGATTGTTTCCATATTACTATCATCTTCACCGCCGACACCGCGAGCAATAGCTCTGTTCATCGTGTCACGAGTCATATTATTCGATAACGCTTTATCCATTGCTGCACGTAAGCGAGGATTTGACGCTGGATCGCCACCACCTATTTTCGCGGCAGTTACTAACTCACGAATAATTTTAGTAAAAATTTTACCGCGTTTTGCATCTTGCGCTGCTTTACGGTGTTTGGTATTGGCCCATTTACTATGACCTGCCATAAAAATTCTCCAGAAAAAAATAATTTAAAATCGTAGTATTTTAGCAAACTTTTACTAAAAATTCATTATCAATATTATGATAAGTTTTATATTATTAGTATCATTTTTATATATAACGAACTTGCCTTAATGAAAGCAAAACCTAATTATAATGTGAACATGTAGTTAAAATGAAAAGACATAATAATTATTTTTTGATATATAAGTTATTTTTAAGATAAAAAGAAGCGTTTGAGGTTATTGAAAAAGAAAAAACACCATATCTTATACGGTGTTTTTTTAATATAAAAACAGAATGTTAATTACAGTTGATTAACTCATTCCATATTGTTTTAATTTTTTGCGCAAAGTGCCACGATTAATGCCAAGCATATTTGCAGCTCGAGTTTGATTGCCACGTGTATATTGCATAACCATATCAAGGAAGGGGTGTTCAACTTCAGCTAACACTAGTTCGTATAGATCAGTAGGATCTTCACCGTTTAATTGTGATAGATAGTTTTTTAAAGCTTGCTTTACTGAATCTCGCAAAGGTTTTTGTGTTATTTGGTCTTGAGAGTTTACAGTTGTAAATTTAAGTGCTGCAGCTGTAACGCGTTGTTCTGACATAGTATTTTTAACTCTTTTATTTGTTTCTAATTTGACTAAAAAATGCTATTAGTGTTTTTACTTGCTCACTTGTATTGCTAAGTACACTAAATAAGCGCCTGAATTGATCACTATCAGCATAATTCTTGGTATACCAATTTACATGCTTTCTGGCAATCCGTAATCCTTTGTATTCTCCGTACAATTGATAAAGTGCATCAAGATGCAATAATACTATTTGCTCTACTTCATCAATAGTCTTCTCTTTTTGTAACTTTCCATGTGTTAAATAGAATGCTATTTCTTCAAATATCCAAGGTCGCCCTTGTGCCGCTCGGCCGATCATTATAGCATCAGCTTGAGTATATTGAAAAACATCTTTTGCCTGTTCTGGAGTACAAATATCGCCATTAGCAATTACCGGAATACTGATATTCTCTTTAACTGTTTTGATTGACTGATATTCTGCTATACCTTTGAATAAGCAGGCACGAGTTCGCCCATGAATAGTAATCGCCTTTATACCTGAATCCTGAGCAATTTGTGCGATTTCTACGCAATTTCTATTATTTTTATCCCATCCAGTCCGCATTTTTAATGTTACCGGCACATCAACTGCACCGACAACTTTTTGTAAAATTGTTTTAATTAGTTCTGGATACTGCATCAGTGCAGATCCAGCCAATTTTTTGTTGATTTTTTTTGCCGGGCACCCCATATTGATATCAATAAGTTGCGCTCCATGTTTAACATTAAACTCGGCAGCTTTGGCCATCTCATCAGGATCAGAACCAACGATTTGCACTGCTCGAATGCCTAAATCATCAGTTGCGACCATTCGTAACGATGACTTATTTGTATGCCAAACATCTGAATTGGCTAAGAACATTTCGGAAACAGCCATTCCGGCACCAAATCGATAACATAAGTCACGAAATGGCTTATCGCTAATTCCCGCCATTGGCGCGGCAATTAAATTGTTTTTTAATTTTACCTCACCAATACTTAGCAAATTAAGGCCGGCTATATTACGCATTTTTTCTTGAACTTTAAAGGGGGTCATGTCAATTTTTTACTTTTTTTTGCCTGTAATACGGCACCATTCTTCGTTTTCAATAACCGCATCAAGCTCAAAATGGGGTTGATATGCGTTACAAACCGCAGCGGCTTGTGAAGCTAAAATACCCGACAATCCTATGTATCCTTTTGATTTTAATAATTTATTTATATTTGGTTCAAGTTCTTTTAATGGTCCAGCTAAAATATTGGCAACCAGCACATCAGCTTGTAAATTATCCGGTAAGTCTTTAGCTAGATAAAGCGTTAATTTTTCACCAACATTATTACGTTCCGCATTATCGCGACTAGCTTGTATTGCTTGTGGATCGATATCAATTCCAATGACTTGTTTTGCACCAAGCTTTAATGCAGCAATTGCTAAAATCCCTGAACCACAACCATAATCAATTACCAACTTGTTATTTAGATCTAAACTATCAAGCCAAGTTAAACATAAAGCGGTTGTTGGATGAGTACCTGTGCCAAAGGCTAATCCGGGATCTAACATGACATTAACGGCATTAGGATCTGGCACCTCTCGCCAACTCGGACAAATCCAAAGTCGCTTACCAAACTGCATGGGATGAAAATTATCCATCCACTCACGTTCCCAATCTTTGTCTTCTAGTTGTTCAATTTTATACGAATATTGTTCTAGATTGAGCATCGCTTTCAATTGATTAATATCCGTCTCAGCATCATAAAGACCAATAACATCAGTGTTTCCCCATAATTTTGTTTCACCTGGTAATGGTTCAAAAACGGGTGTGTCATAAGTGTCTTGAAAGGTGACCGACACAGCACCCGAGTCTTCCAGTTGTTCACTAATTTGTTCAGCAAGATCGTTAGTGGTATTAATTCTGAGTTGAATCCAAGGCATAATTTTTTCCTGTTTTACCAAACATATTGGCAATAATAAAAATAACAAGTCCGAAAACTAAAGAAGGGACAATTGGATGAAATGAAAATAATTTAATATTATTAGCGGCAAGTAAGATATAACTGATCGCACCAGCAAACATTGAACAAAGTGCACCAGTAGCGTTGGCCTTCTGCCAATATAATCCCAATACTAACGGCCATAAAAATACTGCTTCTAGTCCACCAAATGCGAGTAGATTCAACCAAATAATCATATCTGGTGGATTCCATGCAGCTAAAATAAGTAATCCACCAAAAATAAAGGTAATGGTAATCGAAATTCGAGTTAAGGTTTTATCGCTATAGTTAGTATTAGGTTTAATACTTAAGAATAGATCTTTAATAACGACCGAGGATACTTGTAACAGTTGTGCATTGATAGTTGACATGATCGCTGCAAGTGGCGCAGCTAAGAAAATACCCGCAGCTAGTGGGGGTAATACCTTAATAATTAATGTTGGCACAACTTGATCGGGTATGGTTAAATCACTGACGATAACCCGTCCTAGTGCGCCTGATAGATGCATAGTTAACATAATTATCGTTACAACGATGGTGCCAATAATAATACCTTGATGTACTGCTTTACTATCTTTATAGGCCATGCATCGTACTGCTGTATGAGGTAATCCAACCACACCAAAGCAGACAAGTACCCAAAACGAAGTCATAAATGGGAAGTCCATAAAATTATCAGGACCTTGTGGAGTCAATAAAGCAGGATTAATTTCTCTTAAATGATCAATAATTGAAGTAATGCCACCACCAGCATAAATAATTGCAGTTAATAGTAAAATTGCCCCAATAATCATTACTAACCCTTGAAAGGCATCATTTAATATGCTGGCTCGAAATCCTCCAAAAGCAGTATAGATAACGGTACCTATACCAAAAATTAATAGGCCAACATCATAAGGAATACCAACTGAAGCTTCAAGTAAACGCGCGCCACCAACAAATTGAACCGTCATAGCACCGACAAAAGCCACAACAAGAGTAATACTGGCACACCAAACTATCGTTCGGCTTTTATATTGCGCATACAGCATGTCACTTAATGTTATTGCATTGTATTTGCGGGCTAAAATAGCGAATTTTTTACCTAAAATACCAAGTGAAAGTAATACCGTCGGTACCTGAATCATGGATAGTAAAACCCAACCGAGTCCATATTTATAGGCGGCGCCAGGGCCACCTATAAACGAACTAGCACTAATATAAGTTGCTGCTAGTGTCATTGCAAGTAGAAAACCGCCCATGGTTCGGTTACCAATAAAATAGTCAGTAAATTGATTTACCTTCTTGCGTTTTGCATAAGCATAAATGGATAGGGCGAAGACAAAAATTAAGTAAATAACAAGCGGTAAAATAATATCGAAATGCATATTTAATCACTTAGTTTGTTCTAACGGAATATTTTTGAATTGAACTCTTACCACAATCCAACATAATATGATAAAAACGAAAGGAACTAAAATACAAGACAGTTCAAACCATAATGGGAGTCCTAATAGTCCTTTTTCATCACTGCCAAAATAAGCGGTAAATATCCACGCAATCAAGTAGATAATAGTAAGCAATAATGAAAGTTTGGCTTCTTTGCTAGCTTGCTTATAACGTATATTCATGATGAGTAAGTAGGAAATTAATGGTGACTTAGAGTAAAAGAAAGCACCAAACTTAGCAAGGTTATTGCAATTTATGCAATATAATATTGTAAATATATCAATTTTGGCAATAATAAAATTATTATATAGTGTATCACAAATTAATTTTGCATAACTCAAATCATGGAGAGAAAAATGTCGAACTATTTTAATACCCTAAATTTACGTGAAAAGTTAGATCAACTTGGTAAGTGCCGTTTTATGGCTCGTGACGAATTTGCTTCAGAAGCTAATTTTTTGAAAGGTAAAAAGATTGTTATTGTTGGTTGTGGAGCTCAAGGTCTTAACCAAGGCCTTAATATGCGTGATTCTGGATTGGATATTGCCTATACATTACGTAAAGAAGCGATTGCTGAAAAACGTGCTTCATGGAAAAAAGCAACCGAAAATGGTTTTAAAGTGGGTACTTATGAAGAACTTATTCCCACAGCAGATTTAGTGATTAACTTAACTCCAGATAAGCAGCATTCAGCTGTTGTTCAAGCTATTCAGCCATTAATGAAAAAAGGTGCTGCATTAGGTTATTCTCATGGTTTTAATATTGTTGAAGTTGGTGAAAAAATTCGTTCTGATATCACCGTTGTAATGGTTGCCCCTAAGTGCCCAGGTACTGAAGTACGTGAAGAATATAAACGTGGTTTTGGTGTGCCAACTCTTATTGCCGTTCATCCAAAAAACGATCCTAAAGGTGAAGGATTAGCGATCGCAAAAGCATGGGCCGCAGCAACGGGTGGTCATCGTGCTGGGGTATTACAATCATCATTTGTTGCTGAAGTTAAATCAGATTTAATGGGTGAACAAACTATTCTTTGTGGTATGTTACAAACAGGTTCGTTATTGTGTTTTGACAAACTTGTAGCAGATGGGGTTGATCCAGCGTATGCTTGTAAATTACTACAATTTGGTTGGGAAACGATAACCGAGGCGCTAAAACAAGGTGGTATTACATTAATGATGGATCGTTTATCTAATCCTGCTAAATTAAGAGCTAATGCTTTAGCGAAAGAATTAAAAGTGATCATGACCGATCTTTATCGTAAACATATGGATGATATTATTTCTGGTGAATTCTCTTCAACTATGATGAAAGATTGGGCTAATGATGATGTTAATCTATTAAAGTGGCGTAAAGAAACCGGTGAAACGGCATTTGAAAAAGCAGCAGAGTATCAAGGAAAAATTGATGAACAAGCATACTTCGATCAAGGTGTTGTAATGATAGCAATGGTTAAAGCAGGGGTAGAGCTGGCTTTCGAAACGATGCTTGAATCAGGCATTTTACCTGAATCAGCTTATTATGAATCATTACATGAATTACCACTTATTGCTAATACGATTGCCCGAAAACGCTTATATGAAATGAATGTGGTTATCTCTGATACTGCTGAATATGGGAACTATTTATTTGCTAATGCAGCGGTACCATTGTTAAGAGAGAAATTTATGCCAATGTTACAACCAGGGGATCTTGGTAAAGCTATTCCTGAAGGTAGTGTTGATAACGCACAGTTACGTGATGTTAATGACGAAATCCGTCATCACCCAATTGAACAAATTGGACGTAAATTACGAAGTTATATGACTGATATGAAACGTATTAATGTTGCCAGCTAATAACTAATTTATTGCCAAATAAAAAGGTGCTTAGCAGCACCTTTTTTTTATTTAAGATTTTTGTAAAAATGTTTCAGGAATACTATACGTTTAAGTATAAAAATTTACCTACATTCAACATCTAAGTGCGAATCCAGTCAGTAAAAGG
>CALYPG010000037.1 GCA_945271295.1 uncultured Gilliamella sp. | reverse complement strand
AAAATTTTTAATATGAGGAATCCATGGAAACATCATTTGTAATTGCTAAATTTGGTGGTACTAGTGTTGCAGACTACCCTGCAATGGTAAATAGCGCTAACATTGTCATCGCAAATCCTAAGGTTAAAGTTGTCGTTTTATCTGCCTCTGCTGGTATAACTAATTTATTAGTAGCCCTAGCTGAAGGACGTGATGCAGGAGTGCGTGCCCAACATCTTGCCAAAATTCAAACCATCCAATACAACATTTTAGAACAACTACCTGAAAATCCACAATTACGTGCTGAAATTGATCAGATTATTGCCAATATTGCTTCACTCTCAGAAGCAGCGAGCCTTGCTACTTCACCCGCATTAACCGATGAACTTGTTAGTCATGGTGAAATAATGTCTTCTAAGCTTTTTGTCGAAATTTTGAAAGAACAACAAAAACATGCTATTTGGTTTGATGTTCGGAAAGTTATGCGTACTAATGACAAATTTGGTAAAGCAATACCTAAAATTGAAGATATTAAACAACTTTGTTGTGCACATTTAAAATCATTAACTGCTAATAATATCATTGTGACACAAGGATTTATTGGCAGCGAAAGTTCTGGCAAAACGACCACATTAGGTAGAGGTGGTAGTGATTATACCGCCGCTTTATTGGGTGAGGCATTGAATGCAACGCAAATTGATATTTGGACTGATGTTGCTGGCATCTATACAACCGATCCACGCATTACGCCTGCTGCTAAGCGTATTGATGAAATATCATTTGCTGAAGCAGCTGAAATGGCAACTTTTGGAGCCAAAGTTTTACACCCCGCCACGCTGGTCCCTGCTGTACGTAGTAATATTCCGGTGTTTGTTGGTTCCAGTAAAGCGCCACAAGCTGGGGGCACCATTGTGTACAATACCAACAGTATTACCTCAGAATTACCTTCATTTAGAGCATTAGCACTCCGCCGAAAACAAACATTACTTACCTTAACAAGTTTAAACATGTTACATGCTCAAGGTTTTCTTGCTAATGTTTTCACAATTTTAGCGAAACATAATATTTCTGTAGATTTAGTCGCAACATCAGAAGTTAGTGTCGCGCTAACTATTGATACCACAGGAACTAATACCAACGGAAATAGTTTATTAACCAAAGATCTATTTAATGAACTTTCAACTGTTTGCCATGTAGATGTACAAGAAGATCTGGCATTAATTGCTATTATTGGCAACAACCTTACGACAACCAAAGGGGTGGCTAAAGAAGTTTTTGGCGCCTTAGACAATTTTTGTATAAGACTTTGCTGCTATGGTGCAAGTACCCATAATGCCTGCTTTTTAGTAAAAAACAGTGATGCAGAAACCATTATTAAACTTCTACACCACAACATTTTTGAAAGATAAATTTCATCATTTTTACTTCATCACCATAACTCCGTCGACTGTTGTTGACGGAATAACAATAAAGATTTGAAAATAATAGTGGCGAAATCGAATAACCAAATGTTTATGTGGCAATTTTTAATGTTACTCAAATTCAAATATCCGTTATAAGTGATTACAACCACTTGCATTGGTAAGTTGATTGAGTAAATAACCATTTTTTGTTATATTGCCACCTATTTCAATTCCACCTTTCTGTCAATTTATCATTAGGATAATTTATGCTTAAGATCTTTAATACCCTCACCCGCGAAAAAGAACCTTTTAAACCAATTTCACCCAATAAAGTCGGGATGTATGTGTGCGGCGTGACTATTTACGATCTTTGTCATATTGGCCATGGTCGTACTTTTGTCGCCTTTGATGTTGTGACTCGCTACTTACGTTTTTTAGGTTACAATTTAACTTATGTGCGCAATATTACTGATGTTGATGATAAAATAATTAAACGCGCACTGGAAAATGGCGAGACTTGTGATCAACTAACCGATCGCATGTTACAAGAGATGTATGCTGATTTCGATGCGCTTAATATTAAACGCCCTGACGTTGAACCACGCGCCACTCGTCATATGCCACAAATTATTCAGCTAGTCGAAGAACTCATTAACAAAGATCATGCTTATATTGCCGATAATGGTGATGTTATGTTTGCGGTAGATAGCGATCCCAATTATGGAATTTTATCGCGGCAAAATTTAGAACAACTTCAAGCTGGAGCACGCGTTGATATAGTTGATGTTAAACGCAATCCCATGGACTTTGTTCTTTGGAAAATGTCAAAACCTAATGAGCCTAGCTGGGATTCGCCATGGGGTAAAGGCCGTCCCGGTTGGCATATTGAATGTTCGGCGATGAATAGTTACCAATTAGGACATCATTTTGATATTCACGGTGGCGGTTCTGATTTGATGTTCCCACATCATGAAAATGAAATCGCTCAGTCAACCTGTGCTCATAATGGAGAATATGTTAACTACTGGATGCATTCAGGCATGGTAATGATTGACCAAGAAAAGATGTCCAAATCACTAAATAATTTTTTCACTATTCGTGATGTATTAAAACACTATGATGCTGAAACAGTCCGTTATTTTTTACTATCAGGTCATTATCGTAGTCAACTAAATTACAGTGAAGAGAATTTAAAACAAGCCAGAATAGCACTTGAACGTTTATATACCGCCTTACGTGATACTGATGCTAATCATCCACACACCACAGTAGATAGTGATTATTATCAACAATTTTGTAATGCGATGGATGATGACTTTAATACGCCAGAAGCATACTCAACACTGTTTGATTTAGCTAG
The DNA here is from genome assembly GCA_945271295.1 of uncultured Gilliamella sp. GTDB lineage: Bacteria > Pseudomonadota > Gammaproteobacteria > Enterobacterales > Orbaceae > Gilliamella. Next base: position 8,260 of record CALYPG010000037.1, on the reverse strand, counting down.
AGAGATCAATAAAGCCAAAGCTGATAATAATATGCCACTAGCTAATAAATTAGCCGCACAATTACGTTATTTAGCATCGGTGCTTGGACTTCTAGAACAAGATCCGGTCAAATTCTTGCAAGGTGAAACACCCGATGATGTTGATATAACTTTGATAGAAGCATTGATTAAACAGCGTAATGAAGCTCGAGCTAACAAAAATTGGGCTCAAGCTGATGATGCCAGGGATAAATTAAATGCCATGAATATTGTTCTTGAAGATGGTGCCAATGGCACAACTTGGCGGAAAAAAAGCTAGATTAATACAATTCACTAATAAACAATTTTAAAAAAGCACCCATAACGTTGTGGGTGCTTTTATTAACCATATCATAACTTCTTATCAATTGAAGTTAAAATCCCGCGTAAAATATTCAGTTCTTGTTGCTCTACATGAGCCCGAGTAAATAATCGGCGCAAACGTCCCATAACCTGCCCCGGATGATTAGCATTAATAAAACCTGTATTTAATAAAGTCTGTTGTAAATGTTGATAAAACCGCTCAATATCTGCATTGGTAGGAAAATCAACCTCGGCTACTTCTATCGAATTACTAGTAAGATCTTGAGTATTTAACATCGACATGCGAATTTCATAACAAAGCACTTGAACCGACATAGCCAAATTTAACGAACTGTAGTCAGGATTAGCGGGAATACTAACATGATAATCACATTTTTGTAATTCATCATTAGTTAAACCAACGCGTTCGCGACCAAATACCAAAGCCACTTTGCTGTTAAGCGCTTGTTGTACGATTTTATCAGCACACACTTTAGGCGTTAAATTTGGCCATTGTAAGCTACGGGAACGTGCACTGGTACCAATCACTAGATTACAATCCGCAATTGCTTGGGTAAGTGAAGAGCAAATATGAGCATTTTTAATAATATCACTAGCGCCTGCCGCTAATGAAATTGATTGGGAATCTGGTTTAATAATAGGATTGACCAAACATAGATTGGTTAACCCCATAGTTTTCATTGCTCTGGCAGCAGATCCCATATTACCGGTATGGGAAGTTTCGACCAAAACTATTTTAATATTATCTAAATAATGCACATCTTCCTCATTTAAACACACCTAAAAATCCTAATAAAAAGTAGTATATACTAAAATAAATCCAAGATGCAGCTAGATTAACAATAGATAAAAAGTCAAACAACAGTTAGACAATGTTACTGCGCCGCCTCTACTTTTAGAGAGAAATTACTTGAAGTCAATTTAAAGTTAATCTAATCAACAATTTTTTACTATAAACAACTAATAATCATATTGTTATAATTTTTTTATTGACGAAATACAAATAATTTGCCAATGTAGTCATTAGCAATACCAATTATGTTAGCAATAAGAGTTAACAACTATAAAGGAGATCTACTATGACTTTAAGTATTACCAGTAAACAAATGGATATTACCCCAGCAATTCGTAGTTATCTAGAAGATAAATTTGCTAAATTAGATAAATGGAGGGCGCAGTTAATCAATCCTCACTTTATTTTATCAAAAGAGCCTGATGGATTTATTATTGATGCGACAATTGCAACAAAAGGAGCACCATTAGTTGCTTCAGCTAAACATATTGATATGTATGCAGCAATTAATGACCTTATTGGTAAACTTGAGAAACAGCTTAATAAACTTCAACATAAAGGCGAATCTCGCCGTGCATTTGACAGTATAAAAGGAGTATTGCCAGAAGAAGAATAATTAGGACAATCCCGATAAATTCAATTTAAAAATAAAGGCACTTTAACAGTGCCTTTATTTTCTGACTTGCTATAATATTGCATCGTTTTTAAATAGATTAACTCAAAAATGACTGTAAATCCTTTATTACCATTACGCGATAAAATTACTGAACTGGATAAATCTCTTTTAGCAATCCTAGCGAAACGACGTGAACTAGCAACGGAAGTGATACATACTAAAATTGCGGCTAATATCCCTGTCCGTGATGTTGAACGTGAGCGTTCATTAATCAAGACTTTAATTAATCAAGGCCAAGAATATCATCTTGATGAACTATTTATTAAACGCTTATATCAAATTATTATTGAAGATTCAGTCCTGTTACAACAAAAAATCCTGCAAGAAAAACTCAATCAAGATACCATTATTAGTGCTAAAGTGGCTTTTCTTGGGCCAAAAGGTTCTTATTCACACTCAGCGGCACGCCGTTATGCCAGTAATCACTTTGAACAAATGATTGAATCTGGTTGCGCTACCTTTAAAGATATTTTTGAACAAGTTGAAAAAGGATTGGTCAACTATGGTGTTTTGCCGATTGAGAATTCTAGCTCAGGCTCTATTAACGAAGTTTATGATTTACTGCAAAAAACTAATCTACACATAATTGGCGAGCTTTCACTACCAATCGATCACTGCATCTTGGCAATACCAAATACTCAACTTGATCAAATTAATACCGTTTATAGTCATCCACAACCCTTTCAACAATGTAGTCATTTTTTAGAGAATTTCCCGCATTGGAAGATTGTGTATTGTGATAGTACTTCATCAGCAATGGAAAAAGTAGCCAAATTAAATAGCCCAAATGTTGCAGCTATGGGGAATAAAGATGGCGGTGAATTATACGGTTTACAAGTACTTGAACATAATTTTGCTAATCAAAAAGAGAATATTACTCGCTTTATTATTCTGGCACGTAAACCGATCGATGTTTCCGACCAAATTCCTGCAAAAACCACTATTTTAATGAAAACCGGTCAGCAAGCAGGTGCGCTGGTGGATGCATTATTAGTCCTGCGCGAACATAATATTGTTATGACAAAACTTGAATCACGACCAATCCATGGTAATCCGTGGGAAGAGATGTTTTATATTGATTTACAAGGCAATATAAATTCTTATGAAATGCAAACCGCATTAAAACAGTTGTCGACAATTACTTTATTTTCAAAAGTGCTAGGTTGTTACCCAAGTGATTCAATTACAGCGGTAATATAATTATTGTGACAATGCAACGTTTTTCACAACCAGTACTCCAATGGTACGAGCAGTATGGGCGCAAAACGCTACCTTGGCAGATTGAAAAAAGTTCTTATCATGTTTGGTTGTCTGAAGTTATGTTACAACAAACCCAAGTTGCAACAGTGATCCCCTACTTCAAACGTTTTATTGAACATTTCCCGACTATTGTCGATTTAGCTAAAGCGCCAATAGATAGTGTGCTGCACCTGTGGACCGGGCTTGGTTATTATGCACGTGCCCGCAATCTACATAAAACCGCACAAATAATTAGTGAGCGATTTCATGGCCAGTTTCCCAAACAATTTGCAGACGTAGTAGCTCTACCCGGTGTTGGCCGTTCAACCGCAGGAGCTATTTTATCGCTGGCGCAAAATCAGCATTATCCAATTTTAGATGGTAATGTGAAACGCGTCTTAACGCGTTATTTTGCCATTGAAGGCTGGCCGGGTAATAAAGCGGTTGAAAATAAACTATGGCAATTAAGCGAGCAAGTGACGCCTCAACAAGAGGTTGCCAAATTTAATCAAGCAATGATGGATATTGGGGCGATGATTTGTACTCGTAGCAAACCCAAATGTACACTCTGCCCATTACATAATGACTGTGTCGCTTACCAGACAGAAAGTTGGCAACAGTTTCCAACTAAAAAACCCAAAAACACTATACCTGAAAAAACTGCTTACTTTTTAATGCTTGAACAAGATCACTGTGTTTGGCTTGAAAAAAGACCGCCTGCTGGCATTTGGGGCGGATTGTATTGCTTACCTGAATTTGCGAGTAAACAGGCATTGCTTGATTGGTTAAACCAATACGGCATCAAAACAACCCACCCTCAGCAGTTAATTTCATTTCGCCATACTTTTAGTCATTTTCATCTGGATATCATTCCTATCCATTGTGAAATATTAAATCATAATAAATGCTTAGATGAATCTAATGGTTATTGGTACAATCTAAAAACACAAGATGCCAAAATTGGACTAGCTACCCCTATTTATAAATTATTACATCAGTTAATTAAGTAAGTCCATCTCTCTGCAAACCTTGTCTTTTTAGAGTATAATTTACCATCATTTATTCTTCCTTTTATTTCTATTTATGCACTGCAAGCAATCACAAGGTTTATCGGGGTGGTTAGTATTTTTAATGGCGTTTGCTATTGGCGTGACCATTGCTAGTAATTACTATGCTCAACCACTATTACATTCCATTACTGATGATTTACATATTGCTATTAAACATGCCGGCGCAATTATTATGAGTGCCCAATTCAGTTACGCAGTTGGCTTACTGTTTATTACTCCACTGGGTGACAAAGTTGAGCGCAAACAATTAATCCTGATATTAATGATGTTAACTATTTGTGGACTAATAATTAGTGCCTTATCGCAAAATTTATGGATGCTAATTATTGGTACGGCAATAACGGGGTTATTTTCAGCCGTTGCCCAAGTGCTAATTCCTTTTGCTGCGACATTGGCAAAACCAGAGCACCGCGGCAAAATTGTTGGCACGTTAATGAGTGGTATGTTACTGGGGATTTTACTAGGGCGAACCTTTGCTGGTGCCATTTCATCTATCAGCGATTGGCATAATGTCTATTGGATTGCAACTGTTATCATGATTATTGTAACCCTACTTCTTTGGCTATCTCTACCAAATTATTGTAACAAAACCAATATAAACTATTGGCAGTTGATGGTTTCTATTGGCTCGCTCTACCGACAGGAACGGACGTTAAGGATCCGCTCAATACTAGCTGTGCTTTCATTTGCCATATTTTCATTATTATGGACACCACTGGCATTTTTATTAAGCGATCCACCTTATCACTATTCTGATTTTATTATTGGTTTATTTGGTTTTGCTGGCGCAGCTGGCGCAATAGGATCACCAATTGTTGGCCGGTTATCTGACAAAGGCAAAGGAGCCGTAGCCACATCGATTGGCTTAACGCTACTGCTACTTTCATGGTTACCACTATCATTCGCACATTACTCAATAATGGCATTAATTTTAGGTGTGGTCTTGTTAGATTTTGCGGTACAAGTCACGCATGTTTCCAATATGAATGCTATTTACCAAATTAGGCCTGAATCGCGTAGCCGTATGAATACTGGCTACATGGTAAGTTACTTTATTGGCGGAATGTTAGGTTCGGTTACATCTACCTATTTATATAGTCATTACGGATGGTTTGCAATTACTGTTGCAGGAACGATTCTGGCGTTATTAGGGATTATTGTCTGGATTTACCATATCAAAACGTATAGTATTCCTGAAACATCTTGTCAAAATTAACCTACTGCCTTTTCAAAAATTAATAGTAATTTTTATAATAGACTAATAATAGCTAACCACCATAAAACGGTATAAGATGATAGATAAATCAAAAAGTAAAAATATGCCTATCGTTATATTTGCTTACGCTATGATTAGTAAACGTATTGAATGAATTGCAAGTACTAAAAAATAATATTGTTTTTTTATATTCAATAATAATTTTATCTCAATTTATTTACTATAATTCTAGGAATCATTTATGACTAAAGTATCTTACCTTAATAACCCATATACTATAAAAAATTTATCACTCAAAAATCGAATTGTGATGCCACCAATGTGTCAATATGTCGCCAAGGACGGAATGCCGAATGATTGGCACTTTATCCATTATGTATCACGCGCCGTCGGTGGTGTTGGACTAATTATTGTAGAAATGACTAACGTTGCTGCAAATGGTCGCATTTCACCTAATTGCTTAGGTTTATGGAATGATGAGCAACGAGACCAATTGAAACGCATTGTTGATGCGGTGCATGCGCAAAACGGTAAAATTGCCATCCAAATTGCCCATGCTGGCCGTAAAGCTTTGGGTACCGACGATGTTGTCTCCTGCTCGCCGGTTATTTTTGATGGCAACAACGAAGCAAATCCCAAATGGCAATATCAAATGCCTCGCGAATTAACTAAAGATGAGATCCTCGAACTTATTCAAAAATTCAAACAATCCACCCAACGAGCAGTTGAAGCAGGTTTTGATGCTATTGAAATACATGGTGCACATGGTTATTTGATACATCAATTCTGCTCACCCAAAACCAATTTAAGATCAGATGAATATGGTCAAGACAAATTACTATTTGGTGAGCAAGTGATTAAAACAGCCAAATCAGTTATGCCAACAGATATGCCACTTATTGTGCGTTTTTCAGCACAAGAATATGGTAAAAATGGCTATGGAATTGACTATGGATGTAAAATAGCTCAGCGTTTTGCTCAAGCTGGCGCCGATGTATTAGATGTAAGTGGTGGCGGTGACGGGCAACTTGATCCCATGCATACCCCAGACTTTCATGCTGGCTATCAGGTTTACTTAGCTCGAGCAATTAAACAAGCCACTCATTTACCAATTATTACCGTCGGAATGCTTGAAGATCCTTATCTTGCTGATTATGTATTAAGTACTGGTGATGCTGATTTAGTTGCAATTGGCAAAGGTTTACTACGCGATCCATATTGGGCATTACATATCCCTAATTCACCATTTGTCCCACAACCCTATAAAATTGCTTTCTGATAATAAAATAGATTTTGATTCGATAAATAACTCTATAACCATACTGCAAGATATCATTGCCTAAAACGCTGATTAAATATGCATAGCATATTTAATCAGCTGTTTTTTTAATGGTGAGCAGTGATCAACGGCATTCATTCCTATTGTTCTAAGCAATTTTTTCAACAAAAGATCACCATTAAACATATCTTGAATGGTTCGCATGGCAGCTAACATAACCAGTGTATCTTTACGACGAGCCAACTGATAGGCTTGCAAATTTTTTGAAAGGCCAATATCTTTATTAACAGCAACTAAATCCTTTATGGTTGCCACTAAAAGTGCTGAATCTTGAAAACCTAAATTCACGCCTTGCCCAGCTAGAGGATGAATAGTATGAGCAGCATCACCGATTAGTACTAATCGATGCTTAACAAAACACTTGGCAAAACGCGCTTTAAGTGGAAATACCATACGTGGATTAATTAACTGACAATGACCTACTTTATCACCAGTTAAAGCAAATAACTCATTGGCAAACTCTATTTCGGAAATAGATGCTAAATTTGAAGCTTTATCTGGCTTAGTCGACCAAACTAAACAACTTTTGTTGGATTGCCAAAGGGGCAGGAACGCAATAATACCATTCGGATAAAAAATTTGTTTGGCACAAGATTGGTGCCGATACTCTGTGGTCACCGTTGTTATCACTGCATGATGAATATAATCTCGCTCAATCACAGGGATTTTTTGTTGCTGACGTAGCCATGAGTGTGCACCGTCGGCACCAATAACTAACTTGGCTTGTAAAATAGTATTATCGGCTAATGTCAAACTAGCATAATCATCATTTAATACACTATTAACAGCCTCATAGCTAAAAAAACGAATGTTGCTACATGCTAATGCATATTGATAAAGATAATGTGACATAACATGATTTTCGATGATATAACCTAAATTTTGATAACCAAAATCTTGAGCATGCGCTGATAGATGGGCTTGACCGTCTTTTTCCCATACGCCTATCTCAGTAAAAGCTTGAACTCTTTGACTGGTACACAAATCATCCCACACACCAATTTGCGCAAAATAGAGCTGGCTGGAACCGTTAATTGCTGAGGCACGTACACCTATTATATCAGAATCTAAATCTGTATATTGCGCAAACTTAGTATCGATAACAGCAACGTTAAGATCACATTGACTAAGTGCACAGGCCGTTGCCAAACCAACTAACCCACCACCAATAATAGCAACATCAAAATCAAACTTCATACTTTAAGGCAACTATTTATTATCTATTTTGTTATCTTGGTTAGATTCAATCTCATCATCATTCATGGCTTTTTTGAAGCCTTTTAAAGCACTGCCAAGATCTGAACCTAGATTACGTAACTTTTTAGTCCCAAATAACAATACAACCACAGCAAGAAAAACCAAAAGGTGCGGGATACTAAATGACATAAAATAATCCTCTCAAATAAACACAACTGTTTTGTTAGATATTGGATTTAACAAATAGAATTTATTAACTTTTGATTTATTATACCCTTTTTATAAGGGGATTACATGATACGTTTAGGAATAAAAAAAAGACCTGTATAAAAATATACAGGCCAACATGAAATATAAGGAATATAAGGAAAGAAAACAATGAAAAATC
>CALYPG010000036.1 GCA_945271295.1 uncultured Gilliamella sp. | reverse complement strand
AATTTTTGATCTTAATCACTAAATTCACTAACCTTATCGCTACCAGCTTTTCGCTGACACCGTGTCAGTGGATGCGCATTATAAACGCTTCTTTTTTTTTGGCAAGTAAAAAAGATTAATTACCTATTTAGTCGCATAACCTTTAAACACCTTAACAGCTAATTTTATGATATTTAATAAGATTATAGTTTACCAATTTTAAAATCAACTTTTCAACATATTGATTATATGTTGTACTAAGAACAATATTTTCTTCACTAGACGTAGATATTTTATGCAAATTATATTGAGCATTAAGTAAATTATAAACACGGGACGCTATTGCATTACCCGAATCAATAAATGTTGCTTTAGGAAAAATTATCTGTAATTCATCTTTAATAAAAGGATAATGAGTACAACCTAAAACTATTGTATCAGGTACTGTCGTCAAACCAAGCCATGGCTGTAATAAATTTTTTAATTGTTGCATATCTACAGGAATGCCCTGTAGTTTATTTTCTGCAATCAAAGCTAACTCAGACAAACCAAGAAGTTTTACCGTACAATTTTTAGCAAACTGTTGAATTAAATTAGTTGTATAAGTTCTTTGTATTGTTGCTTTGGTCGCCAAAAGTCCAATACAATTATTTTGAGTAACTTGACTAGCAGGTTTTATGGCAGGCACAACCCCCACAATAGGGAAAGAAAATCTTGAACGTAAGTTAGGTAAGCAAATTGTACTTGCTGTATTACAAGCAATTACAACTAAACTAATAGTATATAATTTAGCAATTGTTTCTATAACCGAATTAACTCTATCAATAATAAATTCTGATGATTTGTCACCATACGGAAACATTTCATTATCAAAAGCATAAATATAATGTAGATATGGCATCTTTTTACGCATTTCATTATAGACAGATAATCCTCCAATACCGGAATCAAACACTAATACTGAGTGAGGTTGTCTTACTATATTCATATTTTGTAACGGAAAAATGCTAGATCGTAAATAGGTTGAATGTCAATATCGTAAATTGATTATAAATTAATGCAAGTAATTTTATTTAAGGGAAAACTAGATTTTTCTGGTATAAATTATTAAAATAGACGTCTAGATGGTAAAACTGCTAAAATTAATTTATAACTCAATTTTATATATCAAGCATTGTACACAGCTAATTAAGAAGGTATATCATGTCAGAATTCTTATTTACTTCTGAATCAGTTTCAGAAGGACATCCAGATAAAATCGCCGATCAAATTTCAGATGCAGTATTGGATGCTATTTTAAAACAAGACCCTAAAGCTCGTGTTGCTTGTGAAACATATGTAAAAACTGGTATGGCATTAGTAGGTGGTGAAATTACTACTTCAGCATGGGTAGATATTGAAGAATTAACTAGAAAAACAATAAATGATATTGGTTATACTAGTTCAGAAATGGGGTTTGATGCCAATTCGTGCGCTGTACTCAATGCAATAGGCAAACAATCTCCAGATATTAATCAAGGTGTTGACCGAAAGAATCCTTTAGAACAAGGCGCTGGTGATCAAGGTATTATGTTTGGTTATGCAACCAATGAAATGCCCAACTTAATGCCTGCAGCAATTAGTTATGCTCATAATTTAATGCGACGTCAAACGGAAGTGAGAAAAAATGGAACCCTTCCATGGTTAAGGCCTGATGCTAAAAGCCAAGTGACATTGATATATGATAATAATCAGATTAAAGGTGTTGATACTATTGTGTTATCTACACAGCATTCTCCCGAAATGGAACAAAAAGCCTTATATGAAGCTGTTATGGAAGAAATTATTAAACCAACTTTGCCACCAGAATGGTTAACGGCTAGAACTAAATATTTCATTAATCCTACAGGACGCTTTGTTATTGGTGGACCGATGGGTGATTGTGGATTGACTGGACGTAAAATCATTGTTGATACTTATGGTGGTGCGGCACGTCACGGAGGAGGAGCTTTTTCGGGTAAAGATCCATCTAAAGTTGATCGTTCAGCAGCCTACGCAGCTCGTTATGTTGCAAAAAATATTGTTGCCGCAGGACTTGCAGATAAATGCGAGCTACAAATCTCTTATGCAATTGGTATTGCCAATCCAACTTCAATTTATGTAAATACCTTTGGCACAGAAAAAATAAATAATGAAAAAATTGTTGCATTAATCAAAGAATTTTTTGATTTAAGACCTTATGGACTTATCCAAATGCTAGACCTTATTCAACCAATTTATCAAGAAACAGCGACTTATGGTCACTTTGGTCGAGATATTTTCCCTTGGGAACAATTAGATAAAGCAGAAATGTTACGTGATGCAGCAGGTTTATAAACGAATACCTATTTATTTACATAATCATGTAATGGCTTGCTTAAGAACACATTTAGCGCAAGCTAATAAACTTCTACAAACACAATACATTGAACCGAAAATCATCTACAGAGCAAAAGGAAGTGTTGCTGGTAGTGCTTTTTTAACTCGCTGGGAAATACAAATCAATTCAACCATGCTTTATGAAAATGGCAAAATCTTTATTGAAGAAGTAGTACCTCATGAATTGGCTCACCTGATTGTTTTCAAAAAATTTGGAAAAGTCAAACCGCATGGTAAAGAGTGGCAATATATAATGTCACAAGTATTAGGCAAAATACCTAAAACTACGCATAATTTCGAGGTGAAATCACATGATAGTTTTGTTTATTATTGTCAATGTCAAGAACATCATTTAACCAAAATAAGACATAATAAAATTGAGCACAATAAAACTGAGTATTTATGCCGTAAATGCGGTACTATACTTAAACTTAAAAATTCTATTTAATATTAAGATATTGTATGTGTAAATTAGATTTCCATTTCTACAAAAGTTCTGTATTTATTGTTATTCTTGGTGTATTACTTTATGTTATAGGCAATTTTTTTCTACCATTATATGGTGGATTAACAGTTACATTGATAGAGCATTCTCAGTCGCTTTTTTTATTATTTATGTGTTGCTATACTTATTATTATGCTAAACATGTAACGAATAATTCTGAATTATATAAATTTTGGATTTGGACAATATTTTGGTGGTTTATGCTTTTTGGTCGAGGAATTAGTTGGGGACGAGATTTTTTTCCTGATGTGCCACGCTTCTATTATAAAATTATTGCTAGTATTTTAATCGCCATCCCTATTCTTAGTATTTTTTTTCCATCTATCCGCCGCGAAATAGTTAGGCGTTTTAAATTCGAAAACATTCCAGTTTGGCATATCGTATTAGCTTTTTTATTTTTAGGCATAGCCGATATTGCTGAACACCACAGAATCGGTCATCAATTTTTAGTCCTAACCAGAGAACGAAAAGATCTCATTGAAGAATTAATGGAAATACCTTGTTTGCTTAGTTTAGCTTTAACTACTTTTTATATGCAAAAAAATGAACAGAAAAGGTTAAACTCATAATGTTAAGTTATCGTCATAGTTATCACGCAGGTAATCACGCAGATGTATTAAAACATGTGGTATTAACACTTTGCATTGAAGCATTAAAAGAAAAAGATAAACCTTTTTTATATTTAGATACTCATTCTGGTGCTGGACGATATTTATTACAAAGTGAACATGCAGAAAAAACTGGAGAATACTTATCAGGCGTTAACTTAATCTGGCAACAACCCAATACCCCTGATTTACTCAATACCTATATTTCTATTTTAAAACGTTATAATCCTTATCAAACATTAAAATATTATCCTGGCTCACCATTAATTGCCAAACAGCTATTACGTGAACAAGATAAACTTAACCTCACTGAATTACACCCTACAGATTACCCATTATTACGGCAAGAATTCAACAAAGATAAACGTGCCAAAGTTTTACGTGAAGATGGTTTTATACAATTAAAATCAAAACTACCACCAGTAACACGTCGTGGAATTATATTAATTGATCCATCTTATGAGATCAAAAATGATTATTATAAAATTCCATCTGCTTTATTTGAAGCATACAAACGTTTTGCAACTGGTATTTATTTAATCTGGTATCCTGTCGTTTCGCGTACCACAACCCAAAGAATGATTGATGATATTATAAAATTGGGTATTAAACGAATTTCTCAATTTGAGTTAGCACTAAAACCAGATAATAACCAAAAAGGGATGACAGCATCAGGTATGATAGTTATTAATCCACCTTGGAAATTACATGAACAAATGCAAACCATTATGCCATGGTTAAAACAGATTTTAGATACCGAAAAAACTGGAAGTTTCACCATTAAACAGTTAGTATCAGAATAGATTTATTAGTTCAAATGCGAGGATAACCTCGCATTTTCAACATGCAGCTAACAATAATTAAAAAAGACTTATCGGAAAAAATTAATAATAGTTTACTTAAATTATGGGAAAAAGTGACAAGAAAATAGATAAATCCACAAAATAACCGTAAGTAATAGTGATAAGCAAACTGCCGCAGAACCATAATCTTTGGCGCGACCTGATAACTCATGTCGCTCGCTACCAATTCGATCTACAACACACTCAATCGCACTATTAATTAGTTCAACAATCATCACTACACCAATAGAACCAAGTAATAAAATACGTTCATAGATTGTAAAATCGATTAACATAACAGTTATATAAGCAACAATTAGTGAAATCAATTCTTGGCGAAAAGCAGTTTCGTATTGAATAGCTGATTTAAAACCTTTTATAGAATATTTGGTTGCATTTATTAAGCGTTGTAAGCCTTTCGCTTTTTCCATAATTTTATTCCAAACCAAGTTTATCTTACATATCCATAATTCATTAAACGTTGAAATCTTCTTTCAAGCAGTACCGATAAATCCATATTTTCAAGTTCATCAAGATCATTAATCAACTGTTTTTTAAGTGATATAGAAACAGCTTCATAATTACGATGTGCACCACCAAGTGGTTCCGGTACGACTGAATCAATAAGCTTTAATTTTAACAATTTATCTGCTGTCATATTCATTGCTTCAGCAGCAATAGGTGCCTTATCAGCGCTTTTCCATAAAATTGAAGCACAACCTTCAGGTGATATAACAGAGTAAGTACTATATTGAAGCATATTTACTTTATCAGAAACGCCAATAGCGAGCGCTCCACCGGATCCGCCTTCACCAATAACGGTGCAAATAGTTGGTACTTTTAGACGTGACATTTCACGCAAATTACGTGCAATTGCTTCAGATTGCCCTCGTTCTTCTGCGCCTATGCCTGGATAGGCTCCTGGAGTATCAATAAATGTAATAATTGGTAATTTAAAACGCTCTGCTAGTTGCATTAATCGCAAAGCCTTACGGTAACCCTCTGGAGCTGGCATACCAAAATTACGATAAATTTTTTGTTTTGTTTCACGACCTTTTTGGTGACCAATAACCATTACCGGACGCTCATCTATACGAGCGATGCCACCAACAATTGCTTTATCATCAGCATAGGCTCGATCACCTGCTAATTCATCAAAATCAGTAAAAATTCCATTAATATAATCTATGGTGTAAGGTCGGTTTGGATGTCTAGCTAATTGCGCAATATCCCAAGGAGATAAATTGTTAAATATTTTTTTGGTTAACTCATTACTTTTTTTATTTAATTGTTTAATTTCTTTATCTAAATTGATATCTAATTCAACTTGTTGTGAATCAATATTCTTTAAGGAATTAATCTTTGCTTCTAATTCCGCGATCGGCTTTTCAAATTCCAAAAAATTGTTCATAACTATTATGATTGCCTCTTGTCTTATTTTGTATTTTCTATAAATACATTATTAAATTCAGTATACTGACTATTTCTTAAATTAAAATTAAGCCAATTCTACTATGTAATACTCATTGAAGTCATCAATAATTATTTCTAATTAATTCCTATAATTAAAAAATCGATTTCTTGTCACACAAGTTTTTCTATAGTTCATGTTGCTATCAATGGAAATTACATTATCATTTATTCAAACTCAAATTCAACTCTATCATTGCCTAATAATGTTTTTAATTCAATAATAAGTGCATCTTCAGGTACAATTCGCCATGTAGTACCAAATTGCAGTCGAACTACTGAATCATCACGGTGATAATATAAATTAACAAGTATGCTACCCTGCCGATATGGTTCAAAAATCTGCTGTAAACGTTGCAACATTGTACGATTTGCTTCATTTTCAGTTAAAGTAATAGCCAATCCTTTTACATACTTAGCTCGAGCATCTTTTAAATCGACAATCTCACGGACTGACATCTTGAGCCCACCATTAAAATCATCATTACTAACTTGACCGGTCACTATCAAAATTTTATCTTTTACTAACAAATGCTCAAATTTTTCTAATGAATCAGTGAAAAGCATAGCATCCATACGACCAGATCGATCATCTAAAGTAAATAAACCGATTCTATTCCCTTTTTTAGTGATCCTTACTCTAGCATCAACCACAATACCAGCAAGAGTTATCATTTTTCCCCAACCGGTGGGCGACGCTTCACTAATTCTTAAACCTCCGGCATATCGATTCAACTCTTTTAAATATTGCGTAACGGGATGGCCTGTTAAATAAAGCCCTAATGCTTCACGTTCTCCATCAAGTAAAACTTGTTCGGGTAACTCAGGAACAGCTGCATATGCATGTTCAACTTGTTCTGGCTCTTCGGCTAATACCCCAAACATATCTTCTTGTCCAATATCTTGGGCTTTAGCATATTGTTCAGCTGCTTGCATGGCATCATTAATACTATGTAATATCGCCGCCCTATGAGGTCCTAATTTGTCAAACGCACCAGCCATGGTAAGTTTTTCGAGTACTCGTCGATTAATTTTTTTCATATCAGTACGGGCACAAAGTTCAAAAATATTTTTAAAATAGCCTCCACTATTACGTGCTTCAACAATTGCCTCTATAGGACCTTCACCAACCCCTTTTATGGCTCCAATACCATAAACAATTTCCCCTTTCTCATTAACGTGGAAATGATAAAGCCCACTATTTATATCTGGTGGATTGACTTTTAATCCCATGCGTAAACATTCATCTACTAAACCAACAATCTTATCAGTATTATCCATATCAGCAGTCATAACTGCCGCCATAAACTCCGCTGGATAGTGTGTTTTTAACCATAAAGTTTGATAAGAAACTAGCGCATAAGCAGCTGAATGTGATTTATTAAATCCATAACCAGCAAATTTTTCTACCAAATCAAATATGCGCATGGAAAGTTCTCCATCCACACCTTGTTTTTCGGCACCCTCTTTAAATACTGAACGTTGTTTTGCCATTTCTTCAGGTTTTTTCTTACCCATTGCACGCCGAAGTAAATCAGCTCCACCTAAAGTGTAACCTGATAAAGTTTGTGCAATTTGCATAACCTGTTCTTGATATAAAATAATACCATAAGTAGGTTCTAAAATAGGCTTTAAGGATTCATGTTGATGATTAATGTCAGGATATGAAACCTCTTCTCGACCATGTTTACGGTCGATAAAATTATCTACCATCCCAGATTGTAATGGACCTGGACGGAATAGTGCCACTAAAGCAATCATATCTTCAAAACAATCGGGTTTTAAACGCCTAATTAAATCTTTCATACCCCGCGATTCGAGTTGGAATACCGCAGTCGTTTCCGCCTTTAATAATAATTCAAAGGATTTTTCGTCATTAAGTGGAATATGGGCAATATTAATCTTTGGTTTGCCTTCTCTAACTTGGCGTTCATTAATCATTTTGATTGCCCAATCAATAATGGTTAATGTTCTAAGTCCTAAAAAGTCGAATTTAACTAAACCTGCATATTCCACATCATTCTTATCAAATTGAGTGACGGGATAATTTCCTTCAGGATCACAATAAATAGGTGAAAAATCGGTGATTTTAGTTGGTGAAATCACTACTCCACCGGCATGTTTACCGGCATTGCGAGTTACACCTTCTAATTGCCTTGCAATATCAATTAAAGATTTTATTTCTTCATTATTATCATATAATTCTTGAAGTTGTGGCTCTACTTCAAAAGCTTTTGCCAGAGTCATGCCTGGATCTAAAGGGATCAATTTTGAAATACGATCCACAAACCCATATGGATGCCCAAGTACTCTGCCTACGTCTCGAATTACAGCTTTAGCGGCCATCGTACCAAAGGTAATAATTTGTGAGACTGCATCTCGACCATACATTTCTGCGACATGATCAATAACTAGATCGCGCTTTTCCATACAAAAATCGACATCAAAGTCAGGCATTGAAACACGTTCAGGATTTAAAAAACGTTCAAAAAGTAGATCAAATGCTAAAGGGTCTAAATCGGTTATTTTTAAAGAATAGGCAACTAATGAACCTGCCCCAGAACCTCGCCCTGGTCCGACAGGAATATCATTATCCTTTGACCATTGTATGAATTCCATAACAATCAGAAAATAACCTGGGAAGCCCATTTGATTAATTACTGTCAATTCTGTTTCTAAACGTTCATCATACTCAGGTCGTCTTTGTTTTCTAATTTCAGGATCAGGAAAAAGAAATTCGAGACGTTCTTCCAATCCTTGGCGAGATTTATGTACTAAAAAATCTTCAGTTGACATATCACCGGTTGGAAACTTCGGTAAAAAATATTCGCCTAATCGAATGGTGACATTACATCGTTTTGCGATTTCAACACTATTTTCCAATGCTTCTGGAATATCAGAAAATAGCTCACACATTTCTTGTTCGGTGCGTAAATATTGTTCTGGTGAATAATTTTTAGGCCTATTGGGATCTTCTAGTGTATTACCATCATGAATTGCAACTCGAATTTCATGGGCTTCAAAATCTGAAGAATTTAAAAAACGAACATCATTTGTCGCAACAACTGGCAACATATATTGTTCAGCTAGTTTTACTGCATTATGGATAAATAACTCTTCGTTAAGCCGTTTAGTACGTACTAATTCAAAATAGAAATGATCTGCAAAATTATCAAGATAAAATTGTATCGCATGATCAATTATTGTTTGATTATTTCGGATAATACCAATACCTATATCGCTATCCCGTCCAGCTAATATAATTAATCCTTTACAGTGTTCAATTAACCACTCAAGATCAACAACTGGCAAATCCCCAATATACCCTCGCTGATAAGCTTTCGATATTAACAAAGTAAGATTTTGATAACCTTCATTATTAGTAGCTAAAATTGTCAAATGGTAGATATCATCTGGTAAATGGGTACTTCTAATGGCTAAATCGACACCAATGATCGGTTTAATTCCTTTGGACATTGCCGAACCATAGAATTTTACCAGTCCACAAAGATTACTGAAATCAGTGATTGCAAAAGCAGGCATCTGCAATTTGCTCACCTCATTCACTAATGTATTAACTTTTGCAATTCCATCAATCATTGAAAAGTCACTATGCAAATGAAGATGAATAAATTTAGGATCTGCCATAATTCTCAATAGTTATTTCGCAATAAAAATCATGGCAGGATTATAACACAAGCAGTATGAATATTCTTATTCTCTTTAAGCAGAGAAAAATCAGAAATATAAGGTAATAATAAAAACTCTCGTTGCATAGGTAAACGAGAGTTTAATTGCACTAAAACAAGTTACAGTTGTTTTTCATTGATATAAATGAATTTTTATAATTTTTTACGACGTAGCCCTTCTGCATTTGCAGCTTTTATTGCGGCAAATACTGTATTTGGATTGATTTCTGCTAAGGAATTATGAATAGATTCACTTTCTGCACAAGCTAATATAGCCACTTTCATCAAATCTTCATCACTAACATTTGTTAAACCAATTTCAGCAAGTGTTGTTGGTAAACCAACTGATTCACAAAATGCATAAACTGTTTCAATCATATTTGGGTCACTATCAATTAACATTAACATCGCCAAAGTTCCTATTGCAACTTTTTCACCATGCCAATAATCATGTGTAGCTTCTAATGCAGTAAAGCCATTATGAATTGAATGAGCAGCAGATAATCCCCCACTTTCAAATCCCAGTCCAGAAAGCAAGGTATTTGCTTCAATTACATGTTCTAATGCTGGTGTTACTATCTTTTGTTCACAAGCATTTTTTGCTTGTACACCATATTTCAGTAATACATCAAAACAAAATTCAGCTAAGGCAAATGCTGAAATCGGACCTGGACGTCCGGTCATATTCCCGGCTTTAGATTGACGACAATCTTCTGCTTCAAACCATGTGGCTAAAGCATCTCCCATTCCTGCAACTAAAAATCGTGCTGGTGCTTTAGCAATGACATTTGAATCAACTAACACCAAATCAGGATTGCGTGGCAATACAAAATAGCGTTTAAACTCACCAGTTGGTGTATAAATAACAGATAAAGCACTACATGGTGCATCAGTTGAGGCAAGAGTTGGTACAACTACACAAGGGTAATTTAGTTCTGCAGCAACTGCTTTAGCTGTATCAATAGCTTTACCACCTCCAATACCAACTATTACGTCAATATGTTCTGCTTTAACCAATGTAATGATTCTTGCGATCTCTTCATCACTACATTCTCGATTGAAAACATCAATTGCAAATCCAATATTTCCTGCTAAAGACTTTTCAATTACGCTAGATAAATTTTTATGTGCTGATGGGCTTTCGAGCAGTAGTGCTTTTTTCCCAAGCCTTGCTAATTCTTGACCCAAACAATTTTCAATTGCATTAAAACCTTGAATATAGCGGTTAGGAAAAAGTGCAGTAGTAATCATAATAACAGCTCCTAAAATGTAAAAATAAAAATTCGTTTATAGATATAACCTCATCTTCAACCAATAGTGATAGATACATTAGTAATGTAAATAACCACAACATACGCTTTTATTTTCAATTAATCTAATAAGTTGTTACAAAAATGTGGTATAACCCACATTTTTATTTAACAAGGATTAGCTGTTATTAAAAAATTAATAAAGGTAGGATTTTTCCCATCACGCATTAGTAATGGGAAAACAAATTAAATTAGATTTTTTTGAACAATACTGAACCGTTTGTTCCACCAAAACCGAAAGAATTACATAAAGCATATTCTAAATTCTTAACTTGACGGGCAGTATGTGGTACATAATCTAAATCACATCCTTCATCAGGATTATCGAGATTTATTGTTGGCGGTACTGCTTGATCGCGCAGGGCAAGAACTGTAAAAATTGATTCAACAGCCCCAGCAGCTCCTAGTAAATGACCAATCATTGATTTAGTGGAACTAACTAACACTTTGTGAGAATTCTCTTTGAAAATACTTTTTACAGCTTGTGTTTCAGCTTTATCACCTGCTGGTGTTGATGTACCATGTGCATTAATATAACCTACTTGCTCAGGTGTTATTCCTGCATCACGGATTGCACATTTCATTGCTAGTGCAGCTCCACTACCATCTTCTGGAGGTGAAGTCATATGATAGGCATCCGCACTCATGCCAAAACCAACAACTTCTGCATAGATTTTAGCGCCACGTTTTTTGGCATGTTCATACTCTTCTAAAAATAAAATTCCCGCACCATCACCCAGGACAAAACCATCACGATCTTTATCCCATGGGCGACTTGCTCCTTTAGGGTTTTCATTATTAGTTGATAATGCACGAGCAGCACCAAAGCCACCAATACCAAGAGGAGTACTAGCCTTTTCGCCACCACCAGCTAACATAGCATCTGCGTCACCATAAGCGATGATGCGCGCTGCATGACCAATATTATGCACACCTGATGAACAGGCAGTTGCAATCGTTATACTTGGTCCTTTTAAGCCATAAATAATAGACAAATGACCTGCTATCATATTAACAATAGTCGAAGGTACAAAAAAAGGACTGATTTTACGAGGTCCGCCATTAACTAATGCACTATGGTTTTCCTCAATTAAGCCTAATCCACCAATACCTGAACCAATAGCACAACCAATACGTTCTGCATTTTCCTCATTAATATCAATACCAGCATCTTGCATTGCTTGTATGCCCGCAGCGATACCATATTGGATAAAGTAATCCATTTTACGTGCATCTTTACGAGTAATATTATAATCTTCGCTATTAAAATTTTTAACCATTGCTGCGAAGCGGGTAGCGAAAGGGGCTGTATCAAAGTGTTCTATGAGTTCAACTCCACTTTGACCTGCTAATAATGCTTGCCAGGTGGATTCAACTGTATTGCCGACTGGAGATATCATGCCCATTCCAGTAACAACAACTCTGCGTTTAGACACATTGTCCTCCAGAAAAGGATTGAAATGAAATTTGATTCAATGAAAATCTTATCTTCTATACATTTTCTTTAGATTTGTATCATATTTATTTTTTTGAAAAAAATATAAATACAAACTAGGCGATCATCTGACCGCCTATTGTGAAAACGCTGCTAACCTTATTGATTTGCAGTAATATAATCAATTGCTGATTGTACAGTTGTAATTTTTTCAGCTTCTTCATCTGGAATTTCAGTATCAAATTCTTCTTCTAAAGCCATAACTAGTTCAACTGTATCTAGAGAGTCAGCGCCAAGATCTTCAACGAAAGAAGATTCATTTTTAACTTGTTCTTCTTTCACACCAAGTTGCTCAACAATAATTTTCTTAACTCGCTCTTCAATAGTGCTCATACTCTTTTTTTTCCTATAAAAATTGCCGAAAGTGGCTGTTAATGTAAGTTTATAAAATGTTGAAAAAGATGCAAACTATTTTTCAACCCAATTGCTTATTTTTTATACAAAATCACTAAAATATTAGTTTATTTTACACTATTCTAATTAATTACACCATATACATGCCACCATTGACATGTAATGTTTCACCAGTAATGTAAGATGCCTCGTCGGAAGCAAGAAAAGCAACAGCATTAGCAATTTCTGAGGGCTTACCTAACCGACCAGCGGGAACTTGTGCCAATGTTAATGCTTTTTGTTCTTCTGTTAGTGCATGCGTCATATCGGTTGCAATAAAACCAGGTGCAACAATATTAACCGTAATACCACGTGATGCGACTTCTCGTGCTAGTGATTTACTAAAACCAATTAATCCAGCTTTTGCTGCAGCATAATTTGCTTGTCCAGCATTTCCCATTGTACCAACAACTGAACCAATTGTGACAATTCGACCATAACGTTTTTTCATCATGGTGCGCATTAATGCTTTGGACAAACGGAATACCGAAGTTAAATTGGTATCTAGAATATCTTGCCACTCATCTTCTTTCATTCTCATTAATAAGTTATCACGAGTAATACCGGCATTATTAACCAAAATATCAATATCACCAAATTCTGCTTTAATAGCGCCAATTACAGACTCAATAGATGCTTCATCTGTTACATTTAAGGTTAAACCTTTACCTTTTGTACCTAAATATTGGCTGATAGCATCTGCGCCTTTTTCGGTTGTTGCTGTACCAATCACAGTAGCACCACAAGCAACCAGCTTTTCTGCAATTGCTTTACCAATACCGCGACTTGCGCCAGTCACTAAAGCAATTTTTCCTGATAGATTCATAACTACCTCTTTCTATTTTTTACTTAGTATTTTCTAATGCAATATCTAATGAAGCTTTATCATTAACAGCACAGCCAGAAAGTGAATCAACAATACGTTTAGTTAATCCAGTTAACACTTTACCTGGTCCCATTTCAACTAAAAGAGTCACACCTTGTTTTGCCATCTGCTCTACTGTTTCAGTCCAACGAACAGGACTATATAATTGAGCAATTAAAGCCGCTTTTATATTTTCAGCAGACGTTTCCACTTTCACATTAACATTGTTGATGACAGCAAATTTTGGCACACTAAACTCGATACTTTTTAAAGTGGTAGCTAATTTATCTGCCGCTGGTTTCATTAATGCACAATGAGATGGAACACTCACAGCAAGGGGGAGCGCTCGTTTTGCACCAGCTTCTTTACATAACGATCCAGCACGCTCAACCGCTTCTTTATTACCAGCAATAACAACTTGCCCTGGTGAATTAAAATTAACAGGCGCAACCACTTGACCTTGTGCTGCTTGTTCACAGGCTTTGCTTATTAACTCATTATCGAGTCCAATAATGGCATACATTGCACCCGTTCCAGTTGGTACTGCTTCTTGCATTAACTTTCCACGAAGTTCAACTAATTTAATCGCATCTTTAAAATCAATAACTCCTGCACAAACTAAAGCCGAGTATTCGCCCAAGCTATGACCAGCCATAAATTCTGGCTGGCTACCATGCAAACTTTGCCAAACTCTAAAAATAGCAACCGAGGAAGCAAGTAGTGCTGGTTGTGTTTGCCAGGTTTTATTTAATTCTTCTGCTGGACCTTGTTGTACTAAAGCCCATAAATCATAGTTCAATACTTCAGAGGCTTCATCAAACGTTGATTTTACAATAGGATAATTATCGGCTAAATCTTTTAACATACCGACAGCTTGTGAGCCTTGTCCCGGAAATACCATTGCAAATTTGGTCATCATTAAATCCTTGATCATTTAAAATACATCTTATTATTAAAATCTAATTAGGGCAGATCCCCAAACAAATCCACCACCAAAGGCCTCTAATAAGATTAATTGGCCTCGTTTAATGCGCCCATCTCGGACGCCGACATCTAGTGCACATGGAACTGAAGCCGCCGAAGTATTACCTTGTTTATCTAATGTAACAATAACCTTGCTCATATCCATATCTAAACGTTTAGCTGTTGCAGCAATAATTCTTAAATTAGCTTGATGGGGGACTAACCAGTCCAAATCAGCTTTATTGAAAGCATTTTCCGTTAAAAGCTCATCCACTAAATTTGAAAGTTCCTTAACGGCAACTTTAAACACTTCATTTCCGTGCATTGTCATATAAACAGGATTAGTGATATCACGACGATCTAAGTATGGGTATTTTAATAATTCACTATAGCGACCATCTGCATGCAGATGGGAAGCAATAATACCTGGTTCATCAGATGCTCCAACCACAACTGCTCCTGCACCATCACCAAAAATAATAATCGTACCGCGATCATTTGGATCAATCCCTCGAGTTAGCATGTCTGAACCAACAACTAAGGCGTATTTTATCGCACCACTTTTGATATATTTATCGGCAATATCTAGTGCATAAACAAATCCTGAGCAAGCAGCTGCTACATCAAATGCAATCAAATCAGCAATGCCTAATTTGGCTTGCAATTCGGTGGCAGAACTTGGAAACGCATTAACTGAAGTCGCAGTTGCAACAATAATTAAACCAATTTCATTCTTATCAATATTAGCCATTTCAATAGCATTAATTGCTGCGGCGTAAGCCATACTAGTTACAGTTTCATCAGGCGCTGCAATACGCCTTTCCTTAATGCCTGTACGTGTTGTAATCCATTCATCACTAGTATCAACCATTTTTTCTAAATCAGCATTGGTTCTAATTTGTTCGGGAAGATAACTTCCTGTTCCTAATATCTTTGTATACATCTATTTATTCGCTCTTAGATAGTGCGGAAGAAAGACTGCTAGCAATCTTCTCTGGTATATTCATTTGTATAGCCAAAATAGCTTGTTCTATTGCTGCAAAAAAGGATTTTTGATTGGCACTACCATGACTTTTAATCACAATACTTCGAAGTCCAAGTAAACAAGCTCCATTATATCGTCCGGGATCTAAATAACCAAAATTTTTTGCGATCTTTCTTTGTAACCACTTACTCAACAATTTCATAAATAACGAATTTTTCCCTAGTGATAATTTAATTGATGACATAAAAATTTTAATTAAACCTTCTACAGTTTTTAAGGTTACATTACCAACAAAACCATCACAGACTAATACATCTGTTTTACCCGTTAACAGTTCATTACCTTCTAAATAACCGATAAAATTAATTTGATCATTGGATTTTAAAATCGAAGCTGCTTCCCGAATTTTATCTAAGCCTTTGACATCTTCTTCACCAATATTGAGCAAAGCAATACGAGGATGAGCAATCTGAAGTACCGACTTGGCCAAGATTCCCCCCATTATTGCAAATTGCACCAGCATATCACTATCACATTCAGCGTTAGCGCCTAAATCAAGCACCACCGTATTTTGATTATTTAATGCTGGTAAAGTTGCCACTAATGCTGGACGATCAATGCCGGTTAAAGACTGCAATAATAATTTTGACAATCCCATTAACGCTCCAGTATTGCCTGCACTTACACATGCTTGAGCTTTATTGTCTTTAACCAGTTCAAGTGCCATTTTCATTGACGAACCTTGGCTATGCCGAATTGCATAAGCAGGTTTCATATCATTAGTAATAATAGATGTTGATTCAATTATAATTAATCGATCATTATTTTGATATTGAGTAACAAGTTGATTATTTTCTTTGGACAAAAAAAACCCAATTTCCGTTGGATCGCCCACCAGAAAAAAAGAAAGATTTGGATAACGACTTAATGCTTGTATTGCAGCAGGAACAACAATACGAGGACCGAAGTCCCCGCTCATAGCATCTAACGCAATGGTTAGATTATCCAAAATGTCACCTGAGGATTTCTAATTATTTAGAAATCACTTTACGACCACGATAATAACCATCAGCGGTTACGTGATGACGTAAATGTGTTTTGCCTGATTCATCAACTGAGATATTAGCAGCAGTTAATGCATCATGAGAACGACGCATACCACGTTTTGCACGAGTTTTACGATTCTGTTGAACAGCCATGGACTTACCCCTTATTCTTTAAACTATCTAAAATTGCAAATGGATTCGGTTTTTCATTCTCAGCAGGAATTTCACCAAATACCATATCTGCCTCTGACACTTCGCAGTGTTTACTATCATGTACCGG
>CALYPG010000035.1 GCA_945271295.1 uncultured Gilliamella sp. | reverse complement strand
TACAAACAGATCTGGACAACTGGTTGCATTATTACAATAATGAACGAACTCATCAAGGAAAAATGTGCTGTGGTCGAACACCAATGGCAACATTACTTGATGGAAAACTACTCTGGGAAGAAAAAAATCTGAACCAAATTTAACCTGACAGGCACCTATGAAAAACTGATAACTGTCAGATCAGGTTTGAGCTACTACACCTAATCATATATGATTTTTTATCTTTTCTTATTAAACTTACTTGCTTTTTTATGAACTGTTTGTCGTGTATATATTCAATTTCATTTTCTGTCAGAAAAAACTTAGATTAAAGTCTATAATTTGTTCATAAAACTCAATCGTAATAACATAATTATCATTTATTTTGTAAAGACTATAATTGTAAAGTTCTTCGAAAATTTTAATAATATTACGCATAAAATTCCCTTGATAATATGTTAAATATTGCTATAACAGCTTGAGTTACAATTTGATCTATATTTTTTCATCGTTTGTTTGGTAGCTAATATATTATATATATATTCTGCAACGAGGATCAGTTTGTTATTAGTATTCTAATACCTTTATCTTTTTTATTAGTTGGATTGTAACCATAATTTATATTGTTCTAATTGGTTTATTCCTAACAATTTTAATTCTATGTCAGAAATTGATAAATTTAATAATGCTTTGTTGTTGGATATTTTTTTAGATTTGAAAAACATCTTATTTAGTTTTCCATCAAATTTTATTTCATAATAGTTTCCCTTTTTCTGCAAATTTATTTTCCAGCTTGCATAAGGGTAAGAGGAGTCGTTAAAACTGATAACTTCAAATTGTAATGCAGCTGCATAATTATATAGTTGATTTTGAATCATTTTTATTTGCTCTGTTTTATATTTTATTATTTACTACAACACATTTCATGCAACCACGTATCGCATAATGTTAGTTCATTAATTCCTTTTTTATTTATTTCTCTAATATCCAGATTTTTTTCAAATAATTCTTTTTCCGTTTTTTTAAGACCATTCATTATTATGTAACCATCACGTCCTTCAAACCTAATAAAACAATCATACTTTTCATTAGTTAATTTTATAGACCAACTCCCATAAAAACTGGGACAATCATAAAAATCTAAAATGTTGAAGTTATATTTGTTGGCAATTTGATATATTTTTTCTTGTTCCACTATTTGCCCCATAATTCTTCTTTATTGAAAGATGAAAATTTTTTTTAAAAAACTAATTACCCATTATAGTGTTTGCTTAAGCTTAAAACTGTTAATTTTTTCAGTAGATATATAATCTTTATACTTTCCTGAATAAAATACCAACTTTAAATTAATTGTCACCCAAAAGTGGCAATTGCTTTTTCTATGATATAGATAAAATTCATAGTAGAAAACATTATGGCTAAATTTAACATTGAATTAAAACAATAATTTGTTATTTAGGTGCTTTAAAATGTGATTCTTTGGTGAAGTTGACTAATCCGTGGGTAAATTAACTCGCTGTAAATGGATAATTCATTGTTATATATGCGTTTTTTCAATCAATAACATCAATTGTAACTTTGTGTGTAAATTAATTTCCCGCTCACTCACGAAATAGTATTCATTTTTCTGCAATGAGATTTTTATTTTCCGTTAAACCCATGAAATATGAATCTATATTGACCATAAAAAGATTTGATGTTAATAGAACATAGCTTTAATTAATAATTACGGTATTTTTGAATAGCTACAACATTTCAAAGTTATTTATTTAAAATCGAGAATATTAAACTCTTTTATTTAGCTAAAAATCGGTATCGAAATTTCACTGAGATAAGGCGATAAGTTAGAAATATTTAATATATTGATTAAGGGTAAAATTAAAATCTGAATATATTTTTTCTACATCATAAGTTTTATAACAATGAGTATTTTGTTACTGGTTATCATAAACGTATAGCAGAGGTTATTGAACCTATATTTGATTTTATCGATCATCAGGTAATCTCAATTTGTAATGATACTTTATTTACAATAAAGAAGGTAATTGATACCATCATCTTCCTCAAAATACATAACCTTATATTATTTAACTATGCTTTATCTTATTTTTGTGACTATTGTTTGGTCTTTTTCATTTAG
Organism: uncultured Gilliamella sp.; assembly: GCA_945271295.1. GTDB lineage: Bacteria > Pseudomonadota > Gammaproteobacteria > Enterobacterales > Orbaceae > Gilliamella. The sequence goes on along the minus strand of CALYPG010000035.1, from coordinate 18,631 downwards.
TTTTATTGCTGTTTATTTAAGTGGGCAAGTAGATACATGGTTTGCGGTAGTCATGCGGGTATTTTTGGCATTTATTACTTTTATTCCATTTTTACGGATTAAACATATACAAATTAAACAAATGTCATTGTTGATGGGGGTAGGGGCTTGTCAGCTAGGTATTATGTACTTTTTTTACTATAACTCTTTTCAATATATCTCTGTTCCTGAGGTACTATTATTTACTATTACCACACCAATTTATGTGACAGTTATTTATGATTTATTGCAATGCCATCCGTTAAGGCTTAGTTATCTTTTTACTGCTATTATTGCTGTGATTGGTGCTGCCATTATTCGTTACGATCATATAAGTACCGATTTTATGATTGGCTTTTTATTGATTCAGGGTGCCAATATGGTATTTGCCTTGGGGCAAGTAGGTTATAAACGGATCATGGAAATTTACCCATTACCACAACATCAGGCTTTTGCTTGGGTTTATTTAGGTGCGGTAATTGTCGCCACAATAGGGTGGATGTTATTTGGCAACTCACAAAAATTGCCAACCACCAATGTACAGTGGTTAATTATTGTTTGGCTTGGTATTGTAGCCTCTGGCTTATGCTATTTTTTATGGAATTATGGGGCCACGAAAGTCGATTCTGGAACGTTGGCTATTATGAATAATGTAGTTATTCCCACTGGAATTTTAGTTAATGTGGTGTTTTGGCATCAATCTATTGATTGGTTGCGATTTTTGTTAGGCAGTGCGGTTATTGTTGCTGCTTTAATGCTACATTACCGATTTAAACGCAACCGTTTAAATCAGTAAAGATTAGGATAAAGTAAACGGTAACTGCATCATAATCGATAAAATTAATGGTGTAGTTATTGATGATAATGCAGTTGAGATAAGTAAACTCGCTGCAATCGGTCCTTGTAATACGGCAAACTGTCTTGCCATCATCTAATAGTTGATGGCAATTGATATTGAACTTAATAATACCACGACATGCAATTCTAATTCCATCTTAATATGTAGTATTCTATTCATGATTGCGAATGAAGTACCATTCTAATTCAGTCGAACGTTGTTGATCAAATTGATAGCCTTCCAAATTAAAACTTTTAATATCATGACTATTATTAATGCTATTTTTTATGATGAAGCGACTCATCAGCCCACGGGCTTTTTTGGCATAAAAACTGATGACTTTGTATTCACCTTTACTTTTATCCAAGAAAATGGGTTGAATAATCTTAGCTTTTAATTGTTTGGCTTTGATCGCCTTAAAATATTCATTGGAGGCTAAATTAATTAAAGTTGGATTGCTTGATTGGCTTAGTTCATCATTGAGGTATTCAGTTAATTGATCACCCCAAAATTGATATAAATTTGTATAATTACCATTTTTCAAGCGAATGCCCATCTCTAAGCGGTAGGGTTGGATTAAATCAAGAGGTCGTAAAACACCATATAAACCGGATAAAATTCGCAAATGTAACTGGGCAAATTGCAAATCACTTTTGTTAAAATCTTCAACATGCAGACCTTCGTAAACATCACCTTTAAAGGCTAAAATTGCTTGTCTGGCATTACTGAGATTAAAATCAGCATGCCAATTTTGAAATCGCTCATAATTAATTTCGGCTAATTGTTGGCTAATTGACATTAATTTAGTTAAGTCGTTGACGCTCAATTTTTGACAATCTTTAATTAGCTGTTTAGTCGCATTGATAAATTGCGGTAGGGTATGTTGTTGGGTGATTAATGGGCTTTGATAATCAAGCGTTTTTGCAGGGGAAAGAATAGTTAACATAAAGTTGTTGACCTATTGTAATTTGCCTAATTTAGGGTTATTTTACATGTTATCTTGCAAATAGAGGAGTAATAATATGAATTCTACCAAAAAAGATATACATGATATTCGATCTTGGGCTAATGTTCGTGAAACTTCTATCGAAATTGCAGAAGCTATTTTTGAAGTCGCCAACCATGATGAAGCGTTAGCTGAACAAATTTGGCAAGAAGGGAGTGACGAAGTCTTACAACTCGCTTTTTCTAAAACCAAAGCCAACAAATTATTTTGGGGTGAACAAACCGTTGAGCGTAAAAACGTCTAGCTTGACATGAATCTTACTTTTCTTGGTACCAGCGCCGGTTGTCCAACCGCTGAACGCAATGTTAGTGCAATTATTTTAGATCTTCTTCAAGAACGAGGTCGATTATGGCTTTTTGATTGTGGTGAAGCCACCCAAATGCAAATGCAAAAAGCCAAATTTAGTCTGGCTAAACTTGAATTGATCTGCTTAACTCACTTGCATGGTGATCATCTGTTTGGTCTGCCTGGCGTGTTAACTAGCCGATCATTAATGCAAAACCAATCGGCGTTAACTTTAATTGCTCCCAAAGGTATTAAACAGTTTATCGAAACTGTAACGAGCGTTAGTTATTCTTGGTTAACCTATCCACTTAATATTATTGAACTCGAACAAGATGGCATGGTGTTTGAAGATGAGCAATTTTGCATTGAAGTCAAACAGTTACAGCACCGCGTCCCTTGCTTTGGTTATCGAATTATTGAAAAAGATCGTCCTCCTAGCCTTATGATAGATAAATTAAAACAAGATAATATCAACATTGGCCCGCTGTATGCCCAGCTTAAACAAGGTAAAGCGGTGACACTCGATGATGGGCGCGTAATTAATGGACTTGATTATTTGGGTAAGGTTAAGCCAGGGCGCAAGTTAGCTATTTTAGGTGATACTATTCCTTGTCAGGCTTCAATTGAATTAGCTAAAGATACTGATGTTATGGTTCATGAAGCCACGCAAGAAAATGCTCTACAAGATACGGCTTTGGATCGTGGTCACTCCACTACCGTGCAAGCCGCTACCATCGCTAAACAGGCGCATGCTAAACGGCTGATTATTACGCATATCAGCCCTAGGTATAGCTTACAAGATAGCACTAAATTAGTGAATGAAGCGAAAACTGTATTTGCTAATACTGAAATTGCTTATGACTTAGCCACTTTCCAAGTTTAATAAATTACATTGTCATTATCAGTGAATTTGCTGGTTATTCCTGTCTGTTAAACAACTTTATACTCGAGTCTGTTTGAGTATTATATGATATAAATTTGTAAAAATTATTCAGGAGTCTATTCTGTTTGATTTTTTCTCGATTTGAATTCAACATCTAAATTCCAATCAAGTGGGTAAAATGTTTAGTATGGTGTTTGATACTTGTTCGTTTGGAATAAAAATTTCAATAAGTTTCAAACACGCAATTTATATCAACATTCCTAATTTTTTCATCCAATCAACATAATTATCAGCACTTTGGTTAATATCGTTCAACGTAATTTTATCTTGGTAATTTGGCTCATTATTCGCACCATAAACAGCGAATATTTTTTGAAAATCAGCTTTTACGTAATTCATCGTTAATTCAAATGGTTTTAATATTTCTTCAAGAGATAATTTATAACGACCATTTTTTGAATAATCACTTTCTTTAATTCCTGCAGAAACTGCTAATCCTACTTTTTTATTTTTCAATTTATTACCATCAGTACCATAAGCCCAACCATAGGTAAAAACTTCATCTAACCATTGTTTTAATAATGGTGGACAATTAAACCAATATATTGGAAATTGAAGAACTAAATTTTGATGATTTTCTATTAAGCTTTGTTCGAAACTTGGGTCTATTTTAAAAGTAGGATAGTGTGAATAAAGATCATGTAAGGTGATTTGTTCATTATATTGATTTAATTTATTAATCCAGCATCGGTTAACATTTGAAGAAGCCAAATGCGGATGTGCGACAATGACTAATGTGCGTTTCATTGTAAAGATTCTTTCTATATCGTTCTTTATAATTAGAGCATAATAGTATTGATACAATTATTTTTAAAGTACGGTAATTATCGTTATGTACTATCTTTAGGGAGAGTGTAAACATGGAAAATCATCATTGTGCCGTAGATCATTTTGAGAATAGTGGATTTCATTACACTCTCTCGATGATTAGAGGTAAATACAAGATTATTATTCTTTATTGGTTGAATGAAAATCAACCAGTAATGAGATTTAATGAACTTAAACGCAGTATTAAAAATATTTCTTTTAAAACGTTAAGCAATACTTTAAAAGAAATGGAAAAAGATAAATTGATTTTCAGAAAAGAGTACCCGCAAATTCCACCAAAAGTTGAATATGGGTTACTGGATCGAGGAAAATCTTTAGTGCCTATTTTATATATGCTTTGCCAATGGGGAAATAAGCACAAAGATGACAAATTATTATAATTTATGTTTATACGCCGACGAAGTCGGCGCATGAGTTTCTCGATTATAGACAAAAATCTTTAATCAAGCGTTCGATGGTTACTTTAGTTGGTTTTAAAAAGTCCATCGAGATAAATTCATCTGGTTGATGTGCTTGCTCAATAGAACCCGGCCCTAATACAATGGTTGGCGCTATTTGATTTAAATAAGGGGCTTCAGTACTGTAATTTACCGTTTGCGCTGTATGACCAACCAACTTTTCAATATGCTGCAATGCGGGGTGATCTTTTTTACATTCATACCCCGGGATTGGTGCCACTTCATATTCCACGGAAATACGATTAGGGTACTTATCCATGACTGGTTGTAAAGCTTCACACAAGGCATTATAAAGTGAATCTACGTCATTATCCGGCAATACGCGAATATCAATTACCAATTCACAGCACCCACAAATACGATTGGCTGCATCTCCACCATGGATCACACCCAAATTCAAAGTCGGGTAGGGAACAGTAAAGCCATCATTATGGTATTGTTCTTTAAATTTCTGTTTTAATTTTAATAAACGCTCAATAACTAAATGCATAATTTCAATCGCATTAATGCCTTTATCGGGATCGCTAGAATGACCTGACTTACCAATGACTTTAATTGAATTGGATAAAAAGCCTTTATGAGCTCGGATAGGAATTAATGATGTTGGTTCACCAATAATAGTACAATCGGGTTGCAGTTGGGTTTGTTTAGCAAAAAATGACGCGCCCGCCATTGAGGTTTCTTCATCTGCGGTGGCCAGTACATAAATAGGTTTAGTAAGTTTTTTGAGATCAATATCCCGCAATGCATCTAAAATAAAAGCAAAAAAGCCTTTCATATCTGCGGTACCAAGCCCATATAATTTGTTATTTTCTTCGGTTAACTTAAAGGGATCTTTAGTCCACTGGCCATCATCAAATGGAACGGTATCACTATGGCCACTTAGTAATAATCCACCTTTGGTTTTATTTTGACTATTGGAATAGGTGGCGAGCAGATTAAATTTATGACGAGTATTAGGCACCGGTTGAATGTCCACCGTAAAACCTAAATCAGTAAACCAAGTCGCTAATTTATCAATAAGCGGTTGGTTGGAATAATCTAATTTTTCATTGGTGACATTGCTGATAGTTGGAGTAGAAATAAGTTCATTATAGAGAGTCAAAAACGAAGGGAGAGTCATAAAAAGCACCTTTATAAAATAGCCAAACACAAGTTCAATAATCAGATTATAAGCATAGCACTTACTATGTTATTTGCCTAATAGGATATTTTGTTACAACGTCACTTATGTTGATTTCCATATACTTTTTATAATGCTATGATGACATCTAATATGTTGATTATTTATAATTGATATCATACTAAATAAAGAGAATATAAATTTATGATAAAAAGTTCCATTAAGATACTATCTGTTTTTTTATTGCTAGCTATTCCTGCAATATCTTTTACTCAAATTAAAACTTATGTTGAACAGCATTATGGTGATGGTGAAATTGAAGGCTTAGCTTATATCAATAATAAAGCTAAACAATTTATTAGTGAGTATAACCAGCAACATCAAACCAATTGGCAGTCACTTGAACCGAATGCTAAAACTGTGGTGACTAAATGCGCCGTAGCTTTACGAGCTAAATGGGATAAAATTAAATTAATGGACGGTAATATTCCTCATAAATATGTTATTGCGGTTTATTGTGAAAAAACGCGTGATCCTAATCAAGACAAATGGGATGTATGGGTGCCGGTATGTAATGAAAAAGGGAAAGAGATAACATCAATTCAATGATTTTGTTCGTAAATTAATACCAGAATATGTTCAGTATACAACTACTATTAGATCATAAAAAGTAGTTGGCAAGCTGTCGGCTAAGCTTATTAACTTTATTATCAAGTCTTTTTATTATCCGGAATTATCAAAACACTAATTTGGTCATTGCAATTACAACAAACTTACACTCCACATCTAGGTGCGATTCTTCCAGTAAACCACAAAAAAAATACCTATCAAATAAAAACCTAATACACTTTTACTATTCTTTACAAATTTTTTAGGTTAAAAGGTAGTTATTTCTTTTTGAGACGTTATAATTATAAAATTAATAAATAGATTTAGCTTAATTTATGAGCAAGCTCGCATAAAAATGCGAAATAAACAATAAATTAATTGACAGGCGGGATGCTATGCAGTATCATTATAGACACCAGACACCAGACACCAGCGCTGGCAACTTTATGTATTTAATCCTCTTAAAAACACTTTAGTCAGTTTTTTTGACTCCAGGTTTATTTTCACTCTTAACTATTCAACTGTATCGCAGTTATATTTCTTAATCTCTAAGCGTTTATCTAAAGCACTTTTAGCTTTAGTACCCTTGATTTTATTGCCATACTCAGCAAATACCCAAGCATTATCAGCCAGTATTGCGCATGCTATTAATGGCACCAAACCCTATTTAACTTCCGATAATGGTCACACAAAAGTCTCCACTACTGAGGGTTTATTAGGTATTACCTTATCAGACGGTACTAGCATTACCCCGAGAACCAATACTTCAACTTCTACAAACCCAATAAAGTTACCCAAAGATGGGCAAAGCTTTGCGGATATTGGTATGTTGATTCCCACCACTACTGACTCAATAACATTAAATGATCTTATTGGTGCGCCTTATAATTATTGGGGTGACGATGATGGTGACGGTCAAGGGGTAAATGGTATAACCGCTACTGGAAGTCTAAGTGTGAGTATTACCGATAAAAATAACCAAACTGTTAGTCGTAGTACCGTGTTAAATTTTTGTAAAGCTCCTTATAAAATGGTATTAACCAGCACTAATGGTCATTTAACAACTCAATATGGGGAACCTAATAGTAGTAGTTTTACTAGCAGTAGTGTCACTTATTACATCAATCCAAATTCCTCACTTTTTATCTGTTACGCCAAGCCTGAACTTAGTTTAGGTACAGACTCCTACGCTGGTCCTGATAATATATGGAGTTCAACTAAGGGATTTCTCTTGCAATCAAGTTCAGATTATAGTTTTAACTTCCCAACTACTGGCGCTAATAATCTGTATTTTGATTTAAATATAATGGGTAGTGGTCCTTTGAGATGGCCTGCTGTAACCATGGCAGGTATTACTGCCACTATGACACCTAATAGCAGCGGCACAAGTGTCCGTGTCAAACTAACCGGCCCGGCAGCAACAGCTGACCAAATACAAGCTGACACACCAGGTTCAATTAGCAAACCAATCTTGCCACAGACCTTCGAGTTAGTCGGTTATGATAGTAGTGATAGAGCAATAGTAAAATATGGCTTTGTATTAAAGCAGTGGTTTGTCAATCGTGGAGATAAAAGGGATACCCCTCAAAATCATGCATCTTGGTGTACAAATCTAGGATATCGGCAAATAGAAGTAAGTGATGTAACCAACGCATCAGGTGAAGGCTATGTTGGTTCATCAAGCGGTAATTATTATCAACGTCAAATTGGTGCGGGTTTATTCAGCGAATGGGGTAGTATGATCAATTACATAGGAACAGGTTTTTCTAACATCCATTACTATTGGACAAATAGTTATGCATCGGAAATTACTAAGTTTGCTGTTAACTCAGATGATGGCAACATTGGTACTAACTATTTCAATCATAATAACTATGGAATGTGTACCAGTCCGTAACATTTTAGTTTTAACTCTTTATCCTTGTGTTGTGAGGTTAATTATTAGTCAGTTAAGGGTAAGCGACCAAAGAAAAGTTGCCTCAATAGAGGTAACTTTTCTAACAATATTTACTATTCTTTACAAATTTTTTAGGTTAAAAGGTAGTCATTTATTTTTGAGACGTTATAATTATAAAATAATAAATAGATTTAGCTTAATTTATGAGCAAGCTCGCATAAAAATGCGAAATAAACAATAAATTAATTGACAGGCGGGATGCTATGCAGTATCATTATAGACACCAGACACCAGACACCAGCGCTGGCAACTTTATGTATTTAATCCTCTTAAAAACACTTTAGTCAGTTTTTTTGACTCCAGGTTTATTTTCACTCTTAACTATTCAACTGTATCGCAGTTATATTTCTTAATCTCTAAGCGTTTATCTAAAGCACTTTTAGCTTTAGTACCCTTGATTTTATTGCCATACTCAGCAAATACCCAAGCATTATCAGCCAGTATTGCGCATGCTATTAATGGCACCAAACCCTATTTAACTTCCGATAATGGTCACACAAAAGTCTCCACTACTGAGGGTTTATTAGGTATTACCTTATCAGACGGTACTAGCATTACCCCGAGAACCAATACTTCAACTTCTACAAACCCAATAAAGTTACCCAAAGATGGGCAAAGCTTTGCGGATATTGGTATGTTGATTCCCACCACTACTGACTCAATAACATTAAATGATCTTATTGGTGCGCCTTATAATTATTGGGGTGACGATGATGGTGACGGTCAAGGGGTAAATGGTATAACCGCTACTGGAAGTCTAAGTGTGAGTATTACCGATAAAAATAACCAAACTGTTAGTCGTAGTACCGTGTTAAATATTTGTAAAGCACCTTATAAAGTGGTATTAACCAGCACTAATGGTCATTTAACAACTCAATATGGGGAGCCTAATAGTAGTAGTTTTACTAGCAGTAGTGCCACTTATTATATCAGTCCAAAACCAGCTCCAGCTATCTGCTACACTGAGCCGTCTCATGAATATGGCACAGGCATTTATGATGCCAATCTCGCTAATATATGGACACCGAATAAAGGCTTTCTGCTACAATCAACGAGTCCGTCATCATACAGTCATAACTTTCCAACTACTGGCGCTAATAATCTGTATTTTGATTTAAATATAATGGGTAGTGGTCCTTTGAGATGGCCTGCTGTAACCATGGCAGGTATTACTGCCACTATGACACCTAATAGCAGCGGCACAAGTGTCCGTGTCAAACTAACCGGCCCGGCAGCAACAGCTGACCAAATACAAGCTGACACACCAGGTTCAATTAGCAAACCAATCTTGCCACAGACCTTCGAGTTAGTCGGTTATGATAGTAGTGATAGAGCAATAGTAAAATATGGTTTTGTATTAAAGCAGTGGTTTGTCAACCGTGGAGATAAAAGGGATTCCTCTACCAACACCACTCTTTGGTGTTCGAGTATAGGTTATCATCTCCCGCAAGTAAAAGACATCAGCAACGCATCTGGTTCAAATTTTGTTGGTGCCACACCATCATCAAGTGGTAATCATTATCAGCGTCAAATTGGTGCGGGTTTGTTTAGCGAATGGGGCAATATGGTTAATTATACCGAGTCAGGCTTCATATATGGCAGCTACTGGGCAAGTACTCCTGGCGGTACTTACGAGTTCGGAGTCGATTCCTTTGGTGGCGGTGCTTACATCGGTAATCCTGCCAGTAGGACCTACGGGGTTTGTACCAGCCCCTAGTTCTTAATCTTTAAGGTGTAAAAATTAAGATGGTGTAAATAAAGTTAACTTAAAAAATGAACAGTTGCTGAGGTAGAAACAATCAAGTCCAAAATTGAGGGCTACTATTGACTATATGAATATTGTGCAGGCCTTGGTTTGGGCTGTATAGCTATTTGGGTGCCAAAATTCTCTTATTCGTGTGTCAGCACAATAATAAATAGAATCACTCAATTTAATAGCATTCGACAATTTATGAATCAAAATTCTGTAAAGATGTTTCAGGAAAGATATACATCTTAGTATTTGAATTCAAGCAAGCACCACCTTACCCACCACTCATCCATCAACTTAAGTTAAGAATGCTAATTGCCCGTAGTGGTTGCTCAAAAAATGACCTAGTTAGGTGTTGTTGAAATAAAAATTGAACTAAAATTAGCCTTGAGTGAAAAACCAGTCATTAAATATGATTAATTATTGGGCTTAAATTAACACTACAATTAAGTATAATAAACAATTTATTGTGTATGGTTGATGCTGTGCTAACGTAATTAATGGATGATTAATAAGTATGAAAAATTTTATCGGAAAAATAATGGTTTTATTGTTAAGTCTTACTCTGCTACCTTTTGTCCAAGCGCAAACTTTTGTAGAGCAAGATTATGGTAATGATAAAATTGAGGGTTTAGCTTATATCAATAATAAAGCTAAACAATTTATTAATGAGTATAACCAGCAACACCACACTAATTGGCAATCACTTGAGCCCAATGCTAAAGTTTTTGTTCCTAAATGTGCGGTGCCGTTAAAAGCTAAATGGGAAAAAATTATATTAGGTGATGACCATATTCCCCATAAATATGTTATTGCTGTTTATTGTGAAAAAATGCGTGATCCTAAACAAGAAAAATGGAGTGTAAGGGTTCAAGTGTGCGATGAACAAAGTGAACTAATAACTTCGATCAAATAGAGAATTTAAACAGTAAGCTATCTATTTTTATTTCTACTTATTATTGATAATTTATTTAACTAAGGGTAACTCATCCCATCGAGTGGTGTAACGTTGGCTAAGTTGTTCTCGCTTTATTTGCCAAGGCGCATGTTGCCGGGCGCCTCCCAGTTGGATAGTATTTTTCCCCATTTTTTGATTAATGCTATCTATTGTTTGCATTAATTTGTCATTTTTTTGTTGCAAATAAGTGGATGATTCGCTGGTGAATAAATCGTATTGCGAATTGCTGTTTTTTGCTTTTAGATCCAATAACATTACCCCAGCTTTCATGAATAAATATCCTTTTTTATAAATTGATCGTAATCCTTTTTGGGCGGCTTGAATGATTAACCGGGAATCATCAGTAGCAAAGGTAAGGGGGATTACTATTGATGGATGATATTGGATTAGATCTTTTCGAAAACGATTAGTCTTTAAAAAAACCAGAACAGCATTAGCAACGGATTTTTGGTATCTAAGCTTTTCAGCACCCCGACTAGCATGAATGCGGATGGCCTCTTGTAAGTCAAATAAGTCACCTGTTAACCGCCCAAAACTACGCGAAGTCATGATGTTTTTTTTGGGAGTCGATAAATCGTCTAATTCAATGCAGGCAATGCCACGTAATTCTAAAACAGTTCGTTCCAGGACTACAGAAAATTGTTGCCTGATTTGTTTTAGATCTGCTTGGTGTAAATCCCATGCAGTGCGTATACCTAAAATTTGTAATTTTTCGGCAATACGCCGTCCAACACCCCAAATTTCATCAATGGCATAGGCTTTTAACGTGTCAATGAATGATTTTTTATTAGTTGATAAGCAGTAAACACCTTGGTGAATAATCTGCTTTTTGGCAATATGATTAGCTAGCTTTGCCAATGTTCTGGTTGTTGCAATGCCGATGCTAACAGGAATCCCTGTATCACGTTTAACAATGGTTTTCAATTTTTGACAATGAGCAGTGATATCACTAAATCCATTTAATTGTATAAATGCTTCATCAATCGAATAAGGCTCAATGTTGGCAGTATAATTACTTACCGTATCAAATACACGTTGGCTCATATCGCCATAGAGTTCATAATTAGAACTTAATAGCGTAACTTGTTTGCGAATTTTAGGTTGAATTTGATAGGCAGGCATTCCCATAGGCACTAGAGGTTTTAACTCGTTAGAACGAGCGATGACACAACCATCATTATTGGATAAAATACCAATTGGCTTTCCTTCCAATTTTGGATTAAAAACTCGTTCACAAGAAGCATAAAAGTTATTGCAATCAATTAAACCTATCATAAATGTCCTCACTTGCGTAAAGAGTGAATGGTATGGATAACTACTCCCCAAATATGGACTTCTTTACCAACTAATGAAATTGGTGAATAGAGTGCATTTCCTGATAATAAATGATGTTTCCCATCAATTATTCCTAAGCATTTACATGTTAATTCTCCATCAACAGCAGCAATAACAATATCATCTATCTTAGGAGTTAAGGATCGATCAACAACTAATAAATCACCACTATAAATACTATAGTCAATCATCGAATCTCCCATTACTTTAATGTAATAGGTCGCACTGGGGTGTTTAACTAAATGCTCAGTTAAATTTAGTTTAGCTTCTAAGTAATCATCAGCAGGAGAGGGGAATCCAGCTCTAACAGGTATATCAATTAAGGGTAAATGGTTTTTGCTAAAAGAATCAACAAATCCAAGCACAATACAATTTTTACTCAAAAAATTCTCCTAATAATTAATAAAACATTACACATGAAGTATAGAGGTGCGAGATAAAAACAATATTAATGTATAAATATACAGTATTTTGTTCTGAATTCAATAAAAAATACTGTAAAATTAGAAATGATGTAGAAAAATGCTTACATTGATTTTTTATATCTTAATGACAAATGTAGTTAAACTATAAAAATTCAAATTTTTAGCTTTTATTGCGTTTGTTTTTCGAGTTGATTTTATTTATAAAAGACATCTGATATTATTTAACTAATTTGATAACTAATGTATAAAATAAATAATAACGTTATAAAATTTTCACTATAAAATATTCAGTTTAAAATAGGGTGTTGGTAATGAAACAATTAAGCAAAAAATGGGGTATCGTTGCAATTATCGTTGTTGCTATCGGGTTTATTGTCTGGCAACAAACAAAAACGAACGGGTTTGGTTCGGACTTTATAAGTGGTAATGGACGAATTGAAGCAACTGAAGTAAATATTTCTACCAAATTAGCCGGAAGAATTGAAAAAATTAATGTAGAAGAAGGGGATTTTGTTAAAGCCGGTCAAGCTCTGGTTATTATGCAGACAGACACTTTACAAGCGCAGTTAAATGAGGCTCAAGCACAGTATCGACAAGCGATTAGTAACGAAACAAATGCTAAAGCGCAAGTGGCATTAAGAATGAGCGATAAAGTTGCTGCAGAAGCCGGTGTCAATCAAAAAGAAAGTGATTTAGATATTGCATTAAAACACCTTAATCGAACTACTTCTCTTTATAAAAAAGGAGCCTTGTCTGTACAACAGTATGATGATGATACCGCAAAAGTTAATAGTGCTAAAGCGGCGTTAGATTCAGCTAAATCTCAAGTTGTCGCTGCCGATGCTGCAATTGAAGCTGCACAAGCGAGTGTAGAAAGTGCTGTTTCAGCAATTAATGTGGCTAAAGCAAATATTAACCAAATTCAAGCTGATATAGATGATAGTACACTTATTGCTCCGGTTGATGGTCGTATTCAATATCGCATTGCTCAACCAAGTGAAGTTTTAGCTTCAGGTGGTAAGGTTTTGAATTTAGTCAATCTATCTGATGTCTATTTGACATTCTTCTTACCAGAAACTATTGCAGGACGAGTTGCTATAGGGGATGAAGTTAGATTAATTCTGGATGCGTTACCTAATAAAGCCATTTCTGCAAAAGTATCATTTGTTTCAAGTATTGCACAATTTACACCGAAAACAGTTGAAACCAAAGATGAACGTCAAAAATTGATGTTTAGGGTAAAAGCCCAATTAAGTCCTGAACTATTAAGATGTTACATAAACTATGTTAAAACAGGACTACCTGGAGTTGCTTGGGTTCGACTTGATCCTAAAACACCTTGGCCTACTGATTTATCTGATGTTGCAAAATGTCCAACTAAATAATTGGAGATAGCATATGTCAGAAGTAGATAATAATGATTTAGCTTTACTTGCTGAGGATAAATCGATTGATGATGCAGTGGTAAAAATTAATAATGTTACCCTTCATTACAAAGATAATTGTGCTCTTAATAATATAAGCTTAAATTTTCCCCCTCGATGTATGATTGGTTTAATCGGTCCTGATGGGGTGGGTAAGTCAAGTTTATTATCTCTTATTGCTGGTGCCCATGTTATTCAAGAAGGGTTAGTTTATGTGTTAGATGGGGACATGAAAGATAAATCTCATCGCAAATCGGTTTGTACGCGAATTGCTTATATGCCTCAGGGATTAGGTAAAAACCTCTATCCAACTTTATCGGTTGAAGAAAACTTGCAATTTTTTGCTCGACTTTTCGGTAATAACGCCGCTGAACGTCGTCGTCGAATAGATGAATTAACACGTAGTACTGGACTTTATCCGTTTTTATCAAGACCAGCAGGGCGTTTATCAGGTGGTATGAAACAAAAAGTAAGTTTATGTTCAGCCTTGATTCATGATCCTGATCTATTAATTTTAGATGAACCAACGACTGGTGTAGACCCACTTTCTCGAGCACAATTTTGGCAACTCATTAATAAAATTCGAGAACAACGCCCACAAATGAGTGTTATTGTAGCAACAGCTTATATGGATGAAGCTCAAAATTTTGATTGGTTAGTGGCTATGTATGGGGGCAAGATTCTTGAAACAGGCACCCCACAATCATTATTAGCAAAAACAGGTAAAGATAATTTAGATGCCGCTTTTATTGAATTAATGCCGGATGATGCCAAACAAGGTTACCAAGCAGTTGAGATTCCACCATTGGATATTAATCAACAAACTCAAATCGCTATAGAAGCAAAAGGGTTGACTAAGCAATTTGGTGACTTTATTGCTGTTGACCATGTTAATTTTTCGATTAAACAAGGTGAAATATTCGGTTTTTTAGGGTCAAATGGTTGCGGTAAATCAACCACCATGAAAATGTTAACAGGTTTATTGCCGATTTCATCAGGTGAAGCTTGGTTATTTGGTAAACCCGTTGATGCCAGTGATATTAATGTTAGACGCCATTTAGGTTATATGTCACAGGCCTTTTCTTTATATAGTGAATTAACGGTTAAACAAAATTTAGTTTTACATGCACGCTTGTTTGGGATTGAAGAGCGTAAAATTCCGAGTAGAGTAGAGGAATTACTTAAACGTTTTGGATTAGAACAAGACGCACAAAGCCTACCAGATAGTTTGCCTTTAGGGGTAAAACAACGTTTATCCTTATCAGTGGCAGTAGTTCATAATCCTGAAATCCTTATTCTTGATGAACCTACATCTGGTGTGGATCCCATCGCACGAGATGATTTTTGGCGTTTAATCATTGAACTGTCTAGAGAAGATAAAGTCACCGTATTTATCACTACCCATTTTATGAATGAGGCAGCTAGATGCGACAGAATCTCCTTGATGCATGCGGGTAAAGTTTTAGCGAGTGAGACGCCTGATAATATTATTGCATCTAAAAATGCGAAAACATTAGAAGAAGCATTTATTAATTATCTGGTTGATGCTGGGGCTGATGATACAGGGAGTGATGAAAAAACAGCTGAAGTACCAGAAGTCGTGTCTAGCAGTAAAGAAGATAGTTCATCAAAAAGCCATCTTAGTGGATTTAGTTTAACGCGCATGGTCGGTTGTTTATGGCGAGAAACCCTTGAACTTTCTCGCGATCCATTAAGAGCGGTTTTAGCGCTATTAGGATCAGCAATTTTAATGTTAGTTATGGGTTATGGTATTACTTTGGATGTAGAAGATCTTCGTTTTGCGGTGCTCGATCGTGATCAAAGTGGTATTAGTCAAAACTATACACTTAATTTGTCTGGTTCCAAACGTTATTTTGTCGAGAGACCAGCAATCAAAGACTATGATGATATGGATGCACGTATGCGCAGTAATGACATTGCTTTAGCAATTGAAATACCACCTAATTTTGGTCGTGATATTCAACGAGGTGATTCTGTTGATATTGGTATTTGGATAGATGGTGCCATGCCAATGAGAGCAGACACTATAAAGGGTTATGTACAAGGAATGCATCTAGCTTGGCTTAGTGAAAAAGTAAGAGAAACTTTAGGACAGGAATCTAAAAGTCTAGCTAATATAGAAACAAGGTATCGTTATAATCCTGATATTAAAAGTTTACCGTCAATGGTACCAGCTGTTATTCCTATTCTACTATTGATGATTCCATCGATGTTAGCCGCTTTGTCGGTGGTACGTGAAAAAGAAATGGGATCAATTATTAATCTTTACGTAACACCAGTTACAAGAACGGAATTTTTATTAGGTAAGCAAGTTCCATATATTATCATTTCAATGTTGAGTTTTTTATTGTTGCTAATCATGGCCGTCACTATTTTTAATGTACCAATAAAAGGCAGTATATTGACTTTATGTTTTGCAGCTCTGGCATATTGTATTATTTCAACTGGATTTGGTTTATTAGCATCGACAGTAACGCGTAGCCAGATTGCCGTTATCTTTTTAACCTGTGTAGGTACAATGTTACCCGCAATACAATTTTCTGGGTTACTTAATCCAGTTTCTTCATTAGAAGGTATTGGACGGTATATTGGAGAAGTTTATCCAACAACACATCTATTAATTATAGCGCGGGGAGTGTTTAATAAAGCTCTTGGTTTTGCTGATCTACATGGTTCAATTTTCGCTTTATTGATAACCATTCCTATTGTGCTTGGTGCCAGCATTTTTCTTCTTAAAAAGCAGGAAGGGTAAATATTATGCAAAGTTTAATTAATATTTATCGTTTAGGGATTAAGGAGTTGTGGGGATTATTACGTGATCCCATTATGTTACTGTTAATCGCCTATTGTTTTACTCTAGATATTTATACTGCCGCAACAGCAACGTCTGATTCACTGCATCATGCATCCATCGCGGTGGTTGATGAAGATGATTCACCATTATCTAGGCAAATTATCCAAGCATTTTATCCACCAATGTTTATAAAACCGGTTAAATTGCATTCAATGAACGATGTTGATCGCGGAATGGACACTGATAAGTTTACATTTGCACTTAATATTCCACCTAATTTTCAGCGTGATGTACTAAATAATCAAAGTCCCGAAATTCAACTTAATGTCGATGCTACCCGTATGGGGCAAGCTTTTGTTGGGAATGGCTATATAACACAAATTATTAATGGTGAAATAACTCAATTTGTAAATCGTTATAGTGCTGTAAGTAATTTGCCAGTTAATATTCAAGTACATACTGCTTTTAATCCTAATTTAACTCGCTCCTGGTTTGGTTCTGTGATGGAAATAATCAATATTGTTACTACTTTATCGATTATCTTAACGGGGGCAGCATTGATGCGTGAGCGTGAACACGGCACAATTGATCACCTTCTTGCCATGCCAGTGACACCATTTGAAATTATGGCATCTAAAATATGGTCAATGGGATTAGTAGTCCTTGTTTCTACCTGGGTTTCATTATTAGTTGTTGTGCATGGTTGGCTAGGTGTGCCTATTACTGGTTCAGTAGCATTATTTTTAATTGGGGTAGGGTTACACTTGTTTGTAACGACTTCAATGGGTATATTTATGGCAACTGTTGCCAAATCAACCGCACAGTTTGCAATGTTGTTTATTTTGATTCTATTACCACTACAAATGTTGTCTGGCGGTAGCACTCCTCGTGAAAGTATGCCCGAAGTTGTTCAAAACATTATGATGTTAGCACCAACAACTCACTTTGTTCAATTAGGGCAAGCAATTTTATACCGAGGGGCAGGAATCGAGGTTGTTTGGACCTCATTTGTCTGGTTACTTGCTATTGGTACGGTATTCTTTCTTTTTGCTTTAATGCGTTTTCGTAAATCAATTGTTAATATGGGATCTTAAGCATCTGTTTATAATTGATGGTAATGGGATGGACATTAGCCGGTTTTAGTTATGACTCTTGGTAAGATCTTGCTGATTGAATTACGCAAGTTTGGATTAATGGAAATTAAATGCCAAGAGTCAATTAATCTACCGAAAATAGTATATAGATTTATTCACCGACTAAGTCAATAACTGAAATGAGCATCAGAGATTTGATACTTTGGGTTGGGTGTTTTTTCAATATAATCTATCGTTATTTTTATAATTTAGCGATTAATGATTATCATTATTCCATTGATAATTTCTTTCTGATATTGCATAAAATTCATTACAGATTTTATCTTCTGAATTAAATTCATCTATATAGTTTTTTTACTATATATTTTGAGCATGATGAATTTATCCGGTCCTGTTAACCAAACATTATAACCAGCATAACTAATAACAAGTAATCGGTATTGCTTAATCATCGGATAGTAACTTAATTATTTTTCATATACTGGTATTTTTCGTGTGGCATGATTGATGATGTATATACGCCTCAATTCACTATATAAAGGCTTACTGAGCTAACTTTATTATTTTTTTTAATTATTTTAATAATATCGGTTTTATTTATATACCGTACTGTTTATATTAAATAGTATCTGATATTATATAATATCGAATTGTTATTGAATGTTGCAACTGACTGATACACATAAACAATAATAAAAAATGACAAAGCATGAAAAGGAGATTCATATGGCCAAAGTGATTAATCATCTTGTTAACCAATTAGGT
>CALYPG010000034.1 GCA_945271295.1 uncultured Gilliamella sp. | reverse complement strand
CGCAACCTTGCCAAGGTTGAGGTCGCGAGTTCGAACCTCGTTTCCCGCTCCAATTATTAATTCACAGACATCAGTAACATCTTAATGTTACAAAGCAAGCCAAAACAATACGTTATGTAGTTCTTGGTACCCAAGATGATAGCGCAAAAGATATCCATATCATCAACTCACAAAAATACTACAAGTGATTAATAACGCCTTAAACATGAAGGCACAACAAAATGCCTAACAGCCAATTGATTGATAACTCAACTTAAAACAAGCCATGACTTATTGGCGAAATAGTACCTATCATTTGGGTTTAACAGGAAAGAGTTCACTTGTAAATATCTTCAGTCATGACTACCTCCTTCGCAATTGTCTCCTTTTCTATCATAATTTACTCAAAAAACTGATAAGTCGGCATAATTTAGGCATCTATTTTTTCCCATTTGGCAAAAATCATATGCCATTTAGCTTCTTTTTCTTCAGGCTTATTCTGTTCATAATGCTTTTCTCAAAGAAAAGAAGGAATGAGAAATGAACTCAAGAAATTTTATGCAACCTTATCAGTTTAAAAATGGATTAGTGCTCAAAAATCGCGTTGTTATGGCTCCAATGACAACGATGGCTAGTTTTTATAATGGACAAATTACCAGCGATGAATTAGCCTATTATGCTTTGCGAGCAGGTGGTCCTGGCATGTTGATTACAGGGGTTGCTTATATTACAGAGCAAGGCAAGGGATTTGAAGGGCAACTTGGGATAGCATCTGACTTACATTTAGCTGGATTGAAAGCGCTTGCCAAAACGATTAAACAAAATAACACTAAAGCCATTCTGCAAATATTTCATGCAGGCAGAATGACAAATTCGAAAATATTACGCGGAATGAAGCCAGTGAGTGCTAGTGCTATAAGTGCATTAAGACCCAATGCAGAAATACCAGAGGCACTATCTGAAGCAGAAATTCACACCATCATTGAAAATTTTGCACATGCTACACATCGTGCAATACAGGCAGGGTTTGATGGTATTGAACTTCATGGAGCTAATACTTATTTATTGCAACAATTTTTTTCTCCTCATTCCAACCGAAGAGTAGATCAGTGGGGGGGAAGCTTTGAAAATAGAACACGTTTTCCATTGGCTGTCATTGATTCTGTCAAAAAAACTATTGAGTCTTTCGCAGAATCTCCATTTATTTTAGGTTACCGCATTTCTCCAGAAGAGTTTGAAACGCCTGGAATACGTTTCCAAGACACACTTAAATTTATTGAAACGCTTACAATGTCGGGCATTGATTATCTTCATTCTTCTATTGGACATATAGGAAGAGTCCCCCTTAATGAGGGGCATGACCAAACGCCTATCATTCAACAAATATCTTCTGTAATCAATGGCCGTATTCCTTTGATAGGAGGAGGTTCTGTACAATCTCCTGACGAAGTACAGCAGGCACTAGATAGAGGATTGTCATTGGTTGCAATGGGCAGGGAATTAATTAGAGAACCCTTGTGGATGCAAAAAGTAGAAAACCATGATGAACAAAGTATTCGTTATCGTATTTCTGAGGCAGAAATGGATGAATTAAAAATTCCTCCAGCTATGCAAACTTATTTAAATGAATCTTTCCGTGAAGTGATGGATTTTACAACGGACTGCGCTAAACCCACTGATCGATATCTCAGTCAGGTTGCTCCCATGGAGGGCTATGAGAAAAAATTATAATAAATTAGTGATTACAGAATGCTAAGCAATTGCATGTTTGGACCACTATTTTATACTCCATCATAATTAATGTACGATAATACTATGCATAATGATTTATTAATTTCAATCGAGAAATAATGTTAAACAATTTAAATGATCTTACCATGCTTGTTACTGTTGCTGAGAGTAAAGGCTTTACTGCCGCAGCAAAGCTACAAAATACTTCTCCTGCAACAGTGAGTAAACAGATTGCTAGAATTGAAAAAGAGCTAGGTATTCGTTTATTTAAGCGTAACACACGTCATTTAGAAATTACTGAAGAGGGGCAGGACTTTGTAAATAAGGTAAAAATAGCATTAGAGATATTGGATGAAGCACAGACAACAATTAGCCAGCAAGAGCAGTTAAAAGGACAGCTGCGGATTACTGCGCCACTACTATTAGGGAGTTATTATATTGCCCCAATTGTGGCTGCTTTTCGTGATTTGCATCCGCTACTCACAATAGATTTAAGCTTAACAGATCATATTGTCGACTTGTATTCTCAAGGTATAGATATTGCTATTCGAATAGGAGAGCTTCCTGATTCAAATTTAGTAGTAAAGCGTTTGGCCACCAACTACCGTATTTTGGTGGCCGCTCCTTCTTACTTAAAAGAAAGTCCATTAATAGAGCATCCGCAACAATTAGGTGAGCATCAATGCCTCTTATTCTCTTATCCAGGTTATAGGCAGGATCAATGGACATTAGTTCACAAAAGTTCCGCGAAACGTAAGGAAATTATTCATGTAAAAGGTCATTTAAGTAGTGACAGTGGAGATGTCTTAAAAAAATGGTGTCTTTTGGGTAAAGGTATAGCATTACGGGAGGCATGGGAGGTATCACAAGACCTACATGAGGGTAAATTAGTTCGTATCTTGTCGGACTGGGAAGAACCTGGGGCAGCTATCAGCATTTTATATCATCAGCGACAATATACATCCAAAAAAGTCAGTGTATTTGCTCAATACCTCTTGCAATGTTGGAAACAGACATCGTGACAGTAATAGTACGTTAATATGTCCTCTATAAGCCATTTCTGCCCAGTTTTATCCTCTTTATATTTACATATTTAAATGAAAATACAAATTTTTATAAATTCAAAGTGCCAGCTGTAATCAATTTACTTTTTCTTATTGATAATTTTGCCTACTGCTGTAGGTGTAATTTCTAAAATTTTTGCAATACTCTCTATCTTTTTCTATTTTGTTTTTTGAGGAAATTGTCAATTGCTTTGTCTGATGTAGTAGTGAAATATTGTAAACCTAAACTTTAAAAGATATTGAGGGGTTAGCTTTTTTTGTATCGCCTTCGGGCGATAAGTCGTGGCATTTTCTGTTTACGTTGCAGGGTAAACGGTAGCGTATTTCATTAGGTGTGTGTCTAATCTTTTGTTGGTTAAGCAAGAAATTTCACCTGTTTCTGTGACTTCTGATATTTCTGTTGTTCCTACTATTGCTGATATGCCTGATGCGTCTTACGTTCAACCATAAGGTCATGCAGCTGTTATTGATAGGCATTTGTTAGGTTGTGCTTTGGATGATAAGGCGGTATCTTCTGTTGTTTCTTCTTCGGTATTGCTAACTTTAGTGTGCGTTGGAAGCTGTTTACGTTTTGTAAGATTGGGTTGGATAAAAAGGATAAACGGCAAAGTACGGCAGTGCAGATTGAGCGGTATTTACGTAAGGATATGTTTCCTATTTTGGGTGATTTAGTAATATAGACTTATAGTTTCAAGCATTTAATCATAATATCTAAAGTGTAACAATTATAATTTATCAAATAAATTACGGTATTTACTGTAACCATATAATTCATGTTATTTTATATCAAAATCACATTATAAATAGAAAAGTGTATACCCACCCCAAAATGGATATAAAGCAACATTTCAGAAATACAAAAAAAGCATCAATGTCATTGCATAAAACATGATGCTAATGAATAAAGCAATTGCCTAGTGGTTGTATTACGAAGTTATCATTTTTTTTTAAAATAACTTTTTATTCAAAATTTGATGTATCGGTGGCACAAACTCGAAGACGATGACCGTCAGGATCATTACCTACAAACGTATACCCAAATTCGAGCATTTGAGGTTCAAGTTCAATTTTCACGTCTAATTTTTTCCATGCGGCATAAATTTCATCAACATCATTTTTAGTTACATCACTAAATGACAACTCAAACCCACCATAATGATTAGGTGCTTTGGGTGTGATTTCAGCAGCCTCTTGTATGCCCAAAACAAAATTGTCATTTAATAAAAACACAGCAAAGCCGGGGTAAGTTTCAATGGGAGGTCGCCCCAGTATTTTTGTATAAAAATTTGCACTAATATTGGCATCCTTAACATAAATAATGACGCTATTTGGTTTAAACATTTTTGTCTCCTTCAATTGATAAATAATATACACAACGTTTAGTGTCTATATTATGATGAAGCATTACTGACAACTATCTGTCATATTTAAAATCCAATGTAATTTATTTTGCAAATCTAAAGTATGAAAATTAATCGAATAATTACTATCATCATGATACTGCTGCAAAGAGAAAAAGTAAGCGGTAAAGAACTAGCTGAAAAACTAGAGGTATCATTGCGAACAATTTATCGAGATATACAAGTTATTGAAAGTGCTGGTATACCCATTATTACCTATACAGGAAGCACTGGAGGGATTAGTATTTTAAAAAATTATAAAATTAGCAAAGGGTTATTCACGAAAGAAGATATAATTATTTTATTAAAGGGTCTAAATTTGTTAGATTCACCCGTTTTAAAAGAAAATGAAAATTCAATAACACTTGAAAAAATTAAGAGTTTTTTATCAGAACAAGAGCTTGAAGAGGTAGTAAATAATTTAAATCAACTTTCTATTGATTTATCATCATGGTTTTCTAAACAAAATATCAATAAAAAAATAGCGATTATCAAGCTAGCGCTAAAAGAGCAACGAGTTTTATCTTGTGGCTATCTGGCAGTTAAAAATAAACATGCCACTCGGTTAATTGAGCCATACCAACTTATATTTAAGGAAAAAGAATGGTATTTGCACGCTTTTTGTTTAAATAGAAATGACTTTCGTATCTTTAAATTATCAAAAATGTCTAATATTAGACAAACTAACACTAAATTTATTAGGCAGGCAAAACCTGAAGCATTTTCTTTATTCAAACAGGATATTAAAAAAAGAATTTTTAAAATAAAATTATTAATAGACGAGTCCCTTTTAGAACGTATTTTAGATTATTGTGACGAAAAAGATATTAACCAATTGAATGATCAACAATACATTGTCAATTTTGACTTTATTGATGATGATTATGGTTATGGAATTTTATTAAGCTTAGGGCATAAATGTATTTGCTTAGAGCCTGAACACGTACGTACAGAAATGATTCAACGCACTGAAAAAATAGCTCACTGTTACAAGAAAATCAACAATTTATTCATGTAATATTATACGATCAAATAACTTATCAAGTTCTAGCTTATTTTCTATAAAATAATTAGGTAAGAATTAGTAAATGGATAGTGATAGCACATTAATGTGCAAGGAAATTCATTAAGTTCTACAAAAAATTAATCCAAAAAAGTTTTAAAAATGGAGTATCTTTTTTATCTTAGCGTTGTCAGTTTCATAATGAAGCGTGTTTTCCGTTCCAAATCTTCGTACCAAGATATCCCATAAGGTACCTTTTTATCATAAAATCAAAACGTTATCAGCTTTTATCTTACCAGCATATCCATTGATATTCCACTAAAGCCGCACAAAATAAGTATATTTTCCCTGCTTGCCAGTTTTCGATGACTTATTTAAGGTATCAATTAAAAATAAGTATGATGTAGGAGTCGGCAGGTCGACTTGATGTTAAGTGGTGCCAGTAGAAAAGGCACTCGAGTTGTTATAACAGTTAGCCAATACAAGGCCGTTTATCAAAAAACAATCTAGAAAAGCCCAGTATTAGTAGCAGCCATAGAACTTGCTCACGTGTTTGGCCTAAAAGAAGAAGCGATACAAAGCGTCCAATCCTTGAAAACATGGCAAACTGCTCTTGAAAATGAAAATACCAAGATCAGAGTAGTATATGGTACGAAAGGGGGGTATACCAAGAGACACCATGATCCTTGATAGAGAAAGATCCAGAAATGCAGTCAATACAGCCATACAGATTACAGAACAACAAAACAGCAAATTGATAAACAAACCGAACCTCAAAGAAGCAATGACCTATTGGTGCAATCATATCCGCGCGATTGTACTTAAAGGACAACTGTCACCGCATAATCTGAGATATGCCTTTACTCAGAAGGCTATTGCATATTATCAAAGCCATGGCTATAGTAAAAAGGAAACTTTTGCACAAGCTTCTATGGATCTTGGACATGGGGATGGCAGGGGGAGGTATATTGAGCAGGTTTATGGTTGTAATGAAAATGAATGAATCAGTTTAACTCTGTACAATGGAAATCTGGTTTATCATCCTGATAATTACTATTCTCTAGTATAGAGTTACATTTGTTTCTGAACTTATTAGTAAGCTAACATCATATTAATAATGTATTGGTTTTATTTATACATCTACATTAAAATATTCTAAATAAAATTTAAAAAGGGAAAATAATGCAAAATATGAATTTGGTTAGGACTACAGCCCCTATATTGAAATCTTTCGAAGTAAAAGGATTATATGGTTATAAAGATATCCGCATAGACTTTGAAAAAAACGTAAAGATTATTGTTGATGAAAATGGTGTTGGCAAAACAACTTTACTTAATATGCTTTATGCCGTACTTAATAAAAAACCAGAGAGACTATTGGAAATCGATTTTGAAAGTTTGCACATAAAGTTTCACAACTTTGAAGAAATTACTTTTAATAAGAATGTAGCGTTAAACAAATATTTAAAAATTGATGAAGTTAGGGAATTCTTTCAATATTTTTCTCGAGAAGGAATAAGCGAGACACAATCTAAAAGTATTTTACTTAAAATACTCACATTAAAAGAAGACGATTTCTATAAAGGTAGATCTGCATGGCAAACATTTTTTCTTGAAAATCTAGATCCAGATCAAGTTCTAGATCTAGATCTAGATCTAGATTTTATTAAATATTTGAGCAGAAGACTTATTCGTTCAAATAAATTTGATAAAACCTATATAAATGGATTTCATACGTTCATTGAACAAATTGATGTTGCAATGGGAGATTTATCTGTATTGTATCTTCCTACTTTTCGTCGTATTGAAAGTGAACTTCTTGAAAACTCTATATCTAAAAATTTAAATAAACCCTCTAAATCTTTAGGTAGTAGAAGGCTAAACTCTTGGAATAATGAGCAGTTAATATATTTTGGACTTAATGATGTCAAGTCTAAACTTGATGATATTTGTACCGAAATGAGAAGTAAAACGCTTAATGCATACTCAAAAATAAGTGCATCTACTCTCGATAATTTGCTGTCAATAAAAAATACAGATGCAAAAAATAAGCTACAAGAGATCGATATTGCCACGCTTAATGTCATTCTTACTCGATTGGAAAAATCTAATTCAGAAACAGAAAAAAGTATTATCGAATTAATTGAGTCTGGACAAATTAACGATCCTGAAAATAATGCATTAAAATTTATGCTAAACCAATTAGTTGAGATATATGAACAAACGAAAGATTCTGAACAATCCATTGAAGACTTTGCAAAAGTTATTAACTCTTATTGGAGTATAAATGAGAAAAAAATAGAGAAAGAGTTCAAATTTGATAAAGCAGCTATTACAGCTCAAGCAATAAATAAAATAACAGGAGAACCATTAAGTCTTAATGCATTATCGTCTGGTGAAAAACAAATTTTTAGTGTTTTCGCTAGGCTATATCTAAATTATGGAAAAAAATATTTAATATTAATTGACGAACCAGAGCTTTCCCTGTCTTTAGAGTGGCAAAAAAAGTTCTTACTTGACATCTTTAATGCTCCAAGTTGCGCTCAACTGTTTGCAATTACACACTCTCCTTTTGTATTTGATAATGAGTTAGATCCTTATGCTGGATCCTTAAAAATAGCTAATAGGAAGAAGAAAGCAGATGTGTAAAGAAAGAGTTGAAATTTTAAGGGAGGCGAAGCGTTCCATCGCTGTTACCTTGCATAATTACTTACAACTGCGTAGTCATAACGAAGATGAATGTATATATATTTTTGAAGGAAATGAAGACTATTCTTTTTACAGTACTTTGATTAACCGTATTTTAGAAAGAAGTGTAAAAATTACTCCTCTTTGTGTTAATGGAAAAGATAATGTAATTGCACTACGTGACAAGCTTGAAATAAATGAAGAAACAAGTTATCAAAAAGTACTTTATTTTATCGATAGGGATTATGACTTATTAAAAGGACACTCTCAAACAAATAACTTATATATGACGCCATCTTACTCAATAGAAAATTTGTTGGTAACGGAAAAAAACCTTAAAGAACTTCTTATTGGCGAGTATTATTGTAATGACAATCATGCAAATGAGGATATAACAAAAATAATTGAGCTATATAAGAAGAGGCTAAACGAGTTTACCAGTGTTATGAAGAAAACAAATCAACTTATTCATTACATAAGAGTTCAAAATATAAAAGTAAATGCTTTTGATGTTGATGCCTTTAAAAAAATAGCTAAGGTATCCCTTGAAGAAGTAAGTTGTTTGTCTCATGATTGCTGGCAACATATCGGTTTAACCTCAGATATCTCAACTGAGTGTTTAAATATAACAAAAAAAGAGTTTGATAAGCTAGATCCCGTCAAAAACTGGAGAGGGAAGTTTCTATATGCTTTTTTTTGTAAATTTCTTGCCTTATTAAAAGAAGATAGAGGGAAAAAAAACCCAACATATTTTAAAGAGAGAAAAAATATGACTTTTAATCCTACAGGAGATATTATCAGAACATTAGCGTCTATGATAGAAATACCTATCTGTTTAAAAAGTTTTGTGAAAAATAATACATTATTCATTGGATCTTTAGAAACTTCTTAAAGATATTTCAATCAATTAATGTAATTTTCTTTTTCTTGAATAGAAAGAAAAATAAGACTAGAATAAGTCCACTGACTAAGAATGAAGTAGAATAAATGATAATATTTCAATAAGTTGGAAAGAATGGTGCTGTTAGCGTTTCCCGCTCCAATTCATTATCCATTAAAGTGTACTAATGTATAGTACTCATTGAAATATTATCAAAAGCATCCAACCTGTGTATTAGGGTAAGTTAACGTGTATTAAAAGAGAGTACATTTACGTCTACTAGACACACAGAACAAGTCCACCGAGCTAAACATCTTTATTATATATTGATCGGCGAGTGGCGATTATTTGTTGCTCTTCTCTTTTTGTATCGTTTTTTTTCGTTCCAATCTAGTTTGACTCAACAACCAATGAACCAAAGAAAACCAAAAATGAAACTCACAGACTTAACCATCCGCTATGTCACTATTGATGCTAAAGTCTATACACCGTGAGATGTCTTTTGCTCAATATGCTGATATCTGAAAGGTGTTTAAGTTTAAGAAGTTGAGGCTTGTGAATGTTGGTAAACGGAAAATACCCATATCTAGATTGAAAGTTATTTGTGCAAGGATATACCTCCTTAATGTAAATACTTGTCGATAATCGTATAGATGATTTTCTACTTTTTTGCTGTACTATTCTAGGGGATAGTTACATATGGATTCTAATAACTTGTCTGGGTCTGATATTTGATAGACTGCTCTGATTTTAGCTTTTGTTTCCTCTGTTTCTATATCTAAGATAAAAGGTAACAAAGAAACTGGATAGTTATCATGATTTTCAGAATAATCAATTACTATATCAATAATAATTTTAGGAAATTTTTTTGATAATGAAATAATTCTGTTAGACGATATTTCTTTTTTACAAAGAGCTATTTTTTTGAATAAATCAATACAACGAAGAGAAAAGTCACATAAAGCTAACTTTTTGGGTGTTTTATCAGAAAAAACATACCCCAATAAGTGAGTTAGGGAAGTTTTTCCACTATTATTTCTGCCTACAATTAAAGTGATATCTTTTTCTAACTTTATAGACACATCTTTTAGTAAACGGAAATTCTTAACTGTAATTTCTGATAAATACACTTTGATGTTCTCCGATTATCTAGTTTTATTAATTATCTTCTCAACAGCTTTTGGTGTCATTTCCATAATCTTCGCGATGCTTTCTATTTCGACACCTTTTTCAAGCAGCGTATTGACCATTGTTTGCTCTAGCTTTTCTCGGCGTTGCTTTTCGATTTGTTTTGCTTCACGTTCGGCTTTTGCCTTTTCTTGCGCGGTTTTGGTTTTATCTTTTTCTAACCTAACTTTTTCCTGTGCGGACCTCGTCTTATCGCGTTCAATCGCTAACTTCTCTTTAGCAATTCGCTTTTCTTCCTTTCTAATCTGCTCAACTACCAAATATGTAGGTACATATTTAAGGCTTTTTTCTAACTCGTCCATTAAACCAGTTGCTCTAAAACTAGAATAATTAACAGGTGAAATAATCAAATGATCAACAAAGGTAATATTTAAAATACGTCCTACTTGAATTAAACGATCCGTTACTTCTTTATCGGCATCAGAAGGCTCTAGTCGTCCAGTAGGATGATTATGAACAGCAATAACGCGGGAAGCATTTTTCATAACAGCGACCCGAAATACATTCATAGGTTCAATATCAACTGATCTATAAGTACCAAGGGCAATCAGCTCAATATAAAGAATGTATCCGGCTTCGTTCATGCCAATCATCCAGAAATGCTCTTTTTCTTGGTCAATTTTATTATCACGTAATAGAACACGTTGCATGATACTATACACATCATCAGCGCCTTCAATATAACGTTTATCATTTTTAGCTAGTTTGATATCCATTAAACATTAACAGTTAGGAACAATTGGGGAAAATATAACACAGAATATAATGTATTGTAAGTAAAGGGTATTAAGTAAAATAAGAGCATGTAATCATGCTAATACTTTTCAAGATTTTGATTTGGCATTGTTAACTTTTATTAATTAGCTATATTTAAGAAAATCACAGTTTGATAAAAACCAATTTTTATTGGGTGAGTTATCTACGCCTTGAATGATACTTAGAATAAAAAACAAAACGTAGATTGATATCATATATAATTTATCAAAGAGATTAAAAATTAAACTCATTCTGCCAATCGAAATCTGCTGATTCTTCTAAACTTTTAGGCCAGTGGCTACACCATTCTGGTACTTTAGGCTTTTCTATGCGATCTAGACTTGGCGTATAAGGTTTGATATCAAGTACCGGTGAATCATTTTCTGCATCAATATAATTGATTTGAATAATCCCTGTATTGAAATCAATATTGAGTACTTGTACTGCTGTTAGGGCTATCGGGTTAGGGCGCATAGGCGACCTTATAGCAAAAGTTCCCATTATCTCTGGTGATTTTTTATAGGGTTTGAGTAATTCAAGGATTTTTCGTGCTTTTTCATTATCTAAGTGATTAAACCACCAGATAACATTGATATGACTAAAACCGTTTAGTGCTTGTAAGGCTGGAATATATTCTGGCTCAAGTTTAATCAGCATTTCCTCATTGTTTATACTGATTTTACCAATCGTGTTTACTGTAAATTTTTGCATTGGCTATCTCCTTTCAGATAATTTTGTTTCACTTTTTACTCAGTTTAGAATCTTACATAGTGTGAGAGTCAAGCGTTAAAACCATTTCTTTAGAGAAAACCATTTTTGATTGAATAGTCTTTAGTTCGATTTGATTTTTTTGAGAGGAATTTGTATTTCAGTTAAGTAGTGATTGGGTGTCTTTTCATTCCATGGGCCACGATGAACAATTTGTCTATTTTTGCCTGCCATTTTGTATTGATTATGTGTTTCTAACCAATTGGCAAAAGCGATAAATGCGTTGGCTATATTTTCAAATGCCCCATAGACCATGGTGTAGGCCATAATGGGGACAGCCTCGGTGTTGCGGTAAGTAAAATCATCAGTATTTTCTCTCATTTGCGCAACTGATACACAAATTTCAATATCAATGTCTTTTTCTCTATAATCCATATCATGATAAATAGTAAAACTGTTAGTTGGCGTGGGTAGATTATTTTTTTCAGTAAAATCTAACATTTCCTTCCACAATAAACCTTCGGCGTAATAGTCAGGCACAACTCGGCGTAAAGAAAGTACGTGATAGCTTGGAATAGCTTTAATAGCGACATTATAATGCATCGTCATTTTTTCTTGTTTAATATCACGTTTTGCTAATTCAATTTTGGCTAATTTATTCTGTTCATGTTTAATGGTATTGAGAATTTCTGATTGCTTATGATTAAGTTGATTGATAATAAACTCATCCGACCATTGCTTAAGCGCAAGCGCAATATCCGAGACATTAAATCCTAAATCCCTTAGAAATATAATTTTATTTAATGTGGTAATTTGTTCAGTTGAATATTTTCTATAGTGGGTAAACGGATCAATTGCTATAGGTTTTAATAAACCAGTTTCATCATAATAGCGAAGCATACGAATAGAGACTTGTGTCAGTTTAGAAAACTCACCTATCTTGAACATGCCTATCGCTCCTTCACTAAAAGGTTGAATTATAGTCTATTGATATCGTAAGTAAAATAGATTGTTTTTTTGAAATAGATTAGACGAATACTCTTTATTTATACCATAAAAGAGACTTTTCACTTTATTATCGCGGTATAGATTCCTGAATAAATTTTACAAACTAAACGACAAAATTAAAAAAAACATCAGTGCACTAATGCAACTTGTCATTGGTTTAACCTTAGTTAGTATCGGGAGATGATACTGGTGATATTGCTACAGAAATAGATAGCAATAATAATGCAGTTGTGAATAATTTGTTGAGCAACCAACATGGCGTAGAAAAATTGAATAAGGACAGTAAAAAACTATACAAAAAAAACTAAAGATATTATTGGCTAGGCTGAAATACCTAGTCTTTAACCCACATGCAGATAGTCATGGTAATAAAATTTGGTATATACAGAGGAATCGAAATTCTTGTAATAGTTATTAAATAAATAATAGGTAAAGCACCAGGTAAAATAGATATGAAAATACAATAATTTAAAAAATGACCTTATCAACAAAGGCGCATATTATAATTGACAAGCTGAGTAATTCAACTTACGCTGCCCATCCTCCTTATGGGACGGATAGGATTGTTCTGATCATTGTTATTTTAAATATTTCGCGGAGGTTACGTTGTGATTTTTGTAATAAAAAATAAAATTAATATCACTTCATTTGTAATAGGTTTGTTTTTCATATTATCAGTTTTTAATTCAGTATACGCTAATATCTCGCCCAAAGATTCATTAAAAAATTATGCTTTGTTAGCCTGCATAGGTAACAGCATTGATAAAGACAACAAATATGAAGACGTAGTGAAGCCTCTTAACGTAGCTGCTGATTTCTATTTTCAAAATGGCAAGCTACCTATTGAAGCTTATACTGAAAGTGTTATTTTAGCAAAAAAGATTATTAATTCTTCATTAAAGAACAATATAGATATTCATGGGGATAGTTTAGTTGTTGTTGATTGTATTAATTTTTTAAATAGTCAAGAATTAGAAGATATATTCCAAAAATATAATAAAAACTTAAAATAACATCATAATCTACAATGACAAAATAGGGTGTTTTAGAAGAATAAGGGAAAATTTATGTTATTGATAATAGAACCTGATTCAAAACATTTAGATTCAATATTTAAAGATTTTTTAGCTAATAAAAATTATGCTGTTGTAAAACTATTCATTAATCTAAATAAAACACTTCATTTTGATGATATTGAAAGTGCTAATTGTCATTTTAATGAATTTTTAAAAAATGAATATGTAAGAATCGGTGTCAGTAAGGGGATGCCTATGCCTCCTTACCGCTCACTTAATTTATTGTTGTAATATTTTTTTCCAATTCTTCTTGCAGTTGCTGAGCTATGTTAACGGAAAGTGAAAACGAAAAGGTATTACTATTTTTGACCGAGCAAAAAATATTTTTATAGGTCCATATAAAATTATTTGATTCTTGTGGAAAAATTTTAGCTGCCGCAGTACCTAAATGGCTAATATTTTTTACATCTGGATCGGGGAAAGGAGTAGGGAATAGACTAAATAAAAACAATTTTTCTGCTAATAAATAACTTTCCTTATACTCATTATTACTATTGGAATTAAATATTAATATCGATAAATTTATCTGTTTTATTGATTCATTATTTATCGTGGGTTCTTGTATATTAAATTGTAATGTTTTTTGCTGAATATTATTCGGTAGTTGAGTGTCTACTACTTTTTGAGAAACGATCATTAATTTCTTATCTATACGATTTAATATGTTTTGTAAGATATTTGATATGTTTAGTGTATTTGGTATAACGCCATTAGCATTATTTTGTTTTGAAAAAGCAGAAATAAAAGATAATTGATTATCGAACATAATCAATTTATTGAGCTTTCTTTCTGATAAATTGGGGTTAATTGTTTTTAAAATATTGGTATTAGTCACGATATCTTTTTGGTTCCCCAAACAAACTAAAGGGAAAAAATAGAACAAAATTAAAATAAATTTATAACAATAATTAGGTATCATATCAATCCATTCCTAGATGATTTGTATCTGAATAATAGATGACGATTAACTTTATCATCAACGAGTAGCGCTTTTTGGATTATTAATAGCATTTAAGATAAGGCATTATGTAAAGTAATAATACTATTGCATTAATAATATAAATAGCGCTATTGCTGTAATGACTTGAAAATAGTCAAAATCTAATTTATTCCATTAGTTTTTATTAATAATAAGGTAATTTTTGACCCTTTAATATTTGTTATTAGTTAACTTATTTGCTATTGGTTTGCCTTGAGTAATACGTTTAATTCATCTTCCGGTAAATTCATTTGTCTTAAATAATCAGCAGGTAAATCATAGTTTATCTTCTCTTCTAAAGGCAATTTTTTAAATTGTTCAATAGTAATTTTATTCAAAGGTTCTAATTGATATTCTTGCAGATTAGGGTCAAAGAAATTGAAAAATCTTAGTTGATAAAATTGTTGCTCTTGTTCATCTAATATATTATTTTCTCTAAAATATTCATCTAATGGAATTGTAATACCACTTGTTGGACCTATTTCTTTTTGAACATTGGATTCTACCCCGTAATATTTCAAATAAACACCATCATCTTTTTTAAATACATATAGATAATTGATATGTCCTTGTCGATCACTCATGATATTATCAAATGTTAATTTATTAACTTTATTCTCATAAGAAAAATAAATTGAATAAGATATTACATCACTATTTCGAAATGCTTGTTGCTTTCCTTTATAAAGCAGAGTTTGAACTTTTGTATCAGAATAACCGGGATATTTGGCATCATTAATTGAATTTTCAATATTAATAACCATGTTTTCGAGAATAGTCGCATCACCATACACTTTAAATGCTGGTTCGGCGATTTCGTCAGACATATCACAACCTGGTAAAATGACAAATAAGAGTAATATAAAAAATATATGACATAATTTATTTATGCTCATTGAAAATACCTTAACGAAATCCATTTGCTATTATCGCTTTATTTGAAGTAAAACATAAGATTATCTCAATTGTAATCCAAATATTAGTTAGTGTTATTGAACAATAATTTTTAAATGTTTGTTGGAACAAGCCGAATAACTTGCTATTTTACTAGTAAGATAATTATTAAGCAATTTATACCCCAAATGGGAAAGCGTCTTTTGATAGTGTTATTTGTGAGATGGTTAATACGCATGACGTGTTTGTTGTAAAAGATTATTTTAAAACATAACCGCTTATCGATGCAGCAGAACTTTGACAATGACTCATGCTAATTTAGCACAGGAGAAAGTATAATGAGTTGGTTTACCATAAAATTGGTAATAAAATTAACCTTCACTTGAACGAGCAAATATACCAAAATGATAAGATGCCGTAGGTTTTATATCATTAACCTATATCTTTTAAGAAAAATTAAAATCTAATTCACTCTGAATATTATTTTTAACGCGTCTCATTTCAATAAAAACGTCATTAGAATTTATCAAATTATCACTATCTTTATTCACAGTTATTTTGCTAAAGATTCGAGATAAAAATAAATCAATTGGCTGTTTCTCATCGGCGGTTTCCAAAATAATTTTTTTACTTTTTCTTTTTGGATATAGATCTGTTATGGTGCTTGCAAATTTATAAAAGCCTTCAATAAAATCATGATCTATTTCCTGTTTACTTAATTTGGGATTAGATACTTTTAAAGTTATTTTAGTTGCATTTGCTTCGCTTTTAGCTCTGACTAAATTCATTACATCGTCACCAAAATCATAAGGATTATTCGTGATATGTTGAGTTGGAACATTTATAACTATTTCTAAGCTAGTTACAATTTTGCTTGTTAAAATTTTTTCCAATTGGCGTTTAGTTACAATATCTCGTAAATCGATAGAAAAATTATCATCTATTTTATTTATATATTTTATAAAATTATTTATTGATGTACCCCCGTTAAAATTTTGCCATGAAAGCACGGTGTTATTGTTTTCTTCCAGATAGATAATAAAATGATTTTTTTCGATTAAATATTCATCGTTTAATTTAAGAACTTTTTCCTCTTTGCTTTCTGAGTTTGCAATATTGTAAGAATTACCTTTGTTTTTAATAATATATCCACTTATACTTTTATCATTAACTTCATAAATCTTGATATAGTAACTATCTCCGTCAATTGATATTTCATCAAAATCTTTTTGAGATGTTAAAAAATCAATCAGACTTTTATTGGTTGTTGAAGCTGTGTAGATTATTGAATAATATCTGATCAAAAAATCTCTTTTAGATCTAGCCATTTATTTCTCCCCCTACCTTATTTCAATTAACTAACTGTTTTATTCTAATAATATTGCTAACGCATTTAATTACTTCATACTGCCACTGATTTGTTTGTTACGAACAATATCTAAATTGGCTAAATGTTGTTATCTTTTTCTTCTAAATATTCTATGTTCAATCATTGTGCCGATAATTTTAATTTGTTGGTTCAATGTGCTTATGGTTGTATAGTCTGGATTTAGGGGGATCAGTTCAAACTGAATTTTTGCGTGGTGATCATGCCTTAATTCACGATATTTTTTAAAAGTTACTTCTGAATCTCCATTCATGGCGACAACAAATTCTCCAGGAGTAGGTTTAATGGCGGGATCAATAATAACAATATCATCCTCTTTAAACTCTGGTTCCATTGAATCATCCTTAATTTTTAATGCAAATGCTTTATTAGATAATTCTAATGATGTCATAACATACTCAAATTCTGTTGAATTTCTTAATTCATTTGATTCTGTCCATAACTTTGCTTGAGCATAATTGATTAAAGGAACTTTATAAGCCATGAAATTAGTAACTTCTACATTTTTTACTTCTTTTTCTTTTCCGTTTAATAGCCATGCCATATCACATTTTAGAGCAAGCGATATTTCATATAAATGTCGAGGTTTTTTTACATTTCCACTTTCAATTGCTTGATAGGATTGTTGTTTAATACCGACCTGTGATGCGATTTGCTCTTGGGTTAACCTTAATTCTTCTCGCCGTGCTCTAATTCTCTGACCAAGATTATCCATTTTTAAAAGACTCCTTTTGTGATTAATAAAATAATACAGATAAATCTGTAATTAACAAACAGTAAAATCTGTAACAAGATACAGTAAATACTGTATAAATTGTTAATTATGATTAAACATATATTATATGTTGAAACTTTTGCTACTGAATGGGATTATTATTGCAGTGAATTTTTTTATGACATAAATGAATAGTAGATGATATTTCTAACGCTTATTATGATGATGAAATAGAAGACCTAAATACTACTCCTGAAAGTCTTGGTTCTGATGGGTTAGATAGATTTTTTCAAGATGGGGATTATTTTAGTGATTAACCAATTGAAGGCATCAAAATGCTTTGATTCTAACCCTTTTGAAAGCGATCTGCTTTTGGGACTTCAATTTCCTGATCCAGATATGGATTTAAAAGAATTAGTGTTAAAAATATCAGAACAAGTAAACTCGCCACAATGGCATAAAAAGATGTTAGCATCTTATAGACCATAATTTCGTGTATATGATCAGATAATTACCTTTAATAAGGATTCGGAGGTTAGTTCTTAAAAAACTATTCTCCCCAAAAGCAGGAAGAAGTTAAGCAACTTAATTGTTTTTTCAGTTTTCTTCCTGTTTTTTCTATAAAAGATTTTTTATCAGCAACCTTATAGGCATACATAATAATATTTTTAAAAGGTAACGGGTATTCAAGATTAGAAGTTATTAAAAAGTAGTAAATAATAATAGAAAATATTTTGAAATAATGGTCTGCGGAATAGCAAAACAGAGGAATATAAAAAATGTTACTGGCTAATTTAAAGAATAAATTTATAGAGTTATTATACAATTCATGTATCAAAGATATCGCTCATATCAAAGAAAATTATAGTCATGAGTCTTTTTTTTCTTATTGTATATATTGTGATGATGGTTTTGATAGTTTTTTTGATTCAGTTGGTTGCACAAAAAAATGGCTCAATGAACAGGTTCAAACGCTAAAGCAATATCATAAAAATGAGAATGAAACATTATTATATATAGAAACTTTTGCTGCTGAATGGAATTACTTTGGATCAGAAAAGATTGAAAATTTTCGTGATATAAATGAGTTAGTCGATAATATTAATAAAGCTTATTATGATGATGAAATTGAAGACCTAAATACTACCTCCAAAGATCTTGATTATGTTGGATTAGAGAATTTTTTCCGAGAGGCGATTATTGTGGTGATTAACCAATTGAAGGCATCAAAATGTTTTGATTCTAACCCTTTTGAAAGCGATCTGCTTTTGGGACTTCAATTTCCTGATCCAGATATGGATTTAAAAGAATTAGTGTTAAAAATATCAGAACAAGTAAACTCGCCACAATGGCATAAAAAGATGTTAGCATCTTATAGACCATAATTTCGTGTATATGAGCAGATAATTACCTTCAATAAGGATTCGGAGGTTAGTTCTTAAAAAACTATTCCTCCAAAAAGCAGGAAGAGGTAATGCAACTTAATTGTTTTTTTATTTTTCTTCTTGTTTTTTCTATAAAAGATTTTTTTATCAATAATCTTATAGACATGCATAATAATATTCTTAAAAGGTAACGAGTATTCAAGATTAGAAGTTATTAAAAAGTAGCAAGCAATAATAGAAAATGTTTTGAAGTAATGGTCTGCGGAATAGCAAAATAGAGGAAAATAACATAATGTTACTAGCTAATTTAAAGAATAAATTTATAGACTTATTATACAATTCATGCATAAAAGATATAGCTCATATCAAAGAAAATTATAGTCATGAGTCTTTTATTGCTTATTGTATATACTGCGATGATGGTTTTAGGAGTTTTAGTACAATTGGTTGTACTAAAAAATGGCTTACAGAACAAGTGGAAAAATTAAAAAACTTGTACCCAAATCCATTATTATCCGCTGAAACTTTAGCTGCTGAGTGGGACTACTTTGGATCAGAAAAATTAGAAAATTTTCGTGATATAGATGAGTTAGTCGATAGTATTAATAAAGCTTATGATGATGATGAAATAGAAGACTTAAATAACACACTTGAAGATTATGATTATGATGGATTAGTGAAATTTTTTCAAGAGGCAATTATTGCGGTGATTAACCAATTGAAGGCATCAAAATGTTTTGATTCTAAACCTTTTGAAAGCGATCTGCTTTTGGGACTTCAATTCGCGGATCCTTCTGATGGAGCAAGATCCACAATGTTACAAATATCAGAACAAGTCAACTCACCACAATGGCATAAAAAGATGTTAGCATCTTATAGACCATAATTTCGTTTATATGATCAGATAATTACCTTCAATAAGGATTCGGAGGTCAGCCTTAAAAACTATACTCCCAAAAAGCAGGAAGAAGTTAAGCAACTTAATTGATTTTTCATTTTTCTTCCCGTTTTTTCTATAAAAGATTTTTTATTAATAATCTTATAAGCATACATAATAAGATTCTAAAAAGGTAACGGGTATTCAAGATTAGAAGTTATTAAAAAGTAGCAAGCAATAATAGAAAATGTTTTGAAGTAATGGTCTGCGGAATAGCAAAACAGAGGAAAATAACATAATGTTACTAGCTAATTTAAAGAATAAATTTATAGAGTTATTATACAATTCATGTATCAAAGATATCGCTCATATCAAAGAAAATTATAGTCATGAGTCTTTTTTTTCTTATTGTATATACTGCGATGATGGTTTTAGTAGTTTTAGTTCGATTGGTTGTACTAAAAAATGGTTTATGGAACAAGTGGAAAAATTAAAAAACTTGTACCCAAATCCATTATTATCCGCTGAAACTTTAGCCGCTGAATGGGATTATTTTGGAGTAGAAAAGATCGAAAATTTTCGTGACATAAATGAATTAGTAGATAATATTTTTAAAGCTTATTATGATGACGAAATAGAAGACTTAAATACCACTCCAAAAGATCTTGATTATGTTGGATTAGAGAATTTTTTCCGAGAGGCGATTATTGTGGTGATTAACCAATTGAAGGCATCAAAATGTTTTGATTCTAACCCTTTTGAAAGCGATCTGCTTTTGGGACTTCAATTTCCTGATCCAGATATGGATTTAAAAGAATTAGTGTTAAAAATATCAGAACAAGTAAACTCGCCACAATGGCATAAAAAGATGTTAGCATCTTATAGCCAATAGTTTTATGAGTGTATTAGGGTAAATGAACTATACTGAGCCTGAAAAGTGTAAGTAATGAGTTTATAAATTCAATTTTGGAAAAAATTAACCGCTAACTTTATATCAAATATAAGGATAAAATAAATAATATGGCAAGCTCATCGGCATCGGAAACACCATTTTACTTATCAATCATTTTCTCGCTGATATTTTTTTTTGGAAGCGTTAATTATTATTTTTATTTAAATAACAATAAAAAAACAAAGGCTATTTTTTATTATGCCATTTTTGTAATTTTCTTTTTAATAGGTTTTTTTTATTCACATTATCATTCATTGTACCTAAATTTATTAGATGCGTTTATTATAGGATCTTCTGTTTTGGTATTTCGTTTGAGTCATTATTTAATTTATATATTAAGTCGAGCTAAAAAATTAAATTATTTTATTTATATGTTATTTTTTATATTAGTATCTTTACTATTATCCTTTTTCTGGGGGCTTTTTATGTTAGGTTTGTATCCAGGTAGTTAAAAATAAATTTCGATGCTCTTGCCTCTCACTAAACCCTTACTCAAATAATTATCTTCATGGCATTGATAGTTTAAATTAATTTTTATTATTCAATCTGGCTCGGTTCTTTGGGTCTTGTTGTTGGAACATAAATATCCCAGGTTTTCATTTCAGGAATGTCGCTGACGGTTTCGTTACAAGTGACTGATACATACCAATTGTCAGGATTAACCGGCGGTATATTCATCAATTTTTCATAAGGATCATATTCTGCCCATTGGGCTTCGAGAGGAACTAAACATCGATCTACAAAAATTCTTAGATCAGGTTCTAAAGACATCCAATGGGTA
Organism: uncultured Gilliamella sp.; assembly: GCA_945271295.1. GTDB lineage: Bacteria > Pseudomonadota > Gammaproteobacteria > Enterobacterales > Orbaceae > Gilliamella. The sequence continues at coordinate 617 of CALYPG010000034.1, read as the reverse complement.
TTGTGTTTTTTATTGTATGCTTCAATAATTTCAATTGCTTTATCATTGATATATTTCAAACCATGGTAGTACTCATTGCCATAATCTTTCTGTACATCTGTTTGAACCTGCGAATATGCATAATTTGACATTAAGCAAACACAAAAAAAGATAATTATTATGTTATAAAAAGTCCTCATTGGGTTCATCCTATTTTAAAAGGGGGGGATTACCAATAATTAGGCCAATTTATTGTAGTTGTATATTTTTGAAATTCAATAATTTTTTAGAATTTGCTTGATTTTCATAATGACACACTAATAGGACTTAATTTCTGATAGTTTAATAGGTAAATATAGTCTTTAAAAGTTCGGCTATTTGTACGATTTATCTTTAGATTTGTCGATTCAATAGTTTTTATAGTGAATATGTTTATAGTATTTTGACTTGCAGCATTGAAGAATATTGTTAAAACAGCTGTCGTTATCAATCTTTCAAGGTTGTTTTTAATTAAGTTATAAATGCTGTAAATTTAGAAAGAATAGGGGATAACCCGTTGAAATTTGTTTGGTATCATTTATTAAATGGCGTCCCCTACAGGATTCGAACCTGTGACCTACGGCTTAGAAGGCCGTTGC
>CALYPG010000033.1 GCA_945271295.1 uncultured Gilliamella sp. | reverse complement strand
ACACCTTATGAAGCCTTTTACTGACTGGATTCGCACTTAGATGTTGAATGTAGGTGAAATATTATACTGAAACGTATGGTTCTCCTGAAAGATCTTTACAGAGTTCGAGTGAATTCAACATCAAAGGACAAGCAATCCTATCTTAACCATAGTATATAATGCTAACCCCAAAGGAATACATGAAAAAAGTGATAATAATGAAATTATTACTGTATTTTTCTTAAACTTTGTATTCACAAGGGAATTTTGCTCAATGAGGCGATCATGCAACTCTTTTATTGATTGTTCAGTTATATTTTTATTCCGTTCAAGTATATTAACCATCACCTCAAATCTGTTATTAATATTCTCATTTAATATTAACTTCATGGACTCCATTTGGTTAAAACAAGTCTCAAATTTATTATCCGCATCTTTTTTATATTCATTTATTATGGATAAACTATTTGCTTCAGATTGTGTTATTGAATCATTTAAATAGACTTTCATTTCTTGAGAAGCTTTTTGCAATTGTTGTTCGGTAGTTTCTATTTTTTTATTTACGTTTATCCATGTTTGCTCAACATCACTTTGATTCTTTTGTAACTTTTCATATAATTTTGTTGTCTTATCATTTACAGCAATAAAACGGTAATCATTTTCTTGTTTTATTGCCTCATTACTGATTTCATATTCATTCATTACTTTAAGAAAGTAATGTTTTAGATTTTGATTATCTTGTTGTATTTTACTTTCTAACTTTTCTGTTCTTTCAACAATTCCCATTAACTTCTGGGCTTGTTCACTAGTAACACCTTTTGCTTCCAATAATCCCTCATGAGCTTTATTAATTTCACCTTGTTGTTTTAATAATTTATCATTAGCCACTTTTAATTCAGTCTGATGTTTTTCAATTTCAACATTCTGTTTAGTAATTTTTTTATTTTGTTCTTGTAGTGAATCAGCCTGTTCTTGAATATTATCATTTTGTTTTTTGATTTTGTTGGCCTGTTCTTGTATTTCACTATTTTGATTATTTATTTTATCTTGCTGGTTTTTTATTTCATTTTGTTGGTCTTGAATCCGCTCGCCTTGTTGCTTTAATTCCTCATTGGTTTTCATGATTTGATATTGCTGTTCATTCAAGATATTTTGTTGTCCACACAACACCTTTGATATAGCAGTAATAATACCTAACAACTTTGCTGACTGTTCCGTCAGTAGTAACATAGAAGATTGTAAACTAGAACTTGCTTCTTTAATTTTATCGTTTCTATTATTCCACCAATTGGATATTGCCCCATTATCTTCCTTTTCCTTTTTTGCGGCTTCAAGTGCATCTGCATCATCATTGACCTTCTTCCTTGCCCTGTTTAATTCACTTATTACCTCAGATATATTCGTATTTTCGCTAATATTTGATATATCAAAATTAGATAATCCCTGAATTAACTTATATTCAGGACCAGTAGATGTAACTAGATTTTCATTGTGACTTATTACTATATTATTCATTTTTAACTTATTCCTTATGACCTTTTAAAAACACATCAAAATCACATTGAAACTCTTCATTTGATGAAATGAATTCATTTGTTTTTTCAATTAAACTTTTATTATGATTATCAGCATTCGTCATATTTTCTAGTATTTCTTGACCATGGATTACTGTTTTTTCAACATGTTTTACCGAAATATCCATTAAATTTGACAGTTCATCAAATTGACTTGTAGTTACATCAACAGATTCAAAAAGACCATCTATTTTTTGTTTTAGAACAACTGCTTTTTCTTCTATTTTTATATTGTTTGAGTAAATATCATAATTATTATTGTTCGTTTGATGAAAAGACTGACTAATATGTACTTGCTGATGTTTTATATGCTCATAATTACTAATTGCTTGCTTATTTAACTCCATATGAGCTAACGAAACCTGAAGTTGTTCTTCTAATGCTTCGGACATCTTAATTCTTGTTTGAGAATCTTCCATTAGTAAATCTATCATTTTTTCATCATGACGGTCACAAAATTTATCAATAATAGAATCAATTGTGTACGCGACAAAAGCACTGATAACACCACTTAAGATGCCAACTAATGCTATTGATAAAATATCTGCGATTGGTAATAGAATAGGAACAGTTGAGATAAAACCAGTAATAACATCTTGAAAAGATAAAATAATTGCTGAAATTACAGTTGTACTAAGTAATTTTATTGCATTACGCCAGACTTCCTCAGTAGTCATATTCTTGGGTGGAAATAAAACCATTTTTATTGCTTTATAAATTCCTAATAATCCTTCTCTGATTATCGTCACAAACCGTTTTGCAGTAGACAATAAATTATTAATTAAAAAGGTGAGTAAATTACTCATGAATCCACTAACACCACCTTTACAAGCATCTTTTAATATATCGGGTGTTTTTTGCATTAGATCTTTTAAACGAAGGGCTACCCGATTTTTTAATTCTGTAATACCCTCTATATTAAATTGCAATTCACTTTTTCTCATTATTTTTATTTCGGTAAAAATAATGTTCACAAATTCAGTTAATAGCATTCCCATAGCTTGTTTTAATGCCATACTTCCGGCTTGCTTAGCTCCAGTGGTCATAACTTCAACTGTTTGTTTCTTTATTAATTTTTTATTAGCCGCTTTATCTAACGCCTTTTGTGCTTTTTTATCTTTTTCGAGCATTAACTCTTTGTCGACGCCAAGATCTTTTAACTTTTGCTCATGATCTGCTTGTCTTTTAGAATATTGCTCATCAGATTCACCGGCCTTTCTTTTGGGGCCATTTACATATTCTGTATTCGATTTCGCCCCTTTACCTCTATTAATTGATTTATTAGTTGCCGCCAAATTAATATCACTATTTAGAATTTCTTTTAAATCTTCTTTTCCTTGTTCTGTCCCTGTTTCATAAGCTAAGTGATTTTTTTTATCCGATGCGGCATTTTTCAATGATTGAATATGATCCAAATCCATATTATCTGGATTTTCATTTTTATTAGTGTATCCATCTATACCATCTTTTTTATGATGATCCTTTTTTGTCTCCCACTCATCTTGAGAAACGGCATAATCACTTCGATCATAATCTTTTTGTGATTGTTTGTGGCTATCTTTGTCTTTATCGGCAACATATGTATCATCTTCACGTTCAAAATTATGTAATGTAGTTACATTTCCACCATCTCGATCGGTAAACATTCCTTGGTTTAGCCCAAAAGAACTTAACATTTGATTAACGATTGTACTTCGACAATCTTGAAATAACGCTTCTAGTCTTTCTTCTTTCAATTTTGTTGCTGTTTTATATTGCATAAACGTTTTCCTATGTAATTATGTTTCTCAACCAAACACCGAAGTCATCACAAATAAATTTTCTTTTATTATCATCATGCCATATTTCAATAACTTGTCCGTAACGTCCTACTTTAGAAGGATCGAGATCAATACAGATATGATTTCCTTCACCATCATTAGTAAACGGAATCCATTTTTTATTCCACCACTGTGCCTTTATTTGCATATCTGCATTCACGTCAAGTTCATCAAAAAATAGATCATCTTGTAATTTTGACCAAATCATCCATTCAGTTATTATTTCATCTATTGATAAAAAAAATTTTCCACCAAATATTCCTTTAGATAATATTTTCTGCCCATTATGGATTTCATAGGCTTGTTTAAAGCTGTCAGGCAATTTTGCATTAATTAAGTCTTCTAGCTTATGAATATCTGTTTGTGTTGCTGGTGGATTTAAACTAGATAGTAATGTATTTTCAACCCCCCCCCATAATTCTTTCATGATAACTCCTTATTAAACAAAAATAACATTATCACACTACTATCGAGGCCCTCTCCCCAAAACTCCTAACCCAAGCCATTAACTCTGGTTCGCTGCATGTGGTGATGGTGAGGATGATTTCGCCGTTTTCAAGTTCTTCAATTTTTTGTTCGTCTGCCCAGATCCGTTCTTTGACATAACCAGCAGCTTCTTTTGTGAATTGGATTGTGAAGGTGCGTGGTTCGTGCCATGGTAAGCCGAAGGTGTTTTCGTTAGGTTCTGGGATAGATATTGATATTGGTTGTTTAATCAGATCCAGTTTTTTAATACGATGAATGGCTAAACAGATTGTGTGTATAAGTTCGGTTGCGGCATTATTCGAAATTGCACCATAAACATACAGCGCATTATTCATGGCAATTAATTTTTGTGGTACAAAATAGTAGTTTTTACCCTGTTTGCTTTCATTCGCTACATAGTGAACATGACAAAAAAACTTACTCTCGACACAGTTTAATAAGTCTTCGATGATATTCACTTGCTGTGAATAATCGATTTTACCTTTGCTAAAAAAAGCAATTGATTTGCTAGTCGGTGAAAATTTACCTGAATCTAACTCAAGAAGTAACATTGATAACTGTAATAATGTCTGATCTATGCGTTGCACGATCTCTTGTGGAATGAGTGACTTGGATAATTCGCGACATAAGCTTAGATACTGCAACTCTTGATAATTGAGCCCCAATGTATTTTTATGATTGGCTTGCAAGCGGTACCAGCGTCGATTTTTTTCTGTGCCCGTTTGAAAGCATTCAGGACTAGATTGCTCGATTTCGTTAGTTAACCGGATAATTGTTTGCGCGGAACAATTGAGTGCTTTAGCTAAATCCGATTGATAATGCTGTTTATTTTCAGAAAATAAAATTCGATACAGTTTTAGCAGCTTTTGCCCTGAACTTGCATCTTGATATTTTTTTGTTGCCATACTGTTTTCACCCATTGTGATCAGTTAACGATGTTAAAACTCGACTATCAACAGTGATTCGTATTCACATTGCTGACATTTGATCATATAACGCCCTCTCGGCAGTTTTTTCATCGGCAATAATGATACTAGGTAATTTAGCAGATAGTCTTTCCAAAATACGGAATGAAAAACTTTTTTCACAATTATTTTTATTGGTTCAGCTTTTAACTTTGCCTTTTGTTACATAACAAAAGAACGAAACAGCATAATAAATCATTATTGATCAACTAATCAATACTCATATTTACTTTTATCAATTAAAAAGTATTTTCATTTTCTAACTCAATTAAGCAAAAAATATAATGACTGTTATCCGCCACAATGTGGCGGCTGTATGTGTTGCTTAAGACCGTTAAGAACGCATCATCTGATTCGCTTCATATGGCATGACAAATCCATCTTTGACTAAATCAAGGTAATCTGCCCACCATTGCACAATTTTAAAACGCTCATTAATATGTTCAGCTTTATGAATGTAAGCCGCACGAACACCATTACGCTCTTGGTGACTCATCTGTTTTTCAATAGCATCACGCGACCATAAACTTGATTCAACAAGAGCGCTACATGCAATTGTTCTAAAACCATGACAACACTGTTCTGTCTTGGTGTCGTATCCCATTTTTCGTAATGCACTATTAACAGTACTTTCACTCATCACATTGTAAGGATTGTGATCCCCAATAAAAATTAGTTCATACTGTCCACTAATCTCGTGAATTTGTTTTAGAATATTAATCGCTTGTTCACTTAATGGCACCAAGTGCGGCGTGCGCATTTTTGAGCCTCGATAGGAGAATTTCACTCCTTCAATCGGTTCTCGTTCGGCTGGAATTGTCCATATTTTTTTGTCGAAATCAATTTCTGACCATCTGGCAAACCTAAGTTCACTTGAACGGATAAAAATAAGTAACGTAAGTTCAATGGCTAGTTTGGTCAGTAAACGTCCTTGGTAGCTTTCAATGCGATTTAATAACTCAGGTAGCCGTTCCAGTTCAATGCAGGACGATGAGTGACTTTATCTTTCATTACACATCCCGCTAATTCTTGCGCAGGATTATAGTTTACAATACCTTGCTGTACGGCATATCGCATAATTGAATTAATACGCTGTTGCAAACGTGAAGCGAGTTCGGTCTTCCCTTGTTTTTCGACATTTTTGATTGGTGCAAGTAAGTCTTTTGTCGTTAATGATGGCACTACAGTTGAACCAATAACAGGAAAGAGATTAATTTCCAATGTTCTTAGCACACGATGACGATGATGTTCAGTCCATTTTGCTTGACGCGCACACCATATTCTTGCAATAGCTTCAAACGTATTGTCCTGACTTACCCCTACCTGTTTCTTTTCTTCAGCAGGATTAATCCCTTGAGCAACAAGCTTACGGTATTTGTCTCGGTTCTCTCTTGCCTCAGATAAAGTAATTAACGGATAAGTACCTAATGATAAAAGATACTCTTTTTTATCCAAATAGTATCGCATACGCCAATACTTCGAGCCATTCGGGCTGATTAGCAAAAATAAACCGTCACTATCTGATAATTTATATTGCTTCTCTTTGGGTTTTGCTGATTTGATTTTAAAGTCAGTTAAGGACATGACTATGCCTCCTAATTCAATAAGATTCTAAATTTTGATATAAAAAAAGCCGCAATGCGGCTTAGATAAGTGGATTAATGGATGTGATTAATGATTTGTCTGCGTGGCAAGCCAAGCTTCGATTTCTTTTAAGCGCCAGCGTGAGGCTCTACCTAACTTAATGGGTCTTGGAAATTTTTGTTGTTGCATTAAGGAATAAAACCATTTATCAGTCATGCCTGTTAATGTTGTGATATATTTGATATCGACCAGATAATCAGGATGCATAAGAGCATCCTTAGCAAGTAGATGTGTTGACATTGCTGTACCTCCATTGATGTCTGTGGGTTAATTACATTCAATAGATACGTAACAACAATATTTTTTTATTTTGAATGCATAACGTGATAGGTGGTATCACGTTATGTTCTAATTATGTTAATTGGAACTAAAGTGAATTATTCTTAGTCACCTTTTTCCATCTCTTCGTCAGATAATAAGTCTGGTCGACCAATTATAAATGTCGGTATAGCGGCGGAAAAGAATTAAATGGCGAAGTGGAAATGACCAATTATAAGAGGCAATACTCATCAGGTGTCGTTCCATCATAATGGCAAGACAATGACTCACCTTGCGAATAAAGATAGCCATTACCTGTAAATACACCACCTTCATTCAGCGCAACGTCATGACCAAAGCGTTCGTAATCGATATAGTTTGCCAGTGCTCCTAATGATTTAAGGTCATAACCACCACTTTCTTCAACCCAATAGTAACCAAGGTCGTATTCAGTATTGACATTATCTAGGTAACCATAATTATCTAAACTGTCGGTGAGATTAATTAAGTCCACAAGACTATTCACTTCCCCCATCTCTAAAACCGCTTCATATTGTGCTTGTTCAGTAATGCTTAGACATGAAAGCTTTTCAGCAAGGTAGTTAAGCTCATTCACGTTACTATACTCATTAATATAGTTGGACAGCCCTGTTATTTCTGATTCATAATCAGTTAAAAAGAACTCTTCGTAATACTCGCCATCAATGCCAATACGCGTTAAGCAAGCGTGGAATTCCTCTTTTGTTGTGGGCAGCTCAAGCCATTCACCGATTAATTCACCTTCGTTGTATTTACCAAGGTTGGTGACAAATATAGAGATAGTGCCCGTGCTAGCTGGTTGGTACGTTATATCGGGATTGATTTCATTATTAACGGTTTGCATAAATATCTCCGGTTAACCTCGTGCCGTTTGTATCACATACAACAGCATAATCTACCCACCTTAATAGATAGACTGATAGTGCTGTATAGGCATTTAATCGCACGAAGTTCATTAATAGAAAATTGAAAAGTAGCTCTATTTTCAGTTGGTGGGTGGCACTAAGCCGACTGTTTTGGTTAGTCATGGTTAATGGTGAGTTGTACCAAGTGATAAGAGTGCAACCCATCATCATGATAGATGTAGCTATTTAAATTGCTGCTTAGCAAATTGCCCAATTTTGCAAGTGATAACACGGTCAATAACAGCGCCTGTTATGCCACCTAGTAGTGGAATAACTTTAATCAATTTCACCGCATGCTTTGCACCTAACGCGGCAATCAGTTGTTTAGTAATAGATAGGCTCATTTGCTGAATTATCTCACTCGATTGCTTCATTAAGGCATTTAAGCAAAACTGTTGCAATTCAGCTTTACCCGTCATTACACATAATGAAAAGTACATCAGTAGCTTAATACGCTCATCACGGACATCATGTCCTTGCAAAATAGCAATGGTGGCAACAAGGCGCATTTGAATAAACAGTGAACTTACTGCATTAGCGGGTAAAGTAATAGGTAAACTCATCAGTCCACCAAGCCCCGTGATAAAACCACTGGTTGCTGCTTTATTGGTTTCTTGCTTAATGAGTTTATCAAGACTATCAGAGTGAAAAGGGTAACGGGCTCTGTGCTGCTCAGCTAATGCATAAGCGGAGGTTAAGCCATAGCCCCCTGATAAACAAAGCTGATAGAGTTTATCAAGGAGCGAAGATAACGATAATTTGTCTGACATATGGTGTTCCTTTAATGTAGCACTTCAACGTATACTTTCTGCCAAACCCCATCATCAATTGCTTTCTCTAACTGTGAGCCCAGTTCGTCAAAATAGATATCGGTGATATCCTCTTGATTATCCAGTTTCAGCGTGTAAGTATCACTGCCTCGCTCATACTCAATTGCAACGCGCCCTTGATATTTGTTGTTATCAACCGTAAAGGCAATGTGTGGCGGTGTTTTGAATATATCAGCAGGCAGTGGGTCAACGAGTGAAAAGTCATAGGCTCCTGCATCAACAAGCAGGTGAACAATACGGCGAACACCATCCGGTGCGGGTAATAGCTGAAGTTGTTCAATGAGCGCTTTAAGCGCTGGGCAGTTAACCGCTTGCACAGGTAAATAAGTAGTATCACCACCTAACCGAACAGTTTTCGTTTGGTAAGTCGTGCCATTGGGTAAGGTTTCGACTTTAACGGTAGGTTCATCAATGCGCTGACCATTAAAATGACGCCTTGTATATGGCGTTACCTTAACCTGACTACCAACAGGTGGCTCAAGTGTCAGGTAGCTTCGTTCAATTATCTTAAACTGCTGACGCCCCGTTTTCACTATCATCGCATTATCACTGTACTCAACTACTTTTCCTGTGAAGGGCTGGATATCAACTAATACACCAAGTCCATTATGACTTGGACTAAAATCAACGATGCCATATTGAAAACGGCGACTATTACGGGCTAAATGCGGTCTTAGTAGATTCGGTAGTGTGATTTGTAATGCTTGACGGTCTAACATGATGCTCTCCTTATAAAATCATTGCATATCATGAACACGAAAGTATGTTCGGATAATGATATCTATTTGAAATAATTTGTAATAAGAGTTAGTCACCATCAACCAGCACTGCAAGTATTATAATCTGTTGATATATAACGTTTGATGAATATCGCTCTCGTTCCATGCAAACCCTGCTAACTCAGATAATGCGTTTTTAACTGGCTGACTTTGTGTACTCATGCCATAACCATCTGTCTCAGCCTTCCAACAACTGATAATCGAGTTTAACGCCATGCTACGCTTTGCATATTGTTCTCTACTGAAGTATAAAATGGCAGGGAAATAGAAACCGTGTTACTCACTATAAGCCATCACCCAAGCAATACCGAGAATATCACCAGAGAGTAGAGTTAAATCAGACAGATTGCGCATATCCATATAAGCATCTTGTCCATAACGCCGTTGATACGCTTCTTCATGATAGGTAAAGTCCATTCTAACCGGATAAATCTCGGTATAGTCATCTTTTAACGATTGATAGCGCGAGGTTAGCTTGCCTAACACTGAGTTTTTAAACTTCTTCATGCTAACGACCTGCGATATGCACTGATGAGTTTAATGGCGATAGTGATGCTACCTCGGCAAAGTAGTCAACGCCATTCTCGTTTACATCCACCTCAACAACATGTCCCTCATTACCAGTGAAATGAGACCAACCTGATTCAACAGCCATGACAGTTAATGCTTCATGATGCTGATTGCTATCTAAATAACACAGTAAATGGGCATGCAGTCCTAACGCCTTGCTAAACGCCACTACCCAGCGATAAGCAGTGATATGGTTCTTGCTGAGTGAACGCTCTACAAGGTGATGAACATCTTGCATGGCATGCTCCCTTGAGTTGCTGCCTTTTGCCATTTCGGTATAGTGCAATTCAAATTGTAATTGTAAGTGATGCTGATACTGCTCGTGATGTACTTGTAATACGTTCATGATTATTCTCCTCAGTTAAGTTAACGGTCTCTTTGTGCTCATTAGATAGGTAGCGAGTATAAAAATTTATACAGACCTTTCGTTCTTGGTCTCCCACTGTTGCTTGGAGCTACGACTTCACTTAAGAAGAGACAATCGTTATAGCGACCTCTAAAAGGCGCTTTCTGTTCTGTTTTAGCTAAATAGCTGAGCATGTAACAAACCGAACGATAAGCTTCTTCATCATAGTGGTTTAACATCTTTAGCCCACTAATAGCGTAAGCATTGCGCTGGCAATCATACAAATAGCCTTTCGTGAGGTTGTGCCACGCATACGCTAAGGCTGAATAGATGGGATAGTATTTTTGCCTTTTTTGACCATTTACATAAAAGACAGCATGGAAGTGAATATGCTCGTTTTCGTTATATTCGATGACGACGGCATAACCGACAATATCAAGTTCAAATTGCATGGCTTGAAACAGGAGGAATGTTATCTCTTGTTTGGCTGTTTCAATATCAGTATTAAATGCATCATTTTTGTCATAATGAATATCGATTCTAATCGGTAAGATTTTTGAGTATCGTTGTTGTAATGCATTTAAGTGTGTAATGAGTTGATGGTTAAGTTGGATATGAATAGTAAAGTTTTTGTTCTGCATGTGATGGCTCCATTTCAAATTAGATTCATTTGATAGGTGCTCCGTATATTTTTTTATTATATAAGTGCGCTATGCATTCTTGTTATTGGGGTATTAAGAAGGAGGAGTCATGGTGGTTTTTAGTGGTTTAAAAGAAAATGGCGTTTATTAAATAATATTAATTAACCTTAATTCGGTCCATTTTTCGCATATTTTTTTACTTTTTTAGCATGCTTTTTAGCATTCAATCCGGTCTATTATGACCGTTATTCCTAATAAAATTCATTTGTAAAATAACGAAACGCTTATGTACATAATTTAACTTTTTTAAGGACGAAAACTACCCTCTCTCGTTTAAGCAACAAAAGATAAAACACTCACTAATATTACGATATTAGTTTAAAAATAGCACATCAAATTAATGTAAACTATAAGTTGGTATTTATATTTACAATTATTCTCTAAGTAAAATTGATAATATCTGGTTACGTCATTTTACTGGTTCAGCAATAATTACCGTAATTCTCAAAAAATAGCAAGAGTCTAAATAAAGTCATTGTGAATAGCATCACAAAAGCAATCAAAAAATCGGGAATCGAAGACAATATAAATAATTCGGCAAGTGATTTCCCGTAAGGCTTGCAAATAAAGGATTTAAAGCTATTTTTAGGATACCAACCAAAATAGAAACAAAGTTATCCTGTTTGGTATCCGGTTTGCGTCTTGATTTGGGTTGATTTCAGTTGAACTCGGTTGACACCGAATCTCTCGGAAGTGTTGGTATATAAGGGTTTGATTGACTTCTGTAGAACTGTGTAGATATGTAAATGGTGCCGTGGGCGGGACTTGAACCCGCATGCCCTGAAGCACTACCCCCTCAAGATAGCGTGTCTACCAATTTCACCACCACGGCGCGTTCTTATTCTGGAATATCTGACGTTGGATTTGTACTAGTTGGTTGCGTAACTGAATCTGTTGTAGGGTCAACCTTATTTGTGTTTTGCTGTGTTACAGCTGGTACATTGTCTTGAATAATATTAAATTCACCATTTGACTCTTTCACTTTAAGATTTTGATTTCCGCTTCCAAGATTGGATAGAATGATACTTATGGCAAAAAATAACACACCTAAAATAGTTGTAGTGCGAGTCAAAAAGTTTCCGCTACCTGATGAACCAAATAAAGTAGCTGAAGCGCCAGCACCAAAAGATGATCCCATATCAGCGCCTTTTCCGTGCTGAATTAATACTAAAATAACTATCACAACAGCAATAATTAAGTAACCTGCAATTAAAAGTTCGTACATTTCAACCTGTCAATTTTATGTTATGCAACAGAATTTATTGATGCGAAATATTAACGAAAGAGTGAACAACAAGCAAGTAGATTTTCTGATTTTCTTGTATTTATCGCAATCAATTGTACGTTTTTAGCGAAAAATCAGTATAATGTCGCCATTTTTAGTATAGTATATTTAGATTTATGAAATTTATTGTCAAACTCTTTCCCGAAATTACCATTAAAAGTGATTCTGTTCGTTTACGCTTTATAAAAATTTTAACTAGCAATATTCGTAATATTTTAAAACGTCATATTGAAGAAGTGGCAGTTATTCGTCATTGGGACTTTATAGAAGTTCGTCCAAAAATTGCAAATAGTGAAACGCAAATTTTAGATTTATTAACACGAATTCCTGGCATCCATCATATATTAGTTGTTGATGAATTAATTTTTATCGATGTGCATGATATCTTCGTAAAAGCACTAGACTATTATGCGCCATTAATTGAAAACAAAACTTTTTGTGTTCGTGTTAAACGTCGTGGTAAACATGATTTTACTTCAATTGATGTCGAGCGTTATGTTGGAGGTGGACTTAACCAACATGTTGCTTCCGCTACGGTCAAATTAACTCGCCCTGAAGTTACTGTTAATTTAGAAATCGATAAAGATAAGTTGTTGCTCATTAAGGGGCGTCATACTGGAATAGGTGGCTTCCCAACTGGTACACAAGAAGATGTTATTTCGCTTATTTCCGGTGGATTTGATTCGGGTGTTTCAAGTTATATGCTAATTCGACGTGGCTCGCGGGTACATTATTGTTTTTTTAATCTTGGTGGTAAAACTCATGAAATTGGTGTGAAACAAATGGCTCACTATTTATGGGAGCGTTTTGGTAGTTCACATAAAGTACGTTTTATTGCTATTGATTTTTCTAATGTTGTTGGTGAGATTCTTGAAAAGGTTGATGATGGGCAAATGGGTGTCATTTTGAAACGAATGATGATTCGTGCTGCCTCGAAAGTGGCTCAGCGTTATAAGGTTGAAGCATTGGTTACAGGTGAAGCTCTGGGGCAAGTATCAAGTCAAACGTTAACCAACTTGCGTTTAATAGATAGTGTTAGTGATACATTAATTTTACGTCCACTTATCACCCATGATAAAGAAGCTATTATCAACCTTGCTCGCCAAATTGGTACTGAGGATATAGCTAAAACCATGCCAGAATTTTGTGGAGTTATTTCAAAGCGTCCAACCGTAAAAGCTGTTAAAGAAAAAATCGAAGCAGAAGAACGTAATTTTGATTTTTCTATTTTAGATAGAGCGGTTGAGGAAGCTGAAAATATTGATATTCGTGAAATAGCCAAACAAGCCGATACCACTATTGCTCAAGTTGAAACCGTAACATCACTTAGTCCGGATCAGGTTATTATTGATATTCGTTCCCCTGATGAACAAGAAGAGCAACCTCTTTTCTTAGATGGTGTTGAGATTAAGCTAATTCCATTTTATAAATTAGCTACACAATTTGGTGATTTAGATCAATCCAAGCAATATCTGCTCTATTGTCAACGCGGTGTAATGAGTAAATTACAAGCACTTTATTTGATTGAACAAGGTTTTGATAACGTCAAAATATTTAACTCTTAATATTTGACACCAAATTTATTATATTATGAGTGTTTTTGGAATTTATAAAATGAATTTGTAATTGAAGACAAATACATTATAAATTCATAAGATAAAAAGGATTATAATGAAAAAAATACTTGTGGTTGATGATGATTCTGAAATAGCTCTATTATTGTGTGAACTGCTTGAATTAGAAGGATTTACTGTAATAACGGCTAATAATGGAATTCAAGCATTAGAAAAGTTTGACAGCAGTGTTGATCTTATTTTACTTGATATTATGATGCCGAAGATGAATGGGCATGATGTGTTGACACAACTTAGGGCAAAATTTACAGTGCCAGTAATTTTTTTAACCGCTAAAGATGGTGCACAGGATAAAGTTATAGGTCTTGAACTGGGTGCCGATGATTACATTTTAAAACCATTTAATGATCGCGAACTAATTGCCCGTATTAATGCTCTTTTACGTAGAACGTGTTGGGATAATAAAGCAAATGATGGGTTTGAGAAACCTATGCAGTATTATATTGACAAACTTATTGTTAATCGAAAGCAGCAAACTGTTTTATTTGATGATAGATATATTGAATTAACTGGTACAGAGTTTCAGGTATTGCTTGTTTTTCTTGAAAGTGCAGGAAAAATTATTTCAAGAGATACATTAAGTGAAATAGTTTTAGGTAAAGAATTTATTCCTTTGACGCGTTCAATTGATGTTCATGTATCAAATTTGCGAAAAAAATTACCCGCACGTAGTGATGGATTACCTTGGATTAAGACATTACGTTCTAAGGGTTATTTGTTCATTATGGATCAAAATGATGACATTCAGCAGGATTAAGTTTTTTGTTAAATAAGGTAAACCAATATGTGGATTTTTGATAGACTAACAATCAGAATTTTCACATTATTTTTACTAACTATTGCTTTTTTCTTAATGCTGGTTATGTTATTACCCAATTTTGACTCGCGAAATTTAACTTATCTAGCTAATAAAGAGAAACAATCGGGTAATATACTTGCTAAACAAATCGAACAAGAGTTAATTAATGTACCTAAAACTAGTTTTCGTTGGTGGATGCGTTTTATAGTAGTAATGGATAATTACCAAAAGCAAGAACAGTCTTTATTTATAGTTACTCCGAATAAACAAATTATTACCGCAAATAGTAATTATATTGATATAGTCAAAAATTTTAATGAAATATCACAGAATATTGATGACCCGGCCAAAAAAATATATGACTCTCATGAGATTATAGGACCTTTTTTAATTAATTATAGTAATGAAAAATATCAACTCTATATTTTGCAATCGGCATCAGATATTCAATCACAATTCGTCAATTTTATTTTTGATCATCCTTTTTTGTTATTAAGTTTAACTATGCTAGTAAGTTCACCTTTTCTTTTATGGTTATCTTGGAGTATTGCCAAACCAGCCTGGCGTTTAAAACAGGCCGCCGATCAAGTCGCTAAAGGCAATTTACAAGAATGGCCAGAACTTGAAAAAATTGGTCCCTCAGAATACAAAGCAACAGGCGCTAGTTTTAATCACATGTTACGTGAACTAAAGCGCATGCAAGAGCTACAACAACAGTTATTTTCTGATATCTCACATGAACTGCGAACCCCACTAACTCGTTTGCAATTAGCTACCTCTCTATTGCGCCGAAAACAAGGTGAAAGCAAAGAAGTTGAACGTATTAATAATGAAGCTTTAAAACTTGATGCTATGATCAGTGATTTATTATCATTAGCTAGGCAACAATATGACAATAACGAAATTCGTGAATTAAAACAAATTGATGTTTTGTTTAAATCAGTTCTTGATAATGCTGTTTTTGAAGCAGAGCAAATTGGCAAGAGATTTTCAATTGGGAGTAATCCATCAAACAAAATGATTTTATGCCATCCTATTGCTTTATGTAGTGCACTTGAGAATGTTATTCGCAATGCTTTTCGTTATTCACGAAATCAAATTGTGATCAATTTTGTAGTTCATCAACAACATTTAACTATTACTATAGATGATGATGGGCCAGGGGTTCGAGATGAAGAATTAGAACAAATTTTCAGGCCATTTTATCGTACTAGTCAGGCGCGCGATCGTCAATCAGGAGGAGCAGGTTTAGGGCTTGCTATCGTGTTTAATTCGATCACGCGAGATAATGGTATGGTTAAAGCTGAAAAAAGCCACTTAGGCGGACTTAGAATTGTGATAGTATTACCTATCTATAAAAACTAACGATAAAAGAGAAATAATTGTGTCGGACGTTGCGTTAAATATTGTTTTATTTGAACCAGAAATACCTGCTAATACCGGTAATATTATTCGTCTTTGTGCCAATACAGGTTTTAATTTACATATTATTGAACCAATGGGATTTTTTTGGGATGATAAGAAGTTAAGGCGGGCAGGGTTAGATTACCAAGAGTTTGTTGATGTTAAACGTTATAAAAATCTCAATCATTTTTTAGATTACAATCAACTTGATTTAGAAAATCAGGTTTATGCTTTAACTACCAAAGGTCAGAAACCACATAGCGAAGTTCATTACAAAACAAATGATTTTTTAATGTTTGGTCCTGAAACGCGTGGATTACCTGCGTCGGTATTAGATGCACTACCTCAAGATAAAAAGATTCGCATTCCAATGCGATCTAACAGCCGTAGTATGAATTTATCAAACTCTGTAGCAGTGGTTGTCTATGAATCATGGCGACAACTCGATTATCTAGGTGCTAATTAAATTTTGGCTTATTGAAATAGATTCAATTAAAATGTAGAGTTAGTAAATTGCAACTTGCATAAAAAGCAGAGAATTTTTGATACAACTCTCTACTTTTTATTGTTTTAGAATATGCTACAAAATTATTGTATGGTTATGGGGTAGACTTTATTTTACCCGTGAAACATATTCGCCAGAACGGGTATCAACTTTAAGTACTTCACCAATTTGTACAAATAATGGTACACGGACAACTGCTCCAGTTGATAATGTTGCTGGTTTACCTCCAGTTCCTGCGGTATCACCTTTTAAACCAGGATCAGTTTCAACAACTTCAAGTTCAACAAAGTTTGGGGGCGTTACTGCAATAGGTTGGCCATTCCATAAAGTTAAAATACATTCAGCTTGTTCAACTAACCATTTTGCATTATCACCAACTGCTTTAGCATCAGCAGATAATTGTTCAAATGTTTCATTATTCATGAAGTGCCAGAACTCACCATCAGTGTAAAGATAGCTTAAATTCATATCCATGACATCTGCAGCTTCAACTGATTCACCTGATTTAAATGTCTTATCAACGGTTTTTCCAGAAAGTAATTTTTTAATTTTTACCCGGTTAATTGCTTGGCCTTTTCCTGGTTTATAAAACTCATTTTCAACAATTACACACGGCTCGCCATCTTGCATTATTTTAAGACCAGCTTTAAACTCATTTGTACTATAAGATGCCATAAAAGCTCCAACTATTATTCTGAATTTCGAAAAAATGAGCCATATTATACAGCAAAAAGTTGAACAACCAAATAAAGATGAGTGGATTTTTGAACTTGCTAACGTTGTTACCGATATTAAGCAACTCTACCATTGGTTAGATCTTGATACTGAAACTATTTCACTGCCAATGCAGCAAGCAAAAAAGCAGTTTCCATTACGTGTACCTGTGTCTTTTATTAAACGTATGAAAAAAGGTGATAATCGTGATCCACTATTGTTACAGGTGCTTTGTGATGCAAACGAAATGATAAACGTTGCAGGTTATAGTGATGATCCTTTACAAGAGCAAGAAAATGCCATTCCTGGATTACTGCATAAATATCATAATCGAGCTTTATTGATTACTAAAACTGCCTGTGCGGTTAATTGTCGTTATTGTTTTCGGCGACATTTTCCTTACCAAGATAATCAAAGCAATAAAAATAATTTAAGAATTGCGATTGAATATATTACCAATCACCCTGAACTTGATGAAATTATTCTTTCTGGTGGGGATCCATTAATGGCTAAAGATCATGAAATAGCTTTTTTGCTCAGTGCGTTAGAAAAGATTCCTCATATTCAACGGTTACGTATTCATACTCGTCTTGCTGTGGTCATTCCCACGCGGATAACTTCTACACTTTGCCAATTATTTTATCAAAGCCGTTTACAAGTGATCGTTGTTACCCATATTAATCACCCAAATGAAATTGATGATTGTGTTACCAATGCTATTGAACAACTAAAACAACATAGAGTAACGGTATTAAATCAAAGCGTAATGTTAAAAGATATTAATGATAATGCCAAAGTATTAGCAGAATTAAGTAATAAACTATTTAATGCTGGTATTTTACCTTATTACATCCATTTATTAGATAAAGTACAAGGCGCAGCCCATTTTTTGGTAGAAGATAAAATTGCTAAGCAATTGATGAAAGAGCTTGCTGAACAAGTGTCTGGTTATTTAGTGCCCAAATTGGCGCGAGAAGTTGGCGGAGAAAAAAGTAAACGGGTACTTACCGTCAATTATGAATAAAGTCTTATATTATATAAAGCTATACCCAAGGTTGAAAATATTTAGCTATAATTTCTCTGTGAAAATCTCATTGACGAAAAATAAAATAACTTCTATAATTCCGACCTCTTTAATTAATGCTGTGGAGTTTGTACTCTGCAACTTGTTGATCAATTAGATTTGGATATAAATCGTCATGAAACGCACATTTCAACCATCAGTATTAAAACGTAATAGAACTCACGGTTTTCGCGCTCGTATGGCAACTAAAAATGGCCGTCAGGTTCTTGCTCGCCGTCGTGCTAAAGGCCGTGCTCGTTTAACTGTTGCTAGCTGATTTAAAGTTGAGTGATTAAACTCACTTTTCCTCGGGAGTTGCGCTTGTTAACTCCCTTTGACTTTAGTTACGTCTTCCAAGAACCCATTCGCGCAGGTTCCCCTTTCCTTACCTTGGTCACGCGGAAAAATAATTTGGCTCATCCACGTTTAGGTTTTGCTATTGCTAAAAAGCAAGTTAAGCGAGCTCATGAACGTAATCGTATCAAACGACTTGCTAAAGAGTACTTTCGCCATCGTCAACATCAATTACCTGGTATTGATTTTATTTTAATGGCAAGACAACCTGTTATTGAATTAAGTAATCAACAATTAGTTTCAATATTAGATGGATTATGTCAACGAATCATCACCAAACAAATGGTTTAAATAAGGTTATTTTGATTATCAAACAGCATGTTATTGCATGTAAGTTATTGATAGTTAACTTTTTTATCTTGTTAATCCGCATTTATCAGCGTATTATTAGCCCACTATTTGGCCCTAAGTGCCGATTTACTCCAACATGCTCACAATATGCCATAATTGCATTAAGACGCTTTGGATTGATAAAAGGAGGTTGGCTAACGGTCAAACGTGTATTAAAATGTCACCCTTTACATGAAGGAGGAGAAGACTTTGTTCCTCCAAGAATTAAAAACAATAGAGAAAAACACTAATGGCATCTCAACGTAATATCTTAGTTATTGCTTTACTTTTGGTATCTTTTTTAATTTGGACATCGTGGCAAAAAGATCATGAACCTAAGCCAGTCATCACCAATCAATTAACACAACAAGCAAGTGAAGATGACTTAACTGCTGGATTATCCCTTGGTAAAACAATTTCTGTTAAATCTGATGTATTATCGCTGTCAATTAATACCTATGGTGGTGATGTGCGATCAGCTCAATTATTGAAATACGAACAAACATTGCATTCGGGCACACCTTTTCAGTTACTTATTTCACGTCCCGATTTTGTATATGTTGCTGAAAGTGGTTTGACAGGTAAAGATGGGCCTGATAATGCAACTCAAGGTGCAAAACGTCCAGTGTATCAGGTTGCACAAACGGAATATGCTTTAGCTGATGGTGAAAATGAATTACGTGTACCATTAATTTATCAAGCAAATGGCGTAACTTATACTAAATATTACATATTACATCGAGGAAAATATGCCATTGATGTTCAATATGACATTGATAATAAGAGCCCAGCTCCTGTTGAAGTGTCTATATATGGTCAATTAAAGCAGACTATTGAGCTACCGCATGATGCGGTAACCGAAGGTGGGGGCGGTTTAGGATTAAGCGCTTTCCGCGGTACGGCTTATTCTAGTTCTAGCACTAACTATAGCAAATATAGTTTTGATGATATAAAAGATAAGACATTAACGGTAGAGACTAAAACTGGTTGGATCGCTATGTTACAACACTATTTTGCTTCTGCATGGGTACCAATGCAAGATCAAAATAATCTACTTTATTCGCGAGCGTCTGCAAATAATTCGCAAGCTACCATTGGGTTTAAAGGTGAACCAACAGTTATTCAAGCAGGTAGTAAACAATCAATTAGTGCCAAATTATGGCTTGGACCAGAGATTCAAAATCAATTAAAAGAAACAGCAAATCATCTTGATTTAATTGTTGACTATGGCTGGTTATGGTTCTTGTCACAACCATTGTTTTATTTATTGAAATTTATCCATAGTTTTATTGGTAATTGGGGCTTCTCTATTATTGTTATTACTTTTATTGTGCGAGGTATTTTATTCCCATTAACACGTGCACAGTACCGTTCAATGGCTAAAATGAAGTTATTGCAACCTCGCTTGCAAGCGCTGAAAGAGCGTTATGGTGATGATAGACAAAAAATGAGTATGGAAACAATGGCGCTTTATAAACAAGAGAAAGTCAATCCACTCGGTGGTTGTTTTCCATTACTTATACAGATGCCGATCTTCTTATCATTATTCTATATGTTAGGTAATACCGTTGAACTTCGCCATGCACCATTTGCGCTCTGGATACATGACTTATCAGCACAAGATCCATACTATATTTTACCTTTATTAATGGGTGGTACCATGTTCTTAATTCAGAAGATGTCACCAACACCTGTTACAGATCCATTACAACAAAAATTAATGACTTATATGCCATTAATTTTTACCGTGTTCTTTTTATGGTTTCCATCAGGTTTAGTTTTATATTATATTGTCAGTAATTTGTTCACCATTGCTCAACAACGTATTATTTATTGGGAACTTGAGAAAAAAGGACTTCATGAGAAGAAAAAGAAATAGTTTAACTAAAAAAGGAGGTGCAAAATCCTCCTTTTTAATCTTTGTTTTTGGTATACCGTTATGAATATACAGCAACAATTTACTTTAACAGGTAATGAACAAGGTTATTGGTTTGTTAGTAAAAATGGACGCTTATGGTTACCTGGTGGTCAGGTTCCTTTAGGTTCAGCTAGTGAGTTCGGTTTTAGTAACCAACTTGCACAACCTATTGGCGAATGGAATGGACAAACAGCTTGGTTAGTTTGTAAAGAAATGAATAATGCCATGAGTTCAATCCGTCCATTACTAAATGGAGATGATCTATCTTTATTTAATATGGCTGGTCGGGCAGTGCAACTAGCTGAATTTTACCGTTCTCATAAATATTGTGGTTACTGTGGTCACGAAATGTATATCAGCAAAACCGAGTGGTGTTGTATGTGTGATAACTGTAATCAACGCTATTATCCCCAAATCTCACCCTCAATTATTGTAGCTGTTAGACATAAAAATAAAATCTTGCTAGCAAAACATGTCAGACATAACCAAGATAATTTATATACCGTTTTAGCTGGATTTACTGAAATCGGTGAAACCATGGAAATGGCAGTTGAGCGAGAAGTTTTTGAAGAATCAAAAATAAAAATAAAAAATATTCGTTATGTTGCCTCTCAACCTTGGCCATTTCCTAATTCATTAATGATGGCTTATTTAGCTGATTATGCCGGTGGTGATATTTCAGTCGATAAAAATGAGTTGGTTGAAGCAAATTGGTACCATTACACTGAGTTACCTAAAATTCCGGTATATGGGACGATAGCAAGACGCTTGATTGAAGATACCATTGTACTTTGTCGTGAATATGATGAATATGGTGATAATTAGGCCATATTCATTATTCTCAGCAAAGCGAGCTAAAAACGACTTTTATTCTTAGATATTAATATAAGATTAGTGACGACTACACCAGATAGCTAAGGCTTCACAGTTCCATTTTTTCATCATATCACACCAAATTGCTCGCCATCGACTAACAGTATTACAGTTAAGGTGGAGCTTTTTCTCAATTTGCTGATTATTTTTCTTAGCAACAAGCAAATTAATAAATTCTATCCATAACTCTGGTCGCGGTAATCTATTTAATGGTGTATCACTTAAAAGGTTGAAGCTACGACGACAACGTTTGCATCGGTAACAAGTCCTTGAACCGACTTTTGTTGTATCAGTTGATGCGCAATAAGAACAAATTGGTGTTTGTTGATTCAATAAAGCGGTGATTTTAGCATTAATTGTTTGGTGTTGTTCTGCCAGTGTTGGCGTTAATGTCGCTTGTTTGTGATTAATATACCACTTATGTAATAAGGGATAATGCGTTTGCAAATAATCAATTATAGCGTGATCTCTACGCATTACTTTTTCAGGGGAACTTTCCAGTATTTCTTCAGCTATAAACAGATAACTTTTATTTTTGATACGATTAGTAAAAATGAGTTCTAACCAATTAAAGGGGGTTAAACGATTAAAAGGCGTATTAGTTGCCACAGTAAAATATTTATAGCATGCTTTGCAACGATAAGTATTGATTGGTTTTGAGCGGATCAAATAAAAGCTATCCTTTCCACAAAATGGACAAGCTTCAATATGTTGCAATGTTGTGTTTTCTAAATCATGACAAAAAGCTTTAAGCTCATCATGTAACTCAGTTGGTACGAGTTCATAAATCATTTTTTACTCCCCTAAATGCTATAATTAGCAAATATTAACAGATTTTTACGGAAACATATAGTATTCCTGAAACTTTTATACAACCTTTGATTATCAAAATTACTTTAATTGTGGTAAATCAACTTAAGGTTAGTTAAATAATTAAAGATTGCTAATAAAATTGATAATGAATTCTAGTTATTAAGAATATAGAGTAATTAAGATTGATTTATTGAGTGATTAAAATCGACATCTACACTAAAGATGTCGATTTTATTTAGGGTTTTATTAATTTATTGATTCTGCAACCATTCGGCTACTTGTTTAGCAAAATAGGTTAATACTCCATCAGCACCAGCGCGTTTAAAGCAAAGCAGTGATTCCATAATTGCTGGTTTTTCATCTAGCCAACCATTTTGAATTGCTGCACTTAACATGGCATATTCGCCAGAGACTTGATAAACAAAAGTGGGGACCGCAAACGTCTCTTTTACTCGGTGAACAATATCAAGATAAGGCATACCTGGTTTTACCATAACCATATCTGCCCCTTCACTAAGGTCTTGATAGATTTCTTGCAATGCTTCATTACTATTAGCAGGATCAAGTTGATAGGTTTTCTTATTACCACCTTGTATATTCTTTGCAGAACCAACGGCATCACGGAATGGACCATAAAAGCAGGATGCATATTTAGCTGAATAAGCCATGATTTGAGTATTAACAAAGCCTTGGGCTTCTAATTCGTCACGAATAGCACCAATACGACCATCCATCATATCGCTTGGTGCAACAATATCAACGCCAGCTTGAGCTTGTACCAATGCTTGTCTAATTAAGGTTTCAATTGATACATCATTTTGTACATATCCCTGTTCATCAATGATACCATCTTGTCCATGAATCGTATAAGGATCCAGAGCAACATCAGTTAAAATGCCAAGTTCCGGAAACTCTTTTTTTAAAGCTCGCACAGCAGTGGGAACCAGACCATTTTCGTTATAGGCCTCCTCGGCTAGTAATGATTTATTAGACGCTTCAATAGCGGGGAATAAAGATAAAACCGGAATACCTAACTTAGCTATTTGCTCAGTTTCTTTTAGTAAAATATCAATACTCATTCGATTAACTTTTGGCATGGACGCAATGGGTTGTACGATGTTTTTACCTTCAACAATAAAAACAGGATAAATGAGATCATTGACGGTAAGGTTATTTTCAGCAACTAAACGGCGGCTGAAGTCTCGGGCACGATTGCGGCGCAAACGACGCTCTGGATATTGACCAGTGATAAAAGGCGACATAAAAACTCCTATTAGTTCTTATCAGAATGATATTATTATCAGGCTCAGGATGATGATAAGCAAATTAAATTGTTATCAAGTGATAGTTAGATATTTTACTTTACAACTTGGGTTAATTAGAGGTAAAATTCGGCACTAATTTTTAATTTCTTGTGATATCAAACAAATTTGAGGTGAGAGGCACATGCCAGTAATTAAAGTACGTGAAAATGAACCTTTCGATGTAGCATTACGTCGTTTTAAACGTTCTTGCGAAAAAGCAGGAGTTTTAGCTGAAGTTCGTAATCGTGAATTTTACGAAAAACCAACAACTATTCGTAAACGCGCAAAAGCAGCGGCAGTTAAACGTCATGCTAAAAAATTAG
>CALYPG010000032.1 GCA_945271295.1 uncultured Gilliamella sp. | reverse complement strand
GCACGATCACCAAAATGACCATAACGACGACGATAACGATAACTTGAAGTGATTGATGATGCACCAAGTGTTCTACCATGATATCCACCTTGAAAAGCAAACATCAAAGATTTACCACCAGAGGCATTACGAACCAATTTTAATGAATCTTCAATACACTGTGAACCACCAACATTAAAATGTACGCGACCTTCATAACCAAATCGCTGTTGCATACCTTGAGCAATCGTTTTAGCTAATTCAATTTTGGTTGGGTGCAAATATTGGCTAGCACATTGCGGCAGGGTATCAATTTGTTTTTTGAGAACATTATTTAAACGTTCATTGGCATACCCAAAGTTACAAGCTGAGTACCACATTTGAAGGTCGAGGAAGGCTTTACCTTCTTTATCATACATGTAACTACCTTCACATCCATCAAAGATTTTCGGTGGTTCAACATAATGCACTGTATCACCAAAAGAACAATATTTGGCTTCATCGGCAAGTAATGTCGCATCATCAGGGCGACTGTTGATCATTTCTAAAGTTGGTTTACTCATAAGTTATCTCACTAATCCATATTCAAACATAATAAAATGTGGCATTATTATTCAAGAATTCTACTTGTTACAATGTACGATTAGTGTATAGATTTTGTGACGATATATTTGTCCAGATAAATATCTATTCATTATATACATTATTATTTGCTAGCACGTGACAAGATTAGACAACCCTATCAAAAAAGAGTATGAGAAATGAAAAAAACACTGAGTGTAATTTCTATTTTATCTATAATTAATTTCGGATTTATTGCAACGGCAATCGCGACCCCCACGCCCACGACTCTTGGTGTTGGCGTAAGCTGGACTGATTCGCCATATAAAGGTTATGGTTCATCTTTTTCGCCTATTCCACACATTGATTATGATAATGGTGTACTTTTTATTGATGATTTGTCTGCTGGCATTTATGCATACAATGATGAGCAGCAAAGTATTTCAATTGGCGCAAGTTATTTATCCAATGAATTTAAACCACATAGTTCAGATAATCATAAATTAAAACAATTGGATAAAAGGCATTCAACTATACTCGCTCAAATCGAATATTCAGCTACAACGAATTGGGGCATTTTTTCAAGTAGCCTTGCCACTGATGTGTTAAATAACAGTAATAGTCTTTTAGTCAACACCGACTATAGTGCGCCAATTATAGAAGGAAATCTTATTATTGTTCCAACCATAGGTATTAACTGGGCAAATAACAACCATAATGATTATTATTATGGTATTTCACATAAGGAATCGCGTCGTTCAGGACTGCGTTATCATAAAGCTGATAGTTCATTTACCCCATATGCTGAACTTGGTGCACAATATTCCTTAACTGCTAATATTGCTACCTTTGGTGGTATTCATGTTGATAAGTTAACCGGAGATGCAGCAGATAGTCCTATGATCGCTAACAGTACAGTGACATCAATTTATATGGGTGTGGCTTATAATTTTTAAGCAATATAGTGATGTTTATAGACACAAATGTCATATAACAACTTATATGTATCACAATTAACGACTGTTAATTGTGATAAAATACTCAGCTGTAACTAAAAATTCAGGAAAATACAAGTATGCTTTGGTTTAAAAATGCCATTATTTATCAGCTAAATAACGACTCGTTGCTTAATAAAGAAATAATAGAAAAAGCAGTAAAATCTCATCCATTTATACCTTGTGGTAATTTAGATAATAACAAAATGGGTTGGGTTTCACCTTACCATGATAATAATCAGGATGACTTTATTGTCGATATGCAAGGGCATTTATTATTACGAATCAAGAAAGAGACTAAAATATTACCTTCACCAGTCATTAAACAAGCTTTATTGGAGAAAATAGATAAACAAGAACAAGTATTAAATAGAAAGCTAACCAAAAACGAAAAGGCAACCTTGAAAGATGAAGTCATGATCGATCTGATGCCTAGAGCATTTAGTAAATATAATTATTACTGGCTATGGATCGATACCAATAACAAGCGAATTATTGTTGACTGTAATAGTTTTAAACAAGCAGAAGATATTTTAGCTATTTTACGCAAAGAACTGGGTTCACTTGCACTCACACCTTGGTCTATTGATAAACCACTTGAGCAAATTATAACAACATGGGTTAAAGAGAAGCTGAATTTTCCACCATTTATATTAGGTAATCAAGCCGAACTTAAAGATCCGCTTGAAGATAATGGTATTGTTGTCTTTAAAAATCAAGAGATTACTGGTGAGGAAATACTTGTTCATTTCACTTCAGGTAAATGGGTGACAAAAGTCCAAATAATTGATGAACGAGGGGTAAGCTTTATTGTTAATACTGATTTGACATTTAAACGCATTAAATTCGATGCAGTTATTCTAGATGAAAATGAAGATATTAGCTCAGATGAATCAGATAAACGCCTTGAAGCTGATTTTTTTATCATGGCTAGCACATTAGCCAATACTATTAATGATTTTTACATTATAATTAATCAAATCATTTGACGATGTCAAACAAACATTTACACTTAATAAAACCATTAATTATAGATTTGTATATTTTATATGCTATAATTATTTTTAGATTATGTGAAACATAATTGTGTATAGTGATAACTAAATTGTTCTATTATTCTATACATGATAGAACAAAACAATAAAGAAACTAAACGTCTATAACAACAAAGTTGAGGCATAAATGAAAAAAACAACTCTAGCTCTAGCAATCGCAGTTGCAGCATTAACAACAACCGCAGCTAACGCAGCATACGAAGACAACACTTTTTACATTGGTGGTAAATTGGGTTGGTCTGAAATGTATAATTTAGATTCAAAAAAAGTTCTTAAGGGTGATTATAGAGAAGATGCAGGTATCAAAACATCTGATCGTAGCAATATTGGTGGTGGTGCTTTTTTAGGTTTCCAAGCCAATCCTTATCTTGCATTTGAATTAGGTTATGACTGGTTAGGTTCAGCTAAATATAAAAGAACTTATAAAGATGATCATACTAATGCTGGCAAAAGTAAAGTTGATGCACAAGGCGTTTCTTTAACAGGTAAAGTAAGCTATCCATTATCATTTATTACTGATGACTTAGATATTTATGGTCGTGCAGGTGGAATGATAACTATTGCTAAATGGAAAAATAGTGGAGATTACAAAGAAGATTATGGTCGAGGCGGAACGAAGACTGATGTTTCTCCTGTTTTTGCATTAGGTCTAGATTATCGTCTAAGTGAAGATTTTTCTACTCGTTTAGAATATCAATATGTTAATCATATTCATACTAAAACTGATGCCTCTCCAGACAACGGTTTATTAACTTTAGGTATTACTTACCGTTTAGGTTCACCAGCTATTGCAGCACCAGTGGAAGTTAAAACTAAAGAAAACAGTTATGTACTTAATGAAGATGTACTATTTGCTTATGCAAAGGCTGACTTAAAAGAAGAAGGTCGTCAAGCATTAAACAATTTATTAACAACACTTGTTAAAATTAATCCAACTGAAAGTACTATTATTGTAATTGGTCACACTGACCGTATTGGTTCTGAAAAATATAACCAAAAATTATCAGAACAACGTGCTAATTCAGTCATGAAATATTTAGTTTCTAAAGGTGTTCCAGCAGATTTAATTACTGCTCGAGGCATGGGTAAATCTCAACCGATAACAGGAACTAAATGTCATGCTCTTCGTGGTTCTGAACTAAAAGCATGTTTAGCCCCAGATCGTCGTGTTGAAATCCAAATTAAAGCAATTAATATTCAAAAAGTTAAAGTAATTAATACCACAAATTAATTTTAGTCATACTAAAAACCCGGATGCAACCGGGTTTTTTCAACTTATATAGTTTGTTAGCAACTAAATTATATATTGTCTTTGCTCTACAATTTATCCACAAAAAAGATTATAATCATTAGCGTATTGTTAGTAATCAAAGTTAAAGGAGTCACTGTGCCTACCGCTATATGGCAAGATTGTCTTTCTCAATTACAAGAAGAGCTTCCTACAACAGAATTCAATTTATGGATTCGTCCGTTGCAAGCGGAAATGGTTGATAACAAACTCTATATTTATGCTCCTAATAGATTTGTCCTTGATTGGGTAAGAAATAAATACCTAACAACAATATCTCAGTTATTAAATAAACTTTTTAATAACGATGCGCTGAAATTATATCTTGAAGTTGGTTCTACCTTATCTACATCTATTGATAAAAAAACAAAGAAAGAAGAACCTAAAGAAGCTATTACACCAGCTTGGAAAACGACTAAAGAAAATAATCACACTTATCATTCAGGAATTAATCATAAACATACTTTCGATAGTTTTGTTGAAGGTAAATCGAACCAACTTGCCGTTGCTGCAGCCAAACAGGTGGCTGAAAACCCAGGGAAGGCTTATAATCCATTATTCCTATATGGTTCGACAGGTTTAGGTAAGACCCACTTGTTGCACGCTGTGGGCAACCAAATATTGGCAATCAAAGTAAATGCCAAAGTTGTTTATATGCATTCTGAACGATTTGTTCAAGACATGGTAAAAGCCTTACAAAATAATGCTATTGAAGAGTTTAAAAATTACTATCGTTCTGTCGATGCTTTACTTATTGATGATATACAATTTTTTGCTAATAAAGAACGATCTCAAGAAGAGTTTTTTCACACTTTTAATTCATTACTCGAGGGTAATCAACAAATTATTTTAACTTCTGACCGTTATCCAAAAGAAATTAACGGTGTTGAAGATCGCTTGAAGTCTCGGTTTGGTTGGGGACTAACCATTGCTATAGAACCTCCTGAACTTGAAACTCGCGTCGCCATTTTAATGAAAAAAGCCGAAGAAAATAATATTAAACTACCTGAAGAAGTGGCTTTTTTTATTGCAAAACGTTTACGTTCTAATGTCCGAGAATTAGAAGGGGCACTTAATCGAGTTATTGCTAATGCTAATTTTACTGGTAAATCCATTACTATTGATTTCGTTAAAGATGCACTAAAAGATTTACTTGCCTTACAAGAAAAATTAATTACTATTGAAAATATACAAAAAACTGTTGCCGAGTATTATAAAATTAAGGTATCTGATTTATTATCTAAACGCCGTTCACGTTCAGTAGCAAGGCCTCGTCAAGTCGCCATGGCGTTAGCAAAAGAGTTAACCAATAAAAGCCTTCCTGAAATTGGTGATGGATTTGGGGGAAGGGATCATACAACAGTACTACATGCATGTCGAAAAATCGCAGAATTAAAAGAAGAAAGCAATGATATTAAAGAGGATTATTCCAATTTAATTCGGACATTATCAACTTAAAAAAGAATCAACACTATGAAATTTATTATTGATCGCGAAAAACTTATCAAACCATTACAACTTGTTAGTGCTCCACTTAGTAGTCGTCCGACGCTGCCAATTTTGGGTAATTTATTGCTCCAAGTGAGTGATAATATATTATCAATGACCGGTACAGATCTTGAAATTGAAATGATTTCACATTTACCTTTAATTGAAACCAATGAGCCAGGTGCAACCACAGTGCCTGCTAGGAAATTTCTCGATATTTGTCGAAATTTACCAAATAATGCGCAAATTTCGGTAACCTTAGATGATAATAGGTTGATAATTCAATCAGGTCGAAGTAAATTCTCATTATCAACTTTACCAGCAAATGATTTTCCCAATTTAGAAAATTGGCAAAGTGAAGTTGATCTTTCGGTACCACAAAAAACTATAAAACGACTTATTGATGCAGTTCAATTTTCGATGGCCAATCAAGATGTAAGATATTACTTGAATGGGATGTTATTTGAAATTGAAGATGGTCAATTAAAAACTGTTGCTACAGATGGACATCGATTGGCGGTTTGCGCACAACCGATCGGACAAAATATTTCCACATCTTATTCTGTTATTTTACCAAGGAAAGGCGTGATTGAGCTTGCTAAATTGGTTGGTGACAATGACGAATTAATTAGCATGCAAATTGGTAACAATAATTTACGTGTAAACCTAGGTGATTTCACATTTACATCAAAACTTATTGATGGTCGATTCCCAGATTATAAACGAGTATTACCACGAAGCCCTGACAAACCACTTGAAGTTTCATGTGAAGAATTGAGAAATGCATTATCTCGTGTAGCAATTTTATCAAATGAAAAATTCCGTGGTATCAGACTTTATGTAAACAATAATCAAATAAAAATTACCGCAAATAACCCTGAACAAGAAGAAGCAGAAGAAGTCATTGATGTTAAATATGAGTCAGCAGAACTTGAAATTGGCTTTAATGTGACCTATTTATTAGATATATTAAATACGTTAAAATGTGATAGTGTACAACTTTTGTTAACAGATGCTACATCAAGTGTACAAATTGAAGATATTAATGATCAATCTGCCACTTATGTTGTTATGCCAATGCGACTATAGTCAAATCTCATTCAATTCTCCGGCTTCGGCCGGACATATTACTAAGCTTATATGACTCTTTCCCACATAAATATTCATCATTTTCGTAATATTGATTATGCGGAGCTAACTTTATCTCCATATTTCAACTTTATTGTTGGTGATAATGGTAGTGGAAAAACCAGTTTTCTTGAAGCGATTTACATGTTAGGGCATGGTAGATCATTTAGACACATACAATCTAATCGCATCATTCAACATGAATATCCAGAACTAGTATTATTTAGTAAAATTGAAACAACAAATCACCAAATTCGTTCAATAGGTCTTGCTAAAGCACGCAATAATGATAATACAATTAAAATAGATGGTGATGAAGGCTTTAGATTAACTGATTTAGCCAAATTATTACCAATTCAATTAATCACCCCTGAAGGATTTGATTTACTTACTGGGGGACCTAAATATCGTCGTGCATTTATTGATTGGGGATGTTTTCATCATTATCCTGAGTTTGTGTCACTTTGGAATAATATAAAACGCTTATTTAAACAGCGAAACGCATTATTAAAGCAATCATATAATTATAATCAATTACTACCATGGGATAAAGAGCTAGTACCTATTGCCAAAAAGATCAGCCAAATCCGGGCGGATTACACACAGCATATTTTTCCTGAAATTATACAAACTTGTCAGGCTTTTTTGCCCGAATATCAACTTAAATGTTCATATTATCAAGGTTGGGAACATAATATTGATTATTCTGACCTATTATATAGGCAATATGAACGTGATAAACTGATAAATTATACTTCGCTAGGTCCACATAAAGCTGATATTAAGTTACGTATCGACAATATTCCTGTAGAAGATTTGTTATCTCGAGGTCAATTAAAACTGTTAATGTGTGCATTACGTTTATCTCAGGGTGAATATTATAGTAAACAAACAAAACAATCATGTATTTACTTAATTGATGATTTTGCCTCAGAGTTAGATCAAAACAAACGCAACTTGTTAGCTAAACGATTAAAATTAGCACATTCACAAGTATTTATTACCGCTGTCAGCCAAGACCAGATTACCCATTTGATCGGTGAAAATGATAAGATTTTTAACATAAAATCTGGTATAATTTCCTAAATATACAAAATGATAAAGAAAATTAAATAAGTCGAGAAATCCATGTCTAATTCATATGATTCATCTAGCATTAAAGTGCTCAAAGGACTTGATGCAGTCCGAAAACGTCCCGGTATGTATATTGGTGATACCGATGATGGGACAGGGCTTCACCATATGGTTTTTGAAGTAGTTGATAATGCCATCGACGAAGCATTGGCTGGCTATTGTAACCATATTGAAGTAACAATCCACCCAGATAATTCTGTTTCTGTTCGTGATGATGGTCGAGGTATCCCAACTGGTATACATGAGGAAGAAGGTATTTCAGCAGCCGAAGTTATTATGACTGTACTACATGCTGGGGGTAAATTTGATGATAACTCCTATAAAGTATCTGGTGGTTTACATGGTGTGGGGGTTTCGGTTGTTAATGCTTTATCCGACAAATTGGAATTAGTTATTTATCGTGATGGCAAAGTTCACCAGCAAACCTATCACTTAGGTGTTCCGGAAGCACCACTTAAGATTATTGATGAAACAACAGAATCTGGTACTTATGTACGCTTTTGGCCAAGCCCACAAACATTTACCAATATAGAATTTGTGCATGAAATCTTAGCTAAACGCTTACGTGAACTTTCTTTTTTAAATTCAGGTGTTTCAATTAAGCTATTTGATGAACGAACAGGGAAAAATGAACATTATCACTATGAAGGTGGTATTCAAGCATTTGTTGAGTATTTAAATAAAAACAAAAACCCGATTCATCCTAAAATATTCTATTTTAGTACCGAAAAAGATAATATCGGTGTAGAAGTGGCATTACAATGGAACGATGGTTATCAAGAAAATATTTATTGTTTTACCAACAATATTCCGCAAAGAGACGGCGGTACACACTTAGCTGGTTTCCGTGGTGCAATGACTCGTACATTGAATAATTACATGGAAAGTGAAGGTTACAGCAAAAAGGCTAAAATAAGTGCTACCGGAGATGATGCCAGAGAAGGTTTAATTGCGGTAGTTTCGGTTAAAGTTCCAGATCCTAAGTTTTCTTCTCAAACCAAAGATAAACTGGTTTCATCGGAAGTTAAATCTGCAGTTGAATCAGTAATGGGCGAAAAGTTAACCGAATATCTACTTGAAAATCCATCTGATGCAAAAATTGTTGTAGGCAAAATAATTGATGCCGCTAGAGCTCGTGAAGCAGCTCGTAAAGCTCGTGAAATGACTCGCCGAAAAGGTGCATTAGATTTAGGTGGATTACCAGGCAAACTTGCTGATTGCCAAGAAAAAGATCCGGCTTTATCTGAACTTTACTTGGTGGAAGGGGACTCTGCGGGCGGCTCGGCTAAACAAGGGCGTAACCGCAAGAATCAAGCAATTTTACCGCTTAAAGGTAAGATTTTGAATGTCGAAAAAGCGCGTTTCGATAAAATGCTATCTTCTCAAGAAGTAGCAACACTTATTACCGCGCTAGGTTGTGGTATCGGTCGAGATGAATATAATCCTGACAAGATGCGGTATCATAGCATCATCATTATGACTGATGCTGATGTCGACGGTTCGCATATTCGAACTTTGCTTTTGACCTTCTTTTATCGCCAAATGCCTGAAATCATTGAGCGTGGATATGTTTATATTGCCCAACCACCACTATATAAAGTCAAAAAAGGCAAGCAAGAACAATACATTAAAGATGATGATGCAATGACACAATTTCAAATAGCACTAGCTCTTGAAGATGCATCATTACATGTGAATGATCATGCGCCAGCATTGGCAGGTCAAGCATTAGAAAAGCTAATTGCAGAATACCAAAAAGTTGAAAAACTCATTATAAAAATGGAACGGCGTTACCCTAAAGCCTTGCTTTCTGAGTTGATTTATCACAATGTGTTAGATGAAGATATATTAAAAAATCAACAACAAGCAGAAGATTGGGCAAAAACGATGGTAACGAAATTGTCCAACAAAGAACAACATGGTAGTACTTATCGTTATTTGGTTAATTATAATGAAAAAACACAATTATATGTACCTATTATTAAAGTAAGAACTCATGGGGTTGATACTAGCTATGCATTAGATCAAGTTTTTATTCACAGTAATGAATACCGCAATATTTGTCATTTGGGTACACAATTACAAGATTTACTTGAGGAAGGTGCATTTATCAAACGAGGGGAACGTAATCAACCAGTTAGTTCTTTTGAAGAGGCAGTAGATTGGCTAATTAAGGAATCTCGCCGTGGGTTAACAATCCAACGCTATAAAGGTTTGGGTGAAATGAATCCAGAACAGTTATGGGAAACGACCATGGATCCAACTAGTCGTCGCATGTTGCAAGTGACAATTAAAGATGCCATCGAAGCAGATCAGCTATTTACAACACTAATGGGTGATGAAGTTGAACCTCGACGATTATTTATTGAAGAAAATGCTCTCAAAGCGGCTAATTTAGATTTTTAAACTAAATTATTAAACTTTAACATCAAGAACAAATAAAAAACCAGACGCTTTGTCTGGTTTTTTTGTCAAGAAATTCTCATTTAACTTGAAAAAATCAATTAGCAATCAAATGGTTGATAAATGATTTCACTAGTATAGTTTTATTGACAAACAGGCCTATTTATTTTTAAATCAGAAACTGCTTTATTCATTTGTTTAATCATATCATTAGGATTTTGAGCAATATAAACTTTACCACCGGTCATTTTAGCTACACAATCAATTTTGTGTTCACCAGCTATATCAACAATATTAATTTTTAACCGCGGTTTTTGTGTTGCAATGGAATTTACTAAAGTACAAATATTTTTCTTGGTACAGGTATCATCACCATCACTAATAATGAGAATATAATCATCACGTTTTACCCCATCAAGCATTTTACTCGCTTTTTCCACTCCACTATATAGTGATGTTCCAGATTGCGGACCATCAAAAGGGGTTAACTTATTAATTTTACTTTTTAAAGTCCCTCGTTTAGCATAATTAAAAAAGGATGTAGTATCAGCCGCAGGGCAAGTCGATAGTGTAACGAGTGAAATATCAATATTTGGTTGTATTTTATCAATACTGGATCTTGCAACTTTCTTACTAGTAGATAAGCGAGTTGGTAAACGTGTCATTCTTTTCTCAAATGCCACTATTTCTTCCCTTGACATATAGCGTGGGTAACCAATATCAAAATGATACTTAAAATATTTTTCAATTTCTGATGGTGGTTCAGTTATCGTTACATTCATAGATAATGAGTTATCAAAAATTAGTACCATTTTAGATGGATTTCGATTATTCGTTATTTCTTGTTGAGAAATACAGTTAGGTGGATTTTTAACTTTCGGTATTGGATCTGGTTCCGGTGTAGGAATTGGTTCTGGTTCTATTTTGGATTCAGCTACAGGAACAGGTTCTTGAATAGTTGGCTCTGTATTAGTTTCTTTTGGTAGATCTATGACAGGTTCAGGATCTGGTTTCTTCTCTTCTACAGGTTGAGTTACTAAGGGAATAGGATCGGTTTTTTTCTCTTTTCCATATGGACAAAAGAAATACCAAAGCAATCCTAATAAACCAATCAGTAATAAAGCTAATAATAAAAAATGCCACCAGCGCCAAAATCCTTTTGGCGCAACAGAAATAGGTTTAGGTAATACAGGTTGTTCAAGAGTATTGACAATTATTGGATCGTCATTGACGATATAAATTTGGTTACCTAAACTTTTAATTCTAGGTAACCATGATGAAATAAAGGTTTTCTGTTCACTAGTTAATGACATCGAGTTAATAGCCATTTCGATATCATTAATACGAGTTTGTAGTGTTTCTTCAATCTGCTTTTTATGTGTTTCATCCGTTAGACTGCTTAGTAAAATTGGTTGACCTTCAAGATTTGTATACCAAGCAATATATTGATTGTTATCTATCAATTTTGGTATTGATAAAATTGAAAAGGTTCGTTCAGTTAAATACGGCTTTAACAACGATAATAAGGTATTATATTGTTCCAGTAAAAGTAATTTCTCTGAATCATTATGGTTAACCATAATTCTTGTTATTCGTTGCATTGTTAACGTTTTCCCTAATATTTAACATTACATTTTTACTAAAGCATGTTTTCCAAATGCTTAAATTTATATATTTAACGCTTTTTGTAATTGTTGTAGTTTTTTGTTTAACTTGTCTAACTCAACTTGTTTTTCTATTTCCGAAGCATTTGAATTATTAACCTTGCTCAGTTGTTGTTCGATATCATTAATTTGTGCTTGTAAGTCATCACGACCTTTAGCTTTTTCTTTAACTTCATTGGTTAATTTAGTCAAATCTCTTTTTAATTTTTGCAACTGTGCTTGTTTTTGTTTAACACTTAATGATGTATCATTTTTCTGTTTCTCTATCGTTGCATAGATTTCTTTAAACTGTTGATTAGCTCTTTTCTCATTTTCTAAAATTTGTTTTTTCTGATCAATTCGAGTTTGATAATTACCTGAATAATTGCAGCTAATTTTATCCATAATACCTATGTTGGTATTGGTAGGATCGCACTGTTCAGGTGTTGTTGAACAACCAGCTAGCAAAGTTAATGTACAAAATAACATAAAATATTTTTTTTTCATATTAGCCCACCCTTACTGCTGAACGTTGCTTGGTCACAAGATCAATTTGTTTTTCAAGTCCAGCTATTTGTTTGTGTAATTGATTAATTTGTCTATCTAATTTATCCACATTAACGCCAGTTTGCTTTTCTTGAGCTGAAAGTGAAACCCAATTGTCTTCAACTTTTTTCATACGTGTTAATTTATCAGTTAAATACGCAATATTAGCATCAATTTGGCTCAAATCATTTTGTGCTTGCTTTTTATTTACTGAAGCATTTTTGATTTGCCGATTTAAATTTTTAAGGGTGGCTAAATTTTTATCTAACACACCTTTAGCGGTTTCAGTTACAGCTTGCACTTCTTGTGTATTTTGTTGAATGTCCTGAATATAAGCATCAATGCGCATTTCTGCATTCGCATATTGAGCACGTTTAGAATCAAGATAGTAGTTAGCTCCCATCATTACACCACAGCCCACAGCCGCCGAAGCAACACATACACCAGGTTTACCGCCTAATAATAGGCATCCAACACCACTTACTCCAGCACCAATAGCACATGATTGCCAAGCTGATTTGCTAAAAAATTGTGCAGAATGATTTTGCGTTAATGCAGGATCAACATCATTAGTGTTAACACCTCCAGATGAAGATTGGCAACCAATTAAGACCAGCGATACACATAGTGTTAAAATTACCATAATTCTATTCATGATTTGTTTCCTTTTACTTCATTACAAGTTTTCAGCCATGTTGTTCGTTCAACATTTCCAGATTCAATATATTGATTAATATGCTTAAAATAAAGTTTTAAATAATCACTCATATTTGCTTTACCACTGTTTTCTAGTATAAATAGTGTGGCTTTAGCTTGGTCGTTAATTGTATGTTTTTCGTAATTTGATGCCGTATTAACAATAGTATCTGAATAATATTTTAAAATAAAGTCTCGCGCACTTTTAGATTCATCTAGTATCTGTTTTAAACTATTTAATTTTACTTTTGAACACATATTATCATTATCTAAAGTTTCAGATTCTTTTATATCACAAATTTCATTGGTCATTGTGTCATATAAATTATTATTATACTCATATTTACTATTAAGATCTGAAACATTCGCGCATAAAAAAGCACCTAGTTGCAAAGCTGATTGGATAGAACGATCTCTCTGTTCATCACGTGCCTGATTTGCACTACGTAGTAGTGCATTAAGTTGATTTAGATCTTTTTTCGTTTTCTCATCTTCTACTTGTCGAGTGATTTTTTCCAACTCACTAACAACACTGCCATTTTTTGAGAATTCAGCATCGCTACCGAGTGCACTCCA
The DNA here is from genome assembly GCA_945271295.1 of uncultured Gilliamella sp. GTDB lineage: Bacteria > Pseudomonadota > Gammaproteobacteria > Enterobacterales > Orbaceae > Gilliamella. Next base: position 13,544 of record CALYPG010000032.1, on the reverse strand, counting down.
TTCTTTATCCAACTCTTTAATAATATCATTAGAATGCATTATTTCTGTGGTATAAACTAAACGAAATCCAACATCCTTACTTTTATAAGCGCCTTTGTTATCATAAAAAGGTTTTTCGGTACGAAAAGAAGAGTTTGTCGATGATTCGGCAGTCAAATAACTGCCACCACGAACAGTTATACCACCGAGCTGACCATGATAACGATCAAGTTTATTCATTCTGAAAGAATCAAACATCATTTCGCTGGCATTACCTAAAATATCATAGAGATCAAGTGGATTAGGCTCAAGTCTACCAATTAGCTGTAATTTTCCATTTGCTGATTTTGCACCAGAAAACCAAGCATAGTTTTCTAAATTATTAACCATGGGGAATCGAATCTCACGAAATTCTGATTCGGTTACTTTTGAACCACCTCGAGCAGCATATTCCCATTCAGTATTATTCGGTAAACGCACATAGCCTTTCGGTACACTATTGATTGTAATTTTTGATTGGTTTTCAATTAACCATTGATTATATTTATCTGTAAATGCAATAGCATCAAACCAACTTATATTTGTGATAGGAAAAGCAAGATTAACTTTGGCTGTCGGGCAAGTATCATTCATTACTGCTTGATATTGTAAAGCAGTCAGTTCATATTTACCAATTAAGAAATATCGTTCATTACCTGAATCAGAAAAACTACCTGAAATATAATTAGGGGTTGCATATTCGGCAAAACCTAATTCTTTTTGATTACTACCTAATACAACTTTAACATCATCTAGTGGCTTATTCGTTGGTGTAAAAACCTTTTTCATCACCAAACTTCCATCACATGGCATAGGTAAAATAACATCATCTTTTGATGGTTTGGGATTATATAATTTACTGTCCCACGATTGGGCATAACTTGATAAAGGCAATAAACTTATCGCTAATCCAGCGAAAAGATATTTTATTTGGTTATACGTCACGCAAACTTTCAGCTGGTTGAATTTTGACAGCACGTCGACCTCCTATAGTTACAACAATACCTGGGATAATTAAAGTAATTAAAAATGCAATAATAAGATGATAAATTTGTAATTGGCTCACTACAGGTTGAGAAACTAAATTTTTACCTAATACCATATTAAAAGCACAATTCCCCAACCCAAAAAGCATGCAAGAAACAATAAACGCTAAACAGCTTAGGATCATAGCTTGGGTAATTAAATACAGCATAATCCCATTTGATTGAAAACCAATCAATCTCATAAAGGCAATATCTTTACGTTTACGTTCAATATTTGACATAAAAGATCCTATAAATGATAAAATACACCCTAAAATAGCTGTAATAGCAATGACACTGAAAATAAAGTTAAGAACTCGGTCAATGGCTTGCATGTTTTCAATTACATTGGCCTGAGTACGAGTTTCGATATGTTGTTCTCGTAATTTAAAAGCTAAAGGTGCAACATCATCTAATGAATTAGCATAAATTCTTGCCCTGGCAAACGATGTGTGGTTTGGTGGATTTAACTGACCGGTAGCGGTTGGAAAAATTTCACTTTGAAAACCATCATAAAAATTTTCCATATCAATAAGCAAATCTAAACAAACAAACGCTGCAGCACGACTGTAACGGCTTTCTGGAATAATTCCTTTTACTTCTAATTCAGTTATACCCTTTTCTATTTTACCATCAAGTTGTCGTGTAATGATTATTTTTACCCGACTACCTATAGTTGCTTGCATTTTTTCGGCGGCAAGCGAGCTTAATAAAACTTCAAATTTGTTATCAATTAAAGGTAAGGTTTGGGTAATAGGATCATTTGAATCAGTTGGAATAATCTCCGCATTATTAACAAAATGACCTGAATCTTTAATAAGATCGGCTTGAGTATTTAATGAGCGAGTAAGTGGAATGACAAAAGCTGTTTCGGGTTGTTTTTTTATCCAATCTAACTTATCAGTATCTAGTTGTAAATTACCAACTATTTTAATTTCTAAATTTTGCGGATCGCTAAGTAATTGTTGACGAAGCTGAGATACAACCCCATATTTTAAGCTAAATAATAGTAGTAATGGTGTAATAACAGAGATGATTGAGGCAATAATACAGAATGAAACCTTTTTGTCATACCATAAATCAGCCAAGGATAAACGTGTTATCAATAACCAGTTTGATATAAGGTTAATCATCTTTATCCACCTTATTTTGCAATGGTAAAAATGTTGATGATTGCGGAGAAGTTAACTGTGCTGATAAGGTAAATAACCCTTTATTGGCAATGCGTTGCCAATCATGAGTAACAATTATTGCAGCAATATTATCTTGTTGAGCTTGTTGTATAATTAAATCAAAAAGTAAATTGGCATTATATGGATCTAGAGCTGAGGTAGGCTCATCAGCGAGGAGTAAGGCTGGTTTATGAATAATCGAACGAATAAAAGACGCTCGTTGCCTTTCACCAATTGATAATTGCTTCGGGTATTTACTTAATAAATGAGAAATCCCTAATTTGTCAACCAAATAGTCAAATCGCATAATATCAATCTTTTTTTGTAATAACTTAAATGGCAACAGAACATTATCTTGTATTGTCAAAAATGGAAGTAAACCGCCTGTTTGAAGCATAAAGCCAAAATACTGTGATCTAATTTTTGTTAGTTGGTCAATTCTATTATCTTTAATAAGCGTAGTAATATTAACATTTTGCTCGTCAAAAAAGAGATTATAATAACCCACCTCATCAGGTTTGAGAATCATACCTATCATTTCTAGCAGGGTACTTTTACCACTACCACTATCGCCTTTAATGACTACGACTTCCCCAGCTTTGACCATAAGTTCTGGCAGGCAAACTCTAAACATAGATTTACCCGTTGAACGCGAAATTGCCAGTTGCTTTATAGTTAACATTGGTTTTACGGTAACATTTCTAAAGGAATAGGATAAACATTTTCACGAGGGTCACTACCTTCAGCTAACGAAATCCAACGATCAACATCCGCATTACATTTTTGATAATAGCGAATTTTACTATTTAAATTACGAATAAATTTTTCTTGTTCTAGTCCACTCATACTTTTCCATGTATCTTGATCAAGGCCAGTTACGTCACTTTTATACGGAATATTATCCAGATATTCACCAAGCAGACCTAAGTCGGCAATTTTAGTCACCGAATCTGATTTTAATTTAGTTGGATCTTGCCCCATAGCAGCAGCAACGGAACGAAGTTGCGAAAACATATCATCAGCCGAAATCAAACCATCATTTGCTGCATTAGCAATTTTACTCACAATATCACTTAAATCGCTTAATTGAGATTTGGTTAATAAAATACGGGGCTCAGCTGTTGGAATAGTTGGCTTAACAAAATCTTTGTCAGTAATCCACGCCTTGAAAAATGTTGGTGCTTTAGTTCCTTTGGTATCACCTAAATAGGCAAGTTGCATTGCCTTACTCAATAATAATGCATCTTTTAACATACCAGAATTATCATCTTTAGCGTTAAGCACATTACCAACCGATACTTCCCCTCTATAGGCAAGTTTAACTTGCTCAGATAATGCTTTTGCTAGCGAGTCAACTTTGTTGCCAAATTCATTTACATCACCAGCATTAACCGGATAATATAAAGATTTATGAATAAAATCATTATAAGTTAAGTCGGAATATTGAGCTGCCGCAATTTGATGATCTTTTTCACCACTTGGTGTTTTTAAATGTAAAGCATAAATTGCTACACCTTTATGTTGAGCCTCCAGTCGAAGCTGCGCTGCATCCATACCAGTACTAGATAGTTTATCATCACCAGGAATTGCACTAGCATCAGTAATTAAAATCATATAACGAGCGCCAAAGCTATTCCAATTAATATCATTTAATGCTTGCAAAACACCAGCATAAGAATCCTCTGCAAAATAAGCCGTCGAAACAGCAGCCTGTTTCAGTGATGCGCTTAATTTTTTGAAGTCTTCTTTACTTTTAACTTGGTTAGGATCAGCAAAAACCTTGGTGACATATTCCAGTTTATTCGAAGCCTTTAAACTAGAACGAAAAGAGATCAAACCAAATTTTACTTGTTCTTGTAAATGTTCTTTTTCAATATGTTGATAAACTCGTTCCACAGCCTCTTTAGTACGTGCAATGTAGGGATCCATTGAGATAGTTGAATCAATTACAAACACAATAGCTGCTTTAAATGGCACAATTTGGTTTGTTTTTTTATCATCTACTATTTGTTTATTTGATGATTTGCTGTCGTTTTTAATTAATGTATCTTGTTTACTTACTGAGGCAATCTCTAAAACGCGTTCGTAAAATCCTTGCCCATTCATTACTTCTTCACCTTGTAAAATAGGAAGTAAATAAAAGTTGTTTTTAAAATCTACATATTCTTTAGGTTCCTGGGCAATAACTTCCGGTATTGGTTTACCCGATTTTAACGCCTCACGAATAGGTTTTAGTAAAGATTCAGGTTGATTAGCATCGACAATAGTAGTTAACGATGCTTTATCTTTAAAAAAGAGTAGAGGATCTCGATCAACAGGATTGGTGAATACTAATGTCATTTGCATATTCCAAGCAATAGCACATGAATTATTAATCCAGCCAATTGTTTTACCATAAGAGTCTGGTCCAACATTGAGCCATTCTTGGTTATTATCATTGTTACGCTCATAAACATAAAAGCGGGAGAAAGTCATTACTGATTCCCCATTGGTATCAGTAATATTTTTTTTTAATTTACACGCTGGTGTACTAAGAACACGCTGATAAAGCGTTGTTTTACCAGCTTGTTTGAGCGGCTCAGCAGCAAAACTTATCCAAGGTAAACATGTTAAGCAAACTGCAATACATAGATTTGAGACAATTGATTTTTTCATATGTCATTCCTAACTATTTTTGTAACTCAGATAAACGCTCTTTGGCTAATGCATTATTACTATTATGGGTCAAAGAAGTTTCGTACCAATAAATAGCGGTTTCCTTATCAGGTTTAAAGCAATTATTTGCTTGATAATATTTCTCGTCATACTCTTGTGCATATAGCATAGCAATTTTAGCGTTTTGCTGTGCTTGATTAGCATACAACCGCTGAGCTACATTGCATTTATTATTTTTTTTAGCTTCAGTTATTAACTGAATAATTGCATCTACAGTTGGCTTGCTTTTTAAACATTGTTGAATAAAAGTCATGTCATCATCTGTTACATTATTTAGACTACACTGGCTATTAACTTGGATTGATGTTATATTTTCTTGTTGATCTTCAGAAGATAAATAACTAAATCTGATAATAAGCCCCACAAAACCCAAAATAGCTACAACTATTGTTGCTATTATACTTAATTTACTTTGAGATTTGACTGGTGTAGTTGCCTTAGGCGTAATTGTCGGCTCTACTTTAAGTGGCGCTTCGGGCAAAATGGGATCTGGTGTAGTTTCTTGTTTAGAATTAGTGTCTAATAGAGAATCATCAGCTCCATTACTTGATGATAATTCAGGTTCTGTTTTTGGTTTTGGCTCAACTGAGTTGTTATCAGGCGGCGGTGTGAAATTATCTAATGCTGAAGAAGCCAATACTGACTCAGCAATATTGACAACACCACCATCTATATAATTTTCGTTTTGTTTATCCCGTATTTGTATAAAAAAACGTACCGAATTACCTTGTGATATCAAAGAATCAACTAACCATTCACTAACTTCCCCTGTTAATTGCAGGTTATTAACTGACAAATTATCAACCGGATGCCAAGTTTTTTCACTGCTCCATTGGTTTAGCTCTGATAAATAATAACCATCTTGATTGCGTTGTATAAGCATATCAATATTAGGACTACCATTCCATTTGTAAGCCAAAAACTTGGCCACACCTGGTTTATAGCCATCTAATTCAATTCGTATTGCCATGATATCCTCTATTTTTATACCTAAGTACTTTTCCATCAATATTGATTAGAAAAGGTATTTATTTAAAAAGAAGGGAACCTTCTCCATTATTTTTTAATATTTCAAACAACAATTTTCTGACCACATTAATTTATTTGAGATTGTTTAAAAGAGGTCAAAATCTCTCCTAGTTGGCTATTTTGTTCCTGACTTATTTCACGTCCAGCATGATGACCAACATTTTCTTGAGCCAATCTAGCAAAAGCAATAAACCAATCAAATATGGCATATTGAGAATAATTTTTTGTCTTATCATCAAGTTTTGGTAACGGATGTGATGATTGATTGGTAAATTCACTTAGTGGTGAAGAAAATATGGGCTTACCTTGATTAACTCGGCTCATCGGTATATCAATTGCTTGTCCTTGGATAAAACCAAGCCATGCAATGAAGTCAGCTAGCAGAGTATGAATCGTACTAATTTGTCTAGATTCAAGATCATCACGTTTATTACCGGTATTTTCATTTTTTAAAATTCGCTCAGTTAAACTCGTTTCTAGCTTTAAACGATTAGCTGCGGTAATAAGTTCTTCAACCACAAAAGAGAGTGATTTTTGATCTAAACCAAAAAATTGCAGAACATGTTTATCCAGCACAATATTCCTCAAATGTTCTAACCAATTAGTGAACACTGTTTTAGCAAATTTTGATTCAGTTGATAAAGTGGTTGATGGTTTACTATCTAAAGGTGAATTATCATCTGAAAATAACTCAAAATCAGTATTGAGCCCAAAATCATCTGTTAAATCACTTAGAGTATTATCATTACTATCTTTTGTTATCTCACTATCTTCATGGTTTGAATGATAAAGAGCACGAATAGTCTGATCCGGTAGTTCTAACGTCTTGAGCAATTCACCAAGTAATAAAGCCTTACCTTGTAGTTTTTTTACAACATCTGCAATAATTTGTTTTTTCTTGCCTAATTCTTCATCACTGTCAGCTTGATACCAAGTATCAAATCGCATATTGATGATATAATCAATTTTCTCGTTGAGTTGTTCAACAATACGTTGTTGTTTCACTTCAGTGATAGCGACTTGTTCTAGATATTGGCTAATCCGTTCGATTCCACCATCATTCAACTTTAGCATAGCATTCCATGCTGATTCCGGTTCATTCACATATTCTTTAATATCAGCATTTTCAACAAAGGTATTTTTTAACATAAGCATCTTTTGTTGATAGCTTTCATTATAAGACTGTTCTTGCTGAGTAATAGGATCAACAGTTAAAAATGGCACATCAAATCCAGGTTTACGAACCAGAAAAACATTATTAAATTTACGATTGTTTGACCAATTGGTTAACCAATCATAGCTACCAAAACGTTCCAAAATAGTTTGTTGTAACAATCCACCTTTGCCCCAACTATTTTTAAGATTATCTTCTGATAGTGTTAATGATGTGCCAACACGTTTATCAAACATGGTTATTGCCCATAATAATCCAGCTTTTTTAGTTGCTCTTTTTTCGGCTGTTTCACCCTGAGTTTTATCAATCCAACGCTCAAGCACTGGACCTACATCGTTAACATCAGACTGTTTATCTGAAGGTGTACAAACCACCAAAACGTTCATTTCTTGGCTATCAGTATATTTTTCAAAAAGATAAGCCACTTTACCACGCAACAAAAGTTGTGCAATTGGGTTACCTTCTTTAACGTCCGCAATAGAAATCAAATTTAAACGACCTCGGTACCCAGGGAAATCAAGTAAATCAACATTTTCAAATGTTGGTACTCGTGTTTGATTAACTAATGGGAAAATTAACTCAGCGGTTAAAAAAGCCAGTTGAGCTAAAGATATTGATGTTGGTACGCCATTGAGTGGCGTTATAGTAATAGCGGAATCGCGTTCAGTATTTAGTCGTTCAAGAATATCCACATTCATAATACTGTCAATTTGCGATTTAATACCATCATTATCTTTAATTAATACTTCAAGAGGGGCATATACAGTATTAACATGATTTAAGCTAGTTAAAGTTGTGGCTAATTGTACATAAATTGTTGTCAGTTCAGGAATCCCCCCCCACAGAACTGAAAAAAATTCTCCTCGGTCTGCTGTTGAAAGATAAGGTAGCAAATGCATGGCTTTTTCCCAATAACCACCTTTTAATCCTTCAAGTGAATTACCAAAATTTTCTAATAAGTAATCATAAAGATCGACAATATCATCTTCAGTGATGCCTCCAGTATTACCTGCTAGCTTTTTATTTTCTAGACGTTGAATAAGTTGGTTTAATTGTGAAAACCCTATGTTATTAGTTACTTTTTGTTGATCAAAATCTTTAAAATAAGCATTAATTAGAATTTTAACAATTTCAATTTCCTGAAATAGTTTCAATTCTAGTGGATAGTTAGCAATACCGCCCTTTGCAATTCGGCTAAAGCGTGTTACCAAACCCGTTGCTTCTTTACCATTACCAACTGGGTTAACATGATCGATAAAATCTAAGACTTCATTATCAACAATCGTTTCGAGCCGACCATTTACACCAGCAGCTAGTGCTGAAATAAGATAAGACTTACCTGCTTGCGATAATCCAAAAAAACCTACTGCCACAGATTTAGTCGATACATCGCCTAACCGCTTTGCGCTATTTCGCAAACGACGAAGATCAAGAATTAAACCATCCGCTTCATTATCTAAACGTTTTGATGAAGCACGAGTTTGATCTACCCACTTGATTGCTTTAGCCGACGCTTGATAAACCTGATCCCAAGATTGAGGAAGTTGTTCGTTTAAATTTTTCATCGTTTTATCATTCCACTATCCAGCCAATATTGCGTACTAATTAAGCCCGAATTAACCATAGTATTTAAATTCAATTTAATATCTTGATTTTTATTACACGGCCGACTATCTGAGGCATTCACATTTTTAATATAAAAATTTTCGACTGCTTTTTGCCTATTTTTAATCCCTAACGTGACTTCAAGTACGACACCATCTGCACTAAGTCGTTTAGCAACTTCACTATTTTCAATTGTCAGGGTATAAATTGGGGAAGCTGGCCAGCGTTCTATTTCGAGTTGTTTAAAACCAAGTCTAGTGGTGCCTCGAATTTCAAATGTAAGTTCAGGTAAAACATAATCTGGATCATCCAAATCAATGTCTCGATAATAGACATTTTCTTTTTTTATCATATTAAGGTTATCTAGCAGACCAATATATTTTACGGTTGAATATAAATTTATATTAGATGCTCTAAAATAAAAATTAGGTAAACGTAGATTTTTACTTAAAAAGCAAAGCATTGCCCCGACCGCTGCAGTTGTTTTCGGATCATCAATTCGCTCCTGCTTATGGAATGGATACCAGCTACCAGTATAATAACCATGTAGAGGTAAGATTCGCCCTGCAGGAATGGATAAACGCGAACGAAAATAACTTTGCACCCCTGGTAATCGAGAAGGTCTACCAGTTAATAACAGCACATCACATTGGTAACAGCTAATAATTTCAGATAAAGCATCAAATGTTTTACAAATATTGTAATAGTCACCCCGAATAAATAAATGGTGAATACGTTTAAGGTTTATTTCAATATTCAGATCAAGCACCGAAAATTCCGGGTTATTTAATGCACGTTTAATCGGTTCGTTAATAAAACTAAGTACATTATCAGTCATTACATTGTGTTGTAATAATTCATTAAAGGTCGTGTTGTAAACATGTTGTTCAGCACGTAATGGATCGTAGAGTTCATATGCTTTTAATACCTGTAAACCAATCGGCGTGAATAACTGTAATGTCAGCTGTTGCCGTAAAACGGCATCTTGAATAGAAAGTTGCTGTGAACCAATAATGGTTGATAAAATCGGATTAGGATCAGCAAGACCTGCTTGTTTTAAGCCATTGGTTAATGCTGTTAACACTGTATCTTGGATGAAATCAAGTAAAATATCATCACCAGCGACTTTAAACCCATCACGAAAACGTTGTGTTGGTATAATATAAGCATTACTGCTATTTACTTGTTTATTTGCACCATAATCAAGTTCATAATCGTTGATCACTAAATCAGTAGTACCACCACCGATATCCACTGTGGCAATGGTTAATTTTTGCTTGTTAGTTTTGTCTGGACGGACTATTGAGGAAATAAACTCTTCTGATCGACCATTATAATTATTTTGTGTTTCATTAAACAGATAGACAACTTGCCCACAAGTTGCTTCATCCCATTGCACATGTACTTCAGGAATATTTGGCCAAACAGTTTTTAATTGTTCTGGATTAGTAAAGTCAATATTATCATCAGTATTGTCCCAACCAAGACTTTTCCAAACTAGCCCAATGGCCTGATATATACATGATTTGAATATTGCCTGTTCTGGCTTTGGCATAGCTGGTGGAATAGTTAAAATAATTGAGCGTAAATTTCGTGGTGTTTTGGCATGTTCAAGTTTATTGCGCTGTGCGACACTATTCATTTGCATTAAAGCATGCATTAATACTTCACATAACATGAATGTCATCAAAGAACTGCGTGAGTATTTAGGATGGAAAACAGGCATCTTACGGTCATATTCTTCGGCTATATCATTATTGAGAATATGTAGTGCTTCACCGTATTCATTGATTAAACTTGAAAAAGGTTCTGAGGTCGCAAAAGGTTCATGATCGCTTTTTACATAATGCGAATTAAAACGCCAACCTTGTTCATATTTATCTTGATCCCACAAATAACGTTTGGGACTGGAAAGACCTGTTGCTCCTTCATTCCCTTCCCGCCGGCTTGCTAGACGACTTGCTTCTTTGCCTACTCGGACAATACTTGGCCAACGAAAAGTATCTCGTCGCCCACTCTGTAATGAAAAATGTTCTTTACCAAAAAAGGTTTGCGCAAATTCCACTCTGCTTTCAAAAGGTTCATTATAAATATATTCAGGTTGGGTTAAATCTCGAATTTCAAGCTCATAACGGCGATTTAAGCTATCTTTATCCTGAACATGATCTTCAATTAAAATTCCGCAAGTTCTAGAATTACCGACATCAAGAATCATATCAACAGGAATAGATTTTACTATATCATCTTTATTATTTGACACGATCTTAATAGTTGGCATATGCAATGAATCAGCAAGCAAATGAATAACATTCAAATAATGACCATAATAAGCTTTACTGTTAATCTCTTGGTTAATATCATCTTTATGCATTTTTAAGCGCTCAGGTTGTGGCGCTAATTCTTTGAATAAGTCAATTAACCAATTGGTTATCCATTTGAGTTCTAAATACCATGAAATTTGATCTGAACGGTAGGCTAAACTAAACACAGAGCCGGTTTTAACATCGTTGTCAGTTGGGGCAAGATAAGCAACATCCTGCGTATTAGTAAAAATTTTAGTATCAAAGGCAAATGTAATACGGTGGGTATTTCCATCTGGATCTTCACCCTCTGGAATACTAACAATTCGAACTCGACTCCAATTGTGAGGACCTCTATCAAAACGATCTGGTGGTATTGATCTTAAAATCGGAATTGGCAACCAAATACCATCATACAATTTTAATGATTGATCAACACTAATTTCTTGTGTTGGTTTAACCGCAACAGAAAGATTATCGGGTGAAAAAAATTTACCACTATCGATATCTTCAATTAATCTAATTAGTGTGCCACTTTCTGATGGATCAATGAAACAACCATTTAATTTACTGCGCCATTGATTATCTTTCCAATCTATTTTAAGAGCAAAATCAAGGAACTGAATCCCACTATTCATGATTAAAGTGACTTCTTGACCATAGTTGCGTATTTCTGGAAGCATATACAACCCTATTGTTTTTTCATAGTAATTGGGAACGAAATCCCGTTATTATAAATTCCCTGACAATCAGCTTGATTGTTATTGCTAGACTTACACTGAATTTTTGGTAATTGATATTTAGTATTATCACTGCAAATAGCTTCTGTATTACTGAAAATATTTAAATTTGCATTTTCAACACCACTGCCTACTTTACCAACACATTTAACCCCATCACTGCGAGTTATGGTCACTTCACCATTACCTTGATTAAAATTATAAGTTAATTGTAATGGTTTACCGGTTGCTTCATCTTGTATTCCTGCGCCGACATTCCATTGACCATCAAGAAATTTTGTTGAGCCTTGCTTCATTGCATCTTCAGGTAAAGCTAAATTATTGCTTTGATTTGTGTCACTGTTAACATCTGGGTTATTGTTCTTATCCAATGGTTGAGGAGTTTGAACATTATTTTCATTCTCTTTTTTTACATCTGAATTATCTTTTTTATCAGAATCTACAGGATTAGTTTGTTCATCTTTATTGCCTGTATTATTGGTGTCAGCATTATTTGCTTGCTCATCGATATTGGGTTGAGCATCTAGAGGTAGATTATTATTACTGTCATTTTTTCCTACATCCGCTATACTTTGGTCTTTTCCATCAACAATAATCGGTAACTCATTTGTATCAATTGAGGTAGTAACATTGGGTTTTACTGTATTAATAACACCATTTTGTCTATCAATATTCTCTTTTAACTCAAAATCTTTTTTATTTTGTTGTTCATCTACTACCGTTGGTAAGCTGGCATTACTTTTGTCATCCAATAATGGCTTTGGATCAACTGGTAGTTGTGGTTTTAGTCCACAACCTCGTAACCAGAATATTGCCAATAACAGTAATAATAAAAGTAATAAGCCTAGTAACCATACCCACCAACGTTTCCACCAAGGTTTTTGCATCTTAACAGGAGGAATAATTGAAGCATCTTTTTTTACTGGCTCTAAGCAATAAAATGGTGAACTAGCTTGAGGTGTTTGTGAGTTAATAAATCCCCAAAAAGTAATAACTGGTTTACCATCAACAATATAAACAAAGTCATTACCAGGAAAACGGATAGCCATCAAATTGGGATCAGAACTAGTGGTGTCATGCTTAGGATCATAAATAAGGCGACTAAATAATAGTTGATCCCCTGTCAAATTTGGATTATTTGCTAATTGCTTACCTAAATTCACCACTTGTTGTTCAAATTCTTTAAGTAGAATTAGTGTTGAGCTTTGTTCAGTTTCGCTGGCGGAAGTCCAAGGCACAATATCATACTGTCCATCAGACTGGTTTGAATCAAAAGGGATATACCAATCAATAATATTTCCATGATCATTTCGTTGGGGAATAGCTAAAAAGTCGGCATACTTTTTGCCTAATTTTACTCTAAACATTTCACGAATTTGAGTAGCGACTAAATAAGCGGCTTTTCCATCATGTCCTAGTATTTTGAAATCTTTAATATCACCACTTCTAAGTAATGCATTTATCATATATTTTCGGTATCCCTTTACATCATTGGTATTTATTATAATTTTTAGATAATCTTATTAATTTTAACAGAAAACTGAGTTGATGTAATTGGTGGATAGGCAGTTATTATGACTTTTTTGTCATATTTTTTGATAAATATAAACAATAAACGACAATGTTAATATATATTAAGGCTACACAATATAATCATTGATAGCCCATTGTTAATAAGTTTATGGCCAGTTTTGAATGCAAATACTAAGTGGCTGAATTCAAATACTAAGTGCGAATCTTAACTAAAATAATGGTGACAATAAAAA
>CALYPG010000031.1 GCA_945271295.1 uncultured Gilliamella sp. | reverse complement strand
ACTGGTAACGCTCTCTTTTTCAAGCTCTTTGTCAGATTAAGTCGGAACTAATACAGTTTATTACTTGCCATACCAAATCCTGCTCAATTTTGTATACGACATATTGTCAAATATACAAATGCATATGCAATTTAGTGCAAGTGTTTTTTTGAGAAAACCTTTGTTCTGTAAGGGTTTTTAACGATTTGAAAAGGGTTTGAAATAAAGGAGTGGTGGGTTGTGAGGGGATCGAACCCGCGACAAATTGATTAAGAGTCAACTGCTCTACCGACTGAGCTAACAACCCACTGAAATATCCGACTATTTTATATAAAATTAAAATGTAATGCAATCTATCAATTTAAATTTATTCATAATATTTGTAATTCTGAATAATAAAACTGGATAAACAATACCAGTATTTAACACTTCTTGATATACATTAGATCTTTAATCTAGATAAATGTTGTTTCTTCAAAGATATATTATTTTTAAGAGTAAATAATTAATTTTTGATTTAAAAACTCTCTTGCTTCTTCAACAAGAGAGTTTTTACAAGAGTTACAGATTTTTGATGGCTAAATATTGCTGTTGTAATTTTGCTTTATCATCAATATAACTTTGTTGTTTTGCTTTTTCTTTAGCAACCACTGCTGCTGGTGCTTTATCAACAAAGCTGGCATTAGATAGCTTATTATCAATGCGAGCAATTTCACTATCAATACGTTCAATCTCTTTTGCTAAACGTACAAGTTCATCTTCTTTATTAATCAATCCAGCCATAGGTATTAATAACTCTGCACCTTCAATTAACTTAGTAACTGATAATGGTCCAGTTTCACCCTCATCCAATAATACGATTTCAGATAGTTTACCTAATGCTTCAATAAAATTAACATTATTACTTACAATACGATGTACAGTTGGCGATGCTTTACGGATCAGTAATTGCAATGGTTTACTTGGAGCAATATTCATTTCAGCACGGATATTGCGCACCGCTATTACTGCATCTTTAATCCAATTAGCATCAGCCACAACTTCATCATTCTTATATTGTTGATCATATTTAGGCATTGGCTGAAGCATAATGGTATCTGCGGTGATATTCATTAAACCTTTAACATTTTGCCAAATTGCTTCGGTAATAAATGGAATAATTGGATGGGCAAGCCGTAATAAAGCTTCTAAAACAGTTATTAAAGTGTGGCGAGCCGCTCGTTGTTGATTAGCTGAACCATTATTAAGTACTGATTTAGTAAATTCTAAATACCAGTCACAAAATTGATTCCAGGTAAATTCATATAAAATATTGGCAGCTAAATCGAAACGGAATGTGTCAAAAGCCTCTCGATAGGCTTTAACTGTTTGGTTAAATTCAGCTAAAATCCAGTTATCAGCTAGTGAATACTCAAACTCACCACCATTAAATCCGCAGTCATGCTCTTCAGTATTCATTAATACATAACGACTAGCATTCCATAGTTTATTACAGAAATTACGGTAACCCTCTAAACGTTTGAGATCCCAATTAATATCTCGCCCGGTAGTGGCTAGAGCGGCTAAAGTAAAACGCAATGCATCAGTACCATGCGCTTCAATACCATTAGGAAATTGCTTGTCTGTCCGCTTAGCAATTTTTTCAGCAAGTTGTGGTTGCATCATATTGCCAGTACGTTTTTTTACAATATCTGCTAATGAGATACCGTCAATCATATCTAAAGGGTCAATCACATTTCCTTTAGCTTTTGACATTTTTTGTCCTTCTTCATCACGAATTAGACCAGTCACATAAACAGTTTTGAAAGGGACTTGAGATTTACCATGCTCATCTTTAATAAAATGCATGGTCATCATAATCATTCTGGCGACCCAGAAAAAGATAATATCAAATCCAGTCACTAAAACATTGGTTGGATGAAAAGTTGCTAACTCATCGGTATTTTCAGGCCAACCTAGTGTTGAAAAAGTCCAAAGCGCTGAGGAGAACCAAGTATCTAACACATCTTCGTCTTGAGTTAATTCAATATCATTAGCAAGATTATTATTACGACGTACTTCTGCCTCATCACGCCCTACATAAACATTACCTTGCTGATCATACCAGGCAGGAATTTGATGTCCCCACCATAATTGACGGGAAATACACCAATCTTGAATATCATTCATCCAAGAAAAGTACATATTTTCATATTGTTTCGGTACGAATTGAATATCACCATTTTTCACTGCATTAATTGCTGGTTCAGCTAATACTTTGGCTCTTACATACCATTGATCGGTAAGCATTGGTTCAATGACTACGCCACCACGATCACCGTAAGGAATCGTTAAGTTATGAGGTTCGATTTTTTCCAAAATCCCCATTGATTCACATTCCGCAACCACTGCTTTACGAGCAGCAAAACGTTCTAATTTTTGGAACTGTGCAGGCAGTTCGGATGAATAAGCATCACTTGGCTCACCATTGGTATCAAATACTTCAGCTTGTTGACGAATATCACCATCGAAAGTAAAGATATTAATCATTGGCAATTGATGACGTCGCCCTACTTCATAGTCATTAAAATCATGAGCAGGAGTGATTTTTACACAACCAGTCCCTTTAGTCATATCGGCATGTTCATCACCAACAATAGGAATTCGACGATTAACAAAAGGCAAGATTACATATTTACCAATTAGATCTTTATAACGTGGATCTTCAGGGTTTACCGCAACACCGGTATCTCCAAATAATGTTTCAGGACGAGTTGTAGCGACAACTAAGTAATCTTTGTTATCGGCAGTTTTAACACCATCCGCTAATGGATAGCGTAAATGCCACATTGAACCTTTGACTTCCCGATTTTCAACTTCAAGATCAGAAATGGCGGTACGTAATTTTGTATCCCAATTTACTAATCGTTTACCACGATAAATTAAATCTTCTTGATATAATCTAACAAAGACTTCTTTAACCGCATTGGACAAACCTTCATCCATGGTAAAGCGTTCACGATCCCAATCAACAGAATCACCCAAACGTCGCATTTGTTTAGTAATACTGCCACCCGATTCTGCTTTCCACTGCCAGATCTTTTCTATAAATGCCTCACGTCCATAATCATGTCGTGTTTTATTCTCTTCAGCAGCAATTTTACGCTCCACTACCATTTGAGTTGCAATACCTGCATGATCTGTTCCCGATAGCCATAAGGTATTATCACCTTGCATACGATGATAACGAATCAACGCATCCATAATTGTTTGTTGGAAGGCATGCCCCATATGTAAACTACCGGTAACATTAGGCGGTGGAATAGCAATGCAAAAACTTGGCGCTAATTTATTGCCATTAGGTTTAAAATAGCCACTTGCTTCCCAATGTTGATAAATAGGTTGTTCAATTTCTTGTGGATTATAAGTCGTGTTTTTCATAATTTAAGCATAAATCCTGATTCAAGAGATAAAAATGGCTCTATTCTACAGTAAATTTACACAACAATAAATTAGCAGGACCATAAACAAGTAGATTTAATCTGCATTTACAAATCACCTTAAATAAAAAAAGTGATTTTTGAAATAATATTAAAAAAACCGCTTCAATTTAAAAGCGGTCGATATGAAATGATTATAATTTTTTAACTAAATTGGCGGATTTTATGAATGTTGCTGTTGGTAAATAAAATTATCAATTAATCTAGTTTTACCAATGAATACTGCTAATGCACATAAACTATCTTGCTCTAGGAGTTCAACTGATTTTAGTGTTTGCAGATCAACAAATTCAATATAATCAATCTTAGCTAAGGGTTGTTTAGCAATAACATCATGCATAGCTGCATCAATTATTGCAACTGATCTTTCACCCTGTTTTATCATTAAGTTAGCTAACTCAATGGCTTGATATAAACAAATTGCAGCGATTCGTTCATTTGGTGATAAGTAGCTATTGCGAGAACTTTTAGCAAGCCCATCAGATTCACGCACAATCGGACAACCAATAATATCAATATCAAAATTTAAGTCTTTAACCATACGCTTAATAACTGCCAATTGTTGCGCATCTTTTTGTCCAAAATAGGCTCGATTTGGTTGTGTAATATTAAACAGTTTAGAAACTACAGTACAAACACCTTTAAAATGTCCCGGCCGCTTTTTACCGCACAGCGCATCTGTCAAACCATTTACATCAACGTAACTATTAAAATGAGCAGTATACATTTCACTTGCAGATGGACAAAAAATCAAATCAACCCCCATTTTCTCGCAAGCAATTTTATCACGCTCAAGATCACGTGGATAACTGGCTAAATCTTCAGAAGGTCCAAACTGAATAGGATTGACAAAAATAGTAACAATCACTTTTTGATTATCTTTTTTAGCTGCCGCCATCAAACTTTGATGACCTTCATGTAAAAAACCCATTGTTGGCACTAAGCCAATGCTATACCCAGATTGACGCCAAGATTTAACTTGCTTACGCACTTGCTCTATTGTTGTTACCACTTCCATTAGACAATGCTCCTATTGTCGGTTAAAAACTCACTTTTTAGATTTTGTATAATTACATCATCAATAGCAAACTCATGAATTGAAGCAGGAAACTGTTGCTCGGTAACCTCATGACAATATTGTTTAAACGCTTGTTTCATTTGCTCGCCAATTGGAGCAAACGATTTTGCAAATTTTGATGATACACCATCATACATAGATAACATGTCCTGATACACCAATACTTGACCATCACAACCTGCGCCCGCGCCAATTCCAATAGTTGGAACACTTACCAATTCTGAAATGAGCTTAGCTAAAACTGCTGGTACACACTCAAGTAAAATTGCAGCAGCACCCGCTTGCTCAACTGCTAAGGCATCAAGGATAATATTTTTAGCTTGTTGATAATCTTTACCTTGAACTTTATATCCACCTAAAGCAAGTACAGATTGAGGCATCAATCCTATATGGGCAATGACAGGAATGGAGGCTTGAGCAATCATTTTTATATGTTCACAAAATGCCTGTCCACCTTCTAACTTAACGGCTTGAGCTTGACCTTCTTTAATCAAACGCCCCGCGTTTAATACAGCATCATAAACGGATGTATGGTATGACATAAATGGTAAATCCGTCACCACAAACGCTGTTTTAGCCGCTCTTGCTACTGCTTTTGAGTGATGGATCATATCCTCCATAGTTACCGATACGGTACTATCATAACCAAGCATTACCATACCCAATGAATCACCGACTAAAAGACAATCTACGCCGCTTTCATCCATTAGTTTGGCTGTTGTATAGTCATATGCAGTCAACATGGTTATTTTTTGTTGATTTTGTTTTCGTTGTTGTAATGTAAGAATCGTATTTTTCAAGGTAAAAGCTCCAGCTCTAATTGTCGATAGTCACTATTTGGATGTTTTTTACGACTAATATTAAGTAAAATAAGAGATAATTGTTGATAAATATCTTTAAATTCAGTCGGCATTACTGCCAGATGCTGTTTTATGGTTTCTATGTCACCACGTTCAATAGGACCAGTCAATGCATCAATTATTCCCACTTGGTGAACAGTATTAGCATTATCAAAAAATAATGGTCGCCAGGCCTGTTCGCTAAATTCAGAATCCAATCCACATTGGGTTAACAAATTAACACCAATTTGTGCTAATGCTATCACTTGATTACTGAGCATAACACAGGCAGCATGATAGAGAGGTTTTTTTCTAGCGCAAAGGGTAGCAATAGGATTATTTAATAACGAAAAGAATGTTTGCAGTTGTGGAATAAAGTTTCGGTTAGCTTCAAGTGTAAAATAAGCTTTCGGCATATTTTGATAACAATCAAATCGATCATAGATGGCATATAATGGATGTAGAGAAAAAGCAAAGGGATGCACAGATGTGTTATCGCAAAATACTTTTGAGGTTAAAAGACCACTGCAATGACCAATCCATTTATTTTTTATAGGTAAGTGGCAAAGCTCTAACCAAACGATTTTAATTTGGTTATCAGGAACAGTGACGAACAAGCAATCACAACTATTGACTAAATCAGCAAGTGTTGAATAAGCATACGTTTGTGTAAACTCACTCGCTTCTTTCGCGGTTTGATAAGATCGGCTATAAAATCCAGCAATCTTAAAACCACACATTGCAAAATATTTAGCTAATGTGCATCCAACTTTACCTGCACCAATAAAACCGATATTCATTATTAATCTGCAAAAAAAAATTACAGCATTATAGCTCAATCTACGTTAGATTCAATGTTATTAGCGTGATATAGAATTTGATGAAATATCAGATTTGATAAATCAAAATCTATACTTAAACGTATACCTTTCCTGAAACTTCTTTACAAACGTTTTTATTTTGCTGCACACATGATTGGAATAGTTTTGAGCATAAAACCAGCCTCTTTGTAAGATTTATATCTTGCCCTTGCTAACGCTTTTAATTGTTCATTGGCGGGGACAAAATCGATTATATCTCGATAAACATTAGCAAATTCAGGAAATTGTTCTTGAAGATTGATCAGTAATTGGCGATTACCGCTACTATGCTTTTGAGGCCAGCAAATTTCGACAGGCGATCCCCCTTTCATACCCTCACCCACTAAGTTATGCGGTACAAAAAGATCAGTATTAAGCTGCCAAAGGTATTCATCAATCCTTTCTGCTTGAGTTTGATTTTGGCAAGCAACTAAAATGCGTTGTTTTGCTTGCCATGCTTGAGCAATCTGTTCACAAGCGAGCTGTTCATGGAATAATACCCCTGAATCACTCGCTTCGTTTGGATTTTCTATTAGATAGAAAATTACTTTTTTCATGACTGATTTTGATCAAGCAAATATTGAATTAGCATAGCAACTGGACGCCCAGTGGCACCTTTATTCGCACCTGATTTCCATGCTGTACCTGCTATATCTAAATGTGCCCATTGATATTCTTTAGTAAAGCGCGACAAGAAGCAAGCCGCTGTAATAGTACCACCATCACGACCACTGGAATTCATAATATCTGCACAAGTCGATTTGATCTGTTGTTGAAAATCATCATCAATCGGTAAAGCCCAAGCTTTATCATCTGTCTTATTTGATGATGAAACTAATTGAGTAATTAATTTTTCATTATTACCCATTACGCCAGTGTAGTGATGACCAAGAGCCACAATACAAGCCCCAGTTAACGTTGCAATATCAATCACTACTTTAGGATTATAACGAGCAATATAAGTTAACGCATCGCATAAAACTAAACGACCTTCAGCATCAGTATTAATAATTTCAACTGTCGTGCCTGACATTGTGGTTAATATATCACCCGGACGGTAAGCATTACCATCAGGCATATTTTCACAACCAGCCATAACGCCAACAACATTAATAGGTAATTCTAATTCAGCAACAGCTTGCATGACACCGTAAACAGTCGCCGCTCCACACATGTCATATTTCATCTCATCCATGCTAGCAGATGGTTTAATCGAGATTCCGCCAGAATCAAAAGTTAGGCCTTTACCAACTAATACAAAAGGTTGTGCTTTTTTATCTTGAGCGCCATTATATTCAATAACTGTCATTATTGACTCATTTACAGAACCTCGACCAACAGCTAAATAAGCATTCATATTTAATTCAGCTAATTGTTTTTCACCCAAACAAGTAACTTTTAATGATGAATGATTTTTTGCTAATTGTTTGCCTTGTTGAGCCAAGTACTGCGCATTACAAACATTTGATGGCATATTAGCTAAAGTTTTAGTTGATTTGATAGCAT
Organism: uncultured Gilliamella sp.; assembly: GCA_945271295.1. Taxonomy (GTDB): domain Bacteria; phylum Pseudomonadota; class Gammaproteobacteria; order Enterobacterales; family Orbaceae; genus Gilliamella. Next base: position 19,898 of record CALYPG010000031.1, on the reverse strand, counting down.
TAGCAATAATTTGACCTTGAAGCAGATTATGAGTTAATGTTTCAGTCAATTTGTTATCAGTATATAATAATGTCACCTTAGTTAAACTTGGTATTGATGATTTTTTTGATTTAAATTGGTCAAATTGATAAGTCATTTCACCAACAATCTGTGGTATTCGTTTAGCTATTTCGCAAGACTGTGCTGGATTAAAAGTCAATAAATCCCAGGTAATATTTTTAACTTTTTTTGCCAATAATTCTTTAACTACAGCATTAATCACTTTTTTAGATTTAGTCACATCAAACTCTGTTGCTTTACCACAACCAACCAATAACAGCTTTTGGGTTAAATCATTAGCAAACGGATATATAAATGTAGTTTCACCTAATTTACCTGTCACTTCACCATTGTTAATTAACTGACTAATCATAGCTTGGATTGATTGATCTAAATCTTTAACTAAATCAGATTGTTTGTTACTTGAATCAATCGAAATTACTAAGCATTCTGACTTTTGTTTGGCAATGAAAGAAGTATTTTTAATTGAAAATTCCATGATGTGTCTCTTTTTTGAAATTTAATGTCATAGTAATATTCTATAGGTTCGTAATGGGATAGCAACAAAAAGATAACTAAACCATTGAAATCAGATTATAATAGCCAGATTTTGAATAAACTTGTTAATAGGTAAAATGTGATAATCCGCCGATATCTAGTTAAAGAGACATTGAAAACCCAAAGTGCAATACTGTTTATTTTATTGTTAATTTTCTTTTCACAAAAATTAATAAGAATTTTATCCAGTGCTATTGAAGGGAATATTCCGCATGATTTAATAATTCCATTATTAGTTTTAGGCGTGTCAAATATGGCCGATCTTATTTTACCTTTAAGCCTTTTTCTGGGTGTTTTAGTGACATTTGGACGTCTTTACTCAGACAGTGAAATGGTTGCCATGCAAGCTTGTGGTGTGAAAAAAAATTTATCCTATCAAGTTGTTTTTCTTCTTTGTATTATGACTTGTTTATTAACATCAATAAATTCTATTTGGTTTGGTCCATGGTCAAGTTTAAAACAAGATCAATTAGTTGAAAATGCTAAGATAAACCCAAGTTTAGCTGGACTTTTAGCCGGACAATTTCAGCAAACGCCTGATGGTAATTCGGTTATTTACATTGGCAATGTCGACAAAAATAATTTAGATAGTATATTTATTGCGCAGGTTAATCCTAAAAACCAGCAACGCCCATCAATAATTATTGCTAATAAAGGCAAAACTGGAATTGATGAGGAAGGAAATCAAATTATTAATCTGGAAGAAGCTAACCGCTACGAAGGTACTGCCCAACAAAAAGATTTTCGAATTTCAAACTTTCATAATTACTTAGCTGTAATTAAACCGAAAGAAATCGTCTCAAATGAGAATGAAGATGAAGAGAAATTAGATGTGCAGCAATTAGGAGTAATTGAACTTTATCATACCAATACCGCAAAAGCAAAAGCTGAATTATATTGGCGTCTTACTTTAATTGTATCAGTACCTTTAATGGCTTTTCTGGTCATTCCCCTTAGTGTTTCTAATCCAAGGCAAGGGCGATTAGCACAAATACTTCCCGCTTTACTGCTTTACCTAATTTACTTTTTACTAGCTAGCTCAATAAAAGCTAATGCGGGGAAAGGTCGTTTAGATCCTGCTTTATGGTTTTATATTATTAATTTAAGTTATTTTATTATTGCCATTATCTTAAATTGTTGGGATAACTTATTTATGCGTAAACTTCGTTTAAAATATATTGTGTCATAAAGGAGAAAAACGGTGTTTTCAATTTTAGATCGTTATATTGGTAAAACTATTTTAAGCACAATTGGTCTAAGCCTTTTTTTATTAATTAGTTTATCTGGAATTATCCGTTTTATTGATCAACTTAGAAAAATAAAAATTGATTATGATGCATTTTCAGTGGGTATCTTTTCTTTATTAATGGTACCAAAAGATTTGGAAATATTTTTCCCCATGGCAGCATTACTAGGTTCGCTAATAGGCTTAGGATTATTAGCATCTCGTAGTGAATTAATCGTCATGGAAACTTCAGGCTTTAGTCGCTTTAAAATTGCCAAAGCTGTTATGAAAACCGCCCTACCTTTGGTCATTATTACCATGGTGATTGGAGAATGGGTAGCACCAGTAAGTGAACAAACAGCTCGAAACATGCGTTCAGAAAAAATTTATGGTAATTCTTTATTGGCAGAACAAAGTGGGTTATGGGCTAAAGATGGTAATGATTATGTTTATATAGGCCATGTCGATAATGCTAATACTATTTCAAATGTTGATATCTATTCAGTTGATCAAAACAAATTAGTATCAATAATCCATGCGGCAACGGGTGTATTTAAAAATGATGAATGGACATTATCACAAATTGAAAAAAATGATTTTACTGAGCCAAATAAAGTGTTAGGCGTTAATATGGTATCCATGCAATGGAAAACTAATATCACCCCAGATAAACTTAGCATTGTGGCATTTGACCCTGATTCGCTTTCCGCCTCAGGTTTATATCAATATGCACAGTATTTAAAAAATTCCGGACAAGATACAAAATTTTACGATCTTCTGTTTTGGAAAAAAATCATCAAACCTATTTCAGTAGCAGTGATGATGTTATTAGCATTGTCATTTATTTTTGGCCCACTTCGAAGCGTATCAATGGGAATAAGAGTCATTATCGGTATTAGTTTTGGTTTTCTATTTTATATCACTGATAATCTATTTGCCCAAGTCAGCATTGTCATAGGCATTTATCCGTTAATCGGTTCTTTGTTAACAAGTCTAGTCTTTTTATTAATCAGTTATGCCTTATTTAAAAGGAAGAATTAATATTCAAATAACCAGATACTATTATAATGAGTGTGACAAAGGCATAATACTCACTTTTTGATTGATATCCTATCACCTTTTACTCAGGTGATAGGAATGTTGAATTTACTATTTTTTAAAAAGTTTTAGATATTGACCATAACCAGCTGCTTCTAGCTCCTCTTTAGGTATAAAACGTAACGCTGCTGAATTGATACAATAACGCAAACCACCTAATGCTTTTGGACCATCATTAAATACATGTCCCAAATGTGAATCGGCATTAAAAGAACGAACTTCCGTACGGTGCATACCATGACTATCATCTTGCTGTTCAATGATGCTTTCCTCATTAACTGGTTTAGCAAAACTTGGCCAACCACAACCTGAATCAAATTTATCTAAAGAAGAAAATAGTGGTTCGCCAGAGACTATATCAACATATAACCCGTCTCGATGATTAGCATTAAACTCGTTATCAAAAGGTGGTTCAGTACCATTTTGTTGTGTTACTCGATATTGCATGGGGGTTAATGCTGAAATTGCTTTTTCTTTATTGAAATTTTTCATAATTCACCTAGCTTATTTTCGTATTAACGTTAATAACTTATTATTAATTAACTATTTTTCAACATTGACTGTAATACTTTATCTTTAAGCCAAAAATAATGATATAACGCACCTACTATATGTAACATTAACAAAAGAATTAATATATGCGAACCGCATTTATGCAGGGTATGGAAGAAAGTATAATAAGTATTAGGCATATATATTGATGGAATCGACACAATACCAAATACATTTAGTGGATTACTACTCATCAAATAACCGGATAACGGTAATATAAAAAGCAAAATATAAATCAAACCTTGTACCGACTTTGATAAAACTCGCGGTAATTTTTTATTTTTAGGCAATACATCGGGTATTTTATCTTCTATTACTACATAGATTCGCCAAATAGTTAAAATAAATATCACTACACCTAATGATTTATGTAATGAATAAACATGACTCATACCATCAAAAAAATATGAAGCTGGTAGTTTAACAAACAAGATTAAACTGACAATAATAGTTATGACGGCTGATACCCAATGGATCCATTTTTGTTTGGGGCTGTATTGTGGGTAATATTGCATTGTTATTCACCTTTGGAGTTATTTTTATCCTGCCAATGTTGGGAAATAAACCCAGAACGACCGGAAAACTGATAATAACGATTATAATGTTGAGGCTGTTTTTTATAATATTCTTGGTGATAATCTTCAGCCGGGTAAAATGCAACCGCCGGTTCGATTGCCACATTAATTGGTTGCGTAAAGCGCCCACTTGCTTGTAGTGCCTGCTTAGAGGCTAACGCTTGTTTATGTTGTGATTCATTATGATAAAAAATAGCTGGACGATAAGAATCACCACGATCAGCAAATTGACCATTACCATCGGTGGGGTCAATTTGTTGCCAAAAGATATCAAGTAAAGTGCTATAACTGATTTTAGAGGGATCAAAAGTAATTTGCACCGCTTCGGTATGACCAGTATGTCCTTGACAAACTTGTTGGTAGGTTGGGTTGACAACATGGCCACCCGTATAACCTGAAATCACACTAATAACACCTTCATAATGATCAAAAGGTTTCACCATACACCAAAAACAACCTCCAGCAAATGTAGCTTGTTCATATTGTTGCATTATAGCCTCCTGTTTGATGATGCTTAATAAGAAAATGCATATTATTAGACAACATGTCTATATAAAAATTAATCCAAAAAAGAATAAAGATTAATCAATAACTATTCATTGAAAAAATAAAAAATACCATCATATTCATCAAATATCAGTCAACATATTCGGAGGGCTCCTTATGGCAAGTGGATGGGCATCTGATGATGCAGTTAATCAACAAATTGAAGGTACCATTGCTGATGCTATCGAAAATGCGCGACGAAGACTAAAACAAAGTTCATCAACGGCTAATTTTTGTATCGAGTGTGGTGATCCCATTCCAGAAGCTCGGAAATTAGCTTTAGCGGGTGTACAATATTGCATAAATTGCCAACAAGAAATTGATAAGCAATTAGCCAAAACCACCGCGCTCTATAATCGTCGTGGCAGTAAAGATAGTCAATTACGTTAATCATAAATTATTATGGTGAGTTATTTAACTCACCAACAACTTTTAATTACTTTGTTTAGCTTTACGAACAGCATCATAAGGGTAAATAATAAATTGATTATTAAACCATTCTGCACAAAAAATATCTTTAATATCTTCATACCCTTGTTTTTTGACTTCTTGTTTAACCCAATCTTCGTCTTTATGTATCTGTTCAACGTTATCATGGCTTATGCCACCATTTTCAATGATCAATACTGCAATATCTTTTTCGCCTTTTTTTATAATGGTCAATGAGCCATTCAATTCATACCAAACTTGTTTTAACTGATCAAATGATGAAATACCTTGGATATTAACTAATGTTTCAAAATCTCTAACAGGTAAATTAGCTTTAATAAAATTATCGGTGATTAAACTACCATTTTTGACAAGTTGAATGGGTTCACCATCGATGGCGTCTCTTAAACGGGAATTTTTCGATTTGATAAATCTAATTAAAACTAATAATCCCGCCCAAATTGCAACTAAACCCGCTGCTTCCCAAGCTGAAACATTGGGACTAAGTAATGCCCCCCCAACTAACGCACCGATTACCATACTCCCCACCTGATCTAACTGAGACATTGGTGCAATTTGACTTTTACCTGATAATTTCACATAAATAAGTAAAATTACTAATGCTAACAAAAATTTAGGTGCCATTTGTAACAAATACATGTACAACCTCCAGATTAACATTTTATATTTAATGATAAGTAAAAACTAAGGATGGAAAAATTATCAACAATAGTGCATTTAAAAAACGTTAGAACAATAAAAATACAGCTTTATTCAATTGTGAACCAAACAATGTATACAACTCAATCATTATGACAAACATTGAATGGTTATTTAGAATATTATGTAGGCATGCTTATTATACGCTAGAAAAAATTAATTATTAAGGTTTAATCAGTTTAAGTTAGATCAAATCAAAATATTCTGGATAATCTAGTTGCAAGCATTTCGGTATTTAACATTAAATATTAACTTATAGCACAGTATGAATTAATAATCTTTTAATGTAATGAACCAAGTTCATAATGGTTGGTTTAGCAATAAAGAGAGGTTAATAGTTGTTTTTTTACTCAATAAACGCATTAATCGTAGCTTGTATCAACTTAGTCAAACCAATAATTGATTTAAGTTTTTTGCATCTAAATTTATCAAAGCCCACTAAGTGGGCTTTTAGATTTGAAAGATGATTAAAAATGAATAAACTCTTATGATTAAGAATCGTTTATTGGCTTTTTCTTCGTTGCGTTGCCGAAGAAACGGCGCCAATAAACACCACATCGCTTGATGAATTCAATGCTGTTTCAACTGAATCTTGAATCACTCCAATGGCAATACCAATGCCTATTACTTTTGCAGAAATCTCATTTGGTATACCAAACATACTACACGCAACGGGAATAAGTAATAATGAACCTCCGGCAATACCCGAAGCCCCACAAGCACACACAGATGTAACAATACAAAGTAAAACAGCTGTATAAATATCAACACCTATATGCATTGAATTAACTGTTGCCAAAGTCAAAACGGTAATAGTAACAGCCGCACCTGACATATTAATAGTCGCACCAAGTGGTACTGCTACTGAATAAGTATCTTCATCCATGTTTAATCTTTTACAAATTTCCATGTTTACTGGAATGTTGGCAGCTGAACTACGGGTAAAGAAAGCGGGGATTGCACTGTCTTTTAAGGATGTAAATACCAATGGGTAGGGATTTTTGTGCATAACCAGATAAGCTAATAATGGATTTATTATCAATGCTACAATCAACATGCATAAAACCAATACCATTAATAAATGGGCATATTTAAATAATTCACCGAACCCTGTCTCAGCTAAAGTCGAAGCGACTAATCCAAACACGCCGATTGGCGCAAAACGAATAATTATTTTAACAATGAAAGAGATCGCATAAGATAAATCATTCATCATTGTTTTTGTTGTCTCAGAAGCATGCCTTAATGCAATGCCAATACCCACACCCCATATAATCAAACCAATATAATTAGCATTAACCAGTGCATTGACAGGATTGTCGATCATTTTATCTAACAAGGTTTTTAATACATCACTAATACCACCTGGTGGCGTTAATTTAATTTGCTCAACAGTTTCTCCTAATGAAATTTCAGATGGAAACATAAAACTGGCTGATGTGGCTAATAATGCTGCTAGCATCATTCCCGCAAAATAAAGCGTCAATAAAACGCCCATATTGGCACGTTTGCCATGCTGATGATTAGAGATTGAGGCGATAACTAAAACCAGAACCAATATTGGCGCCACCGATTTTAATGCATTAATAAATAGACCACCAAGTAAGGACATACTTAATGCTGTATCTTTAGAAACAGCAGCTAAAACTATACCTAATATTAAACCTAACAGAATTTGGGGAATTAATCCCACTTTAAAGTAAAAACGAACTAAAGGATTAGTTGAATGAGACATGCTATTTCCTTATTTATATTTATTAAATGTTAATCTGAAACATTAATATACTTCAATGTTAAATTTGTATAAAGATACTACATTTTTTTTACTTAATGTGTGCTTAATTGTCATCACATCAGCATTTAACTAATTTCTGCTAGCATACAGCCAGCATTCACATAGTTACCTTCTGCAATCACCTGTTTTAAACTACCTTGGCGGTGTGCAATAACTTGAACTTCCATTTTCATGGCTTCCATAATTGCAAGCACATCCCCTGCTGCTACCATTTGCCCATCACTCACTAGCCATTTAAATAGGTTACCAGAAACAGGCGATATCACAATTAAATCTGATTGTTCCTCACTATCAGATTGAGATGATGAAAGCCCACTTGTAGTTTGCATTGATAAGCCAGCCAATAATTGTGCCGGCAAACCAAGTTGACAGCGTTTGCCATCGATCTCAATAACCGTACGGGTTAAAACTTCGGCATCTTTAGGAACTTGCCGGCTAGCAGGTTCGATTGACGTATTAAATACAGTTTCGATCCAGCGAGTATGTACATTAAATTGTTGGCAAAAATCAGGGTGATTAATAACCGCTTGATGAAAAGGCAATACTGATGCAACCCCTTCAATAGTAAATTCAGCCAATGCCCTGCGGGCTCTGGCAATCGCTTGCTCTCGAGTTTCTCCAACAATAATCAATTTGGCCATCAACGAGTCAAACATTGCCGCAACAGTTGAACCTGTGATAACGCCACTATCTAAGCGAACTCCCGGACCGGCTGGGGCATCAAACCGAGTAATAGTACCCGGTGTCGGTAAAAAACCATTAGCCATATCTTCGGCATTGATACGAAATTCAATAGCATGAGCTCGCACTGGTGGTGTTGCATTAATACTAAGTGGTAAACCTTGCGCAATACGTAATTGCTCGACAACCAGATCGACACCGCTTGTCTCTTCGGTAACAGGATGTTCCACTTGCAAACGAGTATTAACTTCAAGAAAGGACAACTTACCATCCTGACTTAATAAAAATTCAACCGTGCCAGCACTAACATAATTGGCTTTAGCGCAAATTGCAATTGAAGCATTAATAATTTGTTGCTCTATAGCTTCGCTGATAAAAGGTGCCGGTGATTCTTCAATCAATTTTTGGTTACGCCTTTGCAAAGAACAATCACGCGTACCCACAACCACAATATGACCTAAACTATCGGCAATTACTTGTGCTTCAATATGCCGCGGATTAGGTAAAAATTGTTCTAAAAAGCACTCCCCTCGCCCAAATGCTGCAGTGGCTTCGCGAACAGCTGAATGATAAAGTTCGGCAACTTCATCCATTTGCCAAGCCACTTTTAAACCTCGACCACCGCCACCAAATGCGGCTTTAATCGCAATTGGTAAGCCATGTGTATTTGCAAATTTAAGTACCTCTTGAGCACTTTGCACTGGCTTTTTGGTACCTACCACTAAAGGCGCGCCGACAGCCATAGCCAATTGCCTTGCTTTAACTTTATCGCCAAGAATTTCGATGGTTTCCGGGTTTGGGCCGATCCAGATTAAACCAGCAGATTGCACCGCTCTAGCAAATTCAGCGCGTTCGGATAAAAAACCATAACCGGGATGCACCATAGTGGCACCTGATTTTTTAGCAACCGCAATAATCTTATCAATATTAAGATAGCTTTCACTGGCTAGGTTGCCAGATAATCCATAAGCCTCATCGGCCATTTGCACATGCACGGCGTTAATATCTGCATCAGCATAAATGGCGATAGACTTAAAACCAACATCCCGACAAGCACGAATAATGCGCACTGCAATTTCACCTCGATTGGCGATCAAGACTTTGTGAGTTTTTTTGTTATTATTAGGCATGATCAGTACCACTCCCTTTAAATTCTTCAAATATCCCAATAGGATTAAATTTTATTTTGGCATTAACCGGAATTTGCCCCGCCAAATCTAAATGATAGTTACACACCGCACCAATAACCGGGTATCCACCCGTTAAAGGATGATCATTTAAAAACAGTACTGGTTGACCATTGGCAGGAATTTGGATGGCACCAATGCAGGTACCTTCGCTTGGTAATTCTTGTTGTTTTGCCCGAGTTAATGGCATTTCGCCCGCTAAGCGCAAGCCAATGCGATTAGATGCAGGTGTAACTTGCCATAGTTGTGATGAAAGTAATGCTACTGCCTGCTGAGTGAACCAATCCGTGCGTGGCCCAAGCACAATGTCTAATACCACCACATCACCAGCAGCGGGATAGTTTATGGCTGGTGCTTCATTTAATGAAACGGCATTTAATTTGCTATTTCGAGTTATTGATAAAGTTTGACCAATTTTAAGCGGAGCCGGCCCAACTTGAGCTAACGTATCATAGGAACAGCTAGTTAAAATTGCTGAAGTGTTAAAGCCACCACGAACCGCGAAATAACTCCGCACCCCACACTTATTACTCCCCAAGGCAATCACATCACCCTTGGCTAATTGAATCGGTTGGTACATTGATGCCTTATATTTTTCTGATTGTGCAGTAGTAACGGTTATATCACAAGGCGCGCCGGTCACCGCCACCACCATCGCACCATTAATTTGCGCTTTAAAACCACCTTGGGTAATTTCTAATACAGCTTCATTAATTGGGTTGCCTAATACGCGGTTAGCACTATGCAGTGCACCTTTATCCATCGCCCCTGATTCAGAAATACCTAATGCCGCTTGACCAATTCGACCATTATCTTGTAACAGTGTTTGTAGCCCAGTTGCTAAGATTTTGAGGTCTTGTTGTGGATCAATCGGTGGATTGATGGTTGCCTTATCTGGTTTAGCTGTCGGTAAATGGTACTTTTTAGTGGCTTTTCTGGCATCAACAAAGTTAACTCGACTACCCGGTTTTAATAATGCTGGTTGCTCACGTTGCAAGTCCCAAACCGCCAGATCGGTTATACCTATCAATTGCCAACCACCTGGGCTGGCTTGCGGATAAACGCTACTAAACTCACCAGCTAAAGCTACCGAACCGGCAGGAATACGCACTCGTGGTGACTTAAGTCGTGGCACGTTTAATTGTGAATTTTTCGATACCATGTACGCAAAGCCCGGCGCAAAGCCACAAAAAGCCACTTGATATTCATTGTCAGTGTGCCGTTTAATCACTTCCGCAACAGTAATGCCCAGATATGTTGCAACTTGAGCTAAATCTTCCCCATGATAATGCACTGGTATAGTCACCAATTCACCTGTCACTATGACTCCGGTTGCAATATCAAGGTTGGCAATGTGATTAGCAAGGGTATTAGCATCCGTTAATATTGGATTATAACGGATCAATATAGTCCGTGCTGCCGGAATGACTTCATCGATATGCCATTGGTTTATGGTACTTTGCAGCAAATTGGTTAACGCCATAGTTTGCTTAAGGCTGTCTAACTCAACCATAAGCACATCTAAATTAACAGGCAAAAATCGCATTACACACCCCTAAACAGCCAATCAGATATTCGGTAACTCGCTAATGCTGACACCCGAACAGCTACTTTAATAGATAATTTAACTAAATTACTCATTATTTATCTACGCATTACCTACACAAATGAACGAATAGTAACACTATATTGTTGTAATTTATCCCGAACTTTTTGCGCCATTAGCAGCGCATCGGGACTATCACCATGCACACAAATCGATCCGGCATCAATCGCCACAAACTTCCCTTCAATTGAATTAACTCCACCGTCATTAACCAACTGCAACATGCGCTCGGCCACCAACTCTGGATCGTGCAACACTGCGCCGGCCTGTTTGCGCGAAACTAAAGTACCATCGGCATGATAAGCCCTATCGGCAAAAGCTTCTGCTACGACTTGTAGACCATTTTCTTTAGCCCAATCAATTAACGCTGAACCAGCTAGTGCCACTAACACAAGGTTAGCATCAAGTGCACAAATAGCATCAATTACCGCCATCGCCTGGTGCTTATTATGAGCAATGGTATTATATAAAGCACCATGCGGCTTAACATAACTCACTTTGGCACCAATAGATGCCGCTAATCCTTTTAGCGCACCTATCTGATAAATCACATCAGCAGTTAATTCATCGCTGGCTACATCCATATTGCGGCGACCAAAACCAACTAAATCAGGATAACCAACATGAGCACCAATCACTACGTTATTGGTTTTAGCGGCTTTTAGTGTTTGCCAAATCCCAGCAGGTGAACCAGCATGAAATCCACAAGCAATATTGGCACTACTGACTACTTTAAGCATAGCATCGTCATTGCCAATCTGCCATTGACCAAAACTTTCACCTAAATCACTATTCAAATCAATGTATTTGTTCATCGCCATGTTGATCCTTTATTTCAAATAATTAAAGATAGTTACTACCGACATAGCGCCCATATACCAAGTAATAAGGCAAACGACTAATCCAGACCATAACAACCAACGTGGATAATGGTACCCGGCCATCAAATCAGCGCGCTTCCAACCTATATAAATAAATATGGTTAAGCCTAATGGCAACACTAAGCCATTAAAACCTCCAGCAAAGACTAATAAAGCGACTGGTGCTTTGCCCATAATTAAGTAAATCGCCAATGAGCTAACAATAAAAATATTGGTTGCCATTTGTCGTTGTTTTGGCGTTATAGACGGCTTAAATGGCGTAATAAAAGTCATGGAGGTATAAGCCGCACCAATAATACTGGTTAATGCCGCGGCCCATAGAATCAAACCAAAAATACGTAGCCCAAGTTGCCCCAACGCTGCTTGAAAGGCTTGTGATGCCGGATTGGCAGCATAACTTGAAATATCAATGGTTACTCCACTAGCCACTACGCCTAATATGGCTAAGAATAAAATATAACGCATCACCCCAACCACAATAATTCCTCTGGTGGCTGCACTTGATACTGGTTTAATATTTTGCACGCCACCCATATTTTTATCCAATAAACGATGAGCACCAGCATAAGAAATATAACCGCCAACTGTACCACCCACAATCGTGGTAATAGAAGCAAAATCAACTCTACTTGGCAATACAGTTTGCGTTAAAGCTTCACCTATAGGTGGATGTGCAGCAAAGAGTACAAATAATGTTAAAGCAATCATCAACAAACCAAAACCAATCATTAAACGATCAATAAAATGACTTGCTTTATGTGATGAAAAGATATACACCGATAATAAAGCACTAATCGCCCCGCCCCATTTTGGATCAAGTCCCACTAAAGCATTTAAGCCCAGACCTGCACCAGCGATATTACCAATATTAAAAACCAAACCACCAAATATGACCAGTATCGCCAATAAATAACCACTGCCGGGAATGGTGGCATTAGCAATATCTGAAGAGTACATTTTAGTTAACGACACCACCCGCCAAATATTTTGTTGCACCACAAAATCAATAATAATCGAAGCTAGAATCCCAAATCCAAAGGCATTACCAAGGGTAACAGTAAAAGTTGCGGTTTGAGTAATAAAACCTGGACCAATTGCTGAAGTCGCCATTAAAAAAATCGCACTAATTAAAGAAGCCCGACGATTTTTAACAAAAACAACTGCGGTACTATTGCTATGATTTTCCATACGCATGTTTCCTCTAGACTTGTTTCTATAATTATTGATATGACTACTTTATTTAATACAAGCAATTACTATGCCATAGTGTAAAGATTTTGTTATTATTGTGGCTTAATATAATCACTGTTTTTAGGTTAAAAGACTAATTAAAAAAATTTATAACTGGTTTAAATCAAATTTAATCTAACTCTACTGATTAACAATATGTTGAATTGCACTAAAACTATGCATAACAATGCCTTCAAATAGTGCAACAAACGCTAATAACCCGTTGCATTAACCCAATGATGTAAAGATGTTTCAGGAATGGCATACGTTTTAGTATAAAAATTCTGTAGGTTAAAATGTTGGAAGGTAATACTTAGTTTAAAATTAATCCATTTTAATGGTATTTAAAACACGGCTATTATTATAATGTTACATTTATCGCCAATTTTGCAACCATGAAAAAATATTATAAAAATTATTTAGCAATTTTACCCCAAAAAATGCCAAAAAATGGTTGTAGATTAAGCAGCAACGAGTCATTCAATGTAAATTCAGGCGTATTAATGTAAATGAATAAATTACCGCAAAATGAAATTATTATTGTAGAAATGTCCGAAAATATAAAAATTTTGGTTACAAGTATTGAAAAAAAAGAACAAGCTAGCCAAATGGGGTTTGTTGAAATAAGTCATGCATATATGTGCTATTCCACAAATCGGCTTTCGGACAAAATAAGCAAAATAAAAAAATTAATTAGTCTAGGTGCGCTATTTTCATATGGAACAGGATGGAGTCCATCTGAACTTATGTCATATTATATCCAACAAGGATATAATTTTGATAAATTCAAAGTTATTGCTTGGTCAAATACATCAACTTATCATATCATTGAGTACGATCCTAACAAATCAACAAAATAATAATTTGCAGCACTAAAATACCACTACACTTATAACTAGCTTTAAATGGGCTTAAACAAGTACGTTTAGCTGAGCGATTGACTGTTAGAGTATCGACTTCTATTTTATCAAGATGCGCTTTAGAATTTAATTTCAAGGGAAAATTTAAGTGATTTGATAAATCATTATATCAAGAGATCAATATCTTTGTCTGTTAAAAAGCGAGCTTTTACTTATAGAAGTAATAAATAACATGGATTTTTATTGGTTTTAACTAGTACTAATTGAGTTTAATTGAAAATACTGTGTAATGATATGTTCAACTTCTGCTTTTGATTTTAATTCCATAATATCAAATACTCTTTTATCGCTATCTGTGGCTTTCCTAATCCGAGTATCATTTAACCATAATTCATTATCAACTATTCTACGAGCTAAATCTTTGTAATTATCTGCCACCTCACTAAAATAGACGATTGACCAATCATTATTCTTTATATATTGAACATTTGAATATATTAAATGGGAGAATTGATTTGGATATTTTGGCGGATTACTTATCTCGTTAGGATTTTGGACTTTATCACCATAAATACCCAGAAGAATAGTTGCGTTTACATAAGATACATACAAAACCTGCGCAGCGACAAAATAACAATCATTAAACGGTACAGCAATAATTGAACCTAAAATATCTTGTTTAGTTATTTCATTAAATGGAGTATTAATTTTTTTATCAAGACCAATATATATTACCTTACATTCTCTAGTATGAATGTTGCCATAAGTTCGAATAATATCAATTCCCTTAGTTGCTGGCTCACCAGGAATATATAGGAAATAAAATCGATCTCCATTATGATGATATTCAATGCCTAACGTCATTTTTTCATTCACTTCTGCGGGAATGACATATTCTTTTAGTGTTTCAATCGTTAATAATCTTGCCTTTTCTTGCAATTCATTTTCAATGTGTGTTTTTGTCTCAATCATTCTCATATCCGTCTAAGCAATAGTTTTTAGTCAGAAAGAATGATACCATCACTAGAATTAAATGGTATTACTGTACCTTTTAAATCAAAGATTTCACTTTTATCGTGTTACAAATCTCATTATTATTTGATTATCATTTTGATAACATTTGAATATACATGGCTAATTCACCACTAACTTTATTCAGCAAATTTATTACCTTATCTATTTCTTTACTTCTAGGAGAGAGAGTATAGATTTGATATATAGATAAGTTTGGTATGTCTTTTATAAAATGAAAAGCATCTTTCTTGAATATTTAATTGATAATTAACTTTACCATCTGATTGCATATAATTCATCAATTTTACCGGTTATTGGATCTACATTAAAACGATACTCGCATGACGAATTGTTCAATAAAAAGTAGAGGTTATTTTTTTCATAATATAGATAATATATTCTACAATCATGAATATTTTTTTGCTTATACAATAGTT
The DNA here is from genome assembly GCA_945271295.1 of uncultured Gilliamella sp. Taxonomy (GTDB): domain Bacteria; phylum Pseudomonadota; class Gammaproteobacteria; order Enterobacterales; family Orbaceae; genus Gilliamella. Next base: position 4,465 of record CALYPG010000031.1, on the reverse strand, counting down.
CCTTAATGTCCCATATTATCAATCCAGTTGCATTTATTATATAAGCTTTATTTATATTATTTGACTCAGCCCCTTCAATTATTGCTAACTTGTTAAAGTCTTGCAATAAAACACCTATAACACCTTCTTCATTTTTAATAGAATATTGTTTACCATTAAATCTCCATCTAATACCTATAGGTAATAATTCAGATTGGCTCAGTAAATTAGGATTATTTAGGTTGTCATAATTTGAACATCTTTTAACAAATTGAAAATCCGTTATATCTTTCATCTAGTTCCTTCTCGTTTTTAATGAAGATTACCTATTTTAATAATAATGTTCTTTCAGCTAAAATCTACAATATTTGAATTTGACCGGCTCGCTTTTGATAAATTACTCCGCTACATTTTCTAAATAATGTATAAACTTAATTAAATTAATTTCAAAGGATTAACTATTAAGATTTTTTCGAAAAATCGATTGTGATCTATGACTTTAGATTTGACTCCAACTGTCACTATTTATTTTTATTAATAAATGGTTGATTCAAAAGAAAGATCAACGGACACTAATAACTATTTTTTAATTATCACAAAGTAAAACTATGCCATCCTCAAAATGACAATTAGTTTCATCTAAAAGGTTAAATTTACCACTATCTTCCACGTGATAATGTTGCCATGACATTGCTGATGCGCCTTCTTCGTCAAATCCATGTTCTAATAACCAAATATTTAATTTTTTATCTATATAAAAATCTAATGTTATTTGAGCTAAATCTCCGGCATAATCTTTAAGAAAATGAACAATTAAATTATTAATTATCTTGTTTGATTTTTCAACAAACAAAGTGATTTCGAATTGATTAGGAGCGTCACTTTCCTTAATGCCTTCGAATGTATCTTTCGACTTTGGGATATAATCACCGCTAGGGAATGTGTCAATAGTTTTTTTGAGATAAAGATTAAATTTATTTGAGCGAAATATATACACTTTTTTATTTTCTATAACTTTATCAAATAAGATCTCATAATACGGCGTTTGAGAAAAAGTTGATAATACGCATCTTTTATTATATTTATCCCAATCCTTTTTTGTATACCCAAAGTAATCATCAATATGACAATTATTATTAATTAGTTTCACCACCGATTTATTTGCAACTTGGGGGTTCCCAAGCGGTAACAAGTTTGTTTGGTTAGCTAAAACTAAAGATGAAATTGTTAATAACCAAATGAATGTAATTAATTTTTTCATCGACTATACCTCATTAATGTTAAATTCCAAATTTTCATTGTGGACATGACTGTTATGTAGATAATCGGCAAATTAATCCTTTTTTTGTATGTCTACCATACTCGGCAATATCACCATTAGCATATTTAACTCTTTTCTGGGTATCATTTTCATTAACGTTATCATTATATTCAATGATATTTCTATCATTTCGATTTGGTGCACTTACTGTTTTACCATCTCTGCTCTTTTTAGTTGTATGCCAATCTACTATACAAATTTCATGTTCGTTATTATGTTTATCATGATAAAGATACTTATATTTTTGATCGAATCCAATTGTTATCTTTTTGGGAAAATGTTTTTCGATTTTACCGTCATGATAAATATGGTAAGTAACAATACTTAAAACATTAAAATAACCTATCATCGCCACAGGATGAATAAACCAGGCTTTGCCGTTTGAGGATAAATTAGTCAGTTTGGGCGTATTTGAGTTATTTGGGGTATTGGCGTTGGTGGTTTGATTATTGTTTGTTACTTGTGCCTCTGCAACTTTTTTCCACCACAGTGATGGTTTGATGCGTTGCTCTTTTTCAATTTGCCAATTTGATTTGACATTTTCGTGCGCTTCATCGAGTTTTTCAAATGCATATTCTCGTTCATTAGGTTTGGTTATATTATGCTCAATCAACAGCTTTTCTATAATATCCTTTTGTTGTTGTTTTTCTTCTTCAAATAATTCATCTATCTCATTCCATTTACTTAATGCTTCATCGGCATACCATTCACTTTCATATTTTAATAGTAAATGCCCTATCTGCTCTGCTGTCCAACTTCTGCGTAAACCTTCCTTTAAATATTCATAAGTAAAAGGCGGAAGTGGTTTTTTACGTTGCGTTGAATATAATGTTGATTGCGTTAAGATACGGTGTAATGCCGACATTACGGGTGTGTAGTCTTCCAAATCCAAACTAACCACTTTATTCTTTCCCGTTTTACTGGATAATTCACCAACCGTCGCTTTCTCCTCTATGGTATTAAATCCTGACCAATGCCAGGGGGTCACGCGTTTTATATGTTCCTGGGCATCTTTTTCGATATTTACCCAGCCTTTTATCGGTAAACCATACTTATTCCCAGCTGTAACACATGCCCAATTTACATATTTTTCATCAACCGCCAGAGTGTTATCCTGATTTAATGTATCAATTGACAATGTTCGGGGATAGTATACGGTATTGTTTTCTGTCGCTTTGGGTAATTTGTCCAGTGATAACGGAAATTTTTTCCAATAATCTATCGATGTATTTTGAAATATGATAACAATATCAATGAAAATTCTTTTACGCCCAAGTTATATACCTAAATCGATATTAATTGATGCGACTATTATTTATAAATCGCTAATTACTTATCTCACCGCGATTAATCTTCATCATAAATATCATAATAATTATCATCATTATCATCATCATCTAAACTTCTTCGACAATTGGTTATCTCTTGCGAAGTACATGCTCTTTGTTTATTACCGTTCTCTAAATATTCTATATATTGGCATTGTGTTTTGATTTGTTTATAGTGATTGTTACCCATATATTGAAAGGTATCATTTAGCTCTATTCTGCCTTTTTCTTTTCTACTGAAGCATATTTCATAGTCCGTGGCAGTTTTTGTTTTAGAATCAAGGTGAATATTATCACCTTTAAGATTTAATTTGATATATTTTTTTTGTTTTTTGTCATAACTATAAAATTCGGTTATCCAACTTCCCCCATAAAAATTTTTAGTTGAGCTAATACGAAAATCATTATTATCACCATCAAAATTATAATCCTTGTTTTCAGTTATGATATGTTCGATACGCAGAAAAATACCCTCATTTATGTTAGTAATGGTTTGAATAAGACGACCATCTTTTTTGCTAAAGACTTTGATACTAACAATTTTTGCGGCTTCTTTTTTCTTCTTAGATATCACCAATTTAAAGTAAAAGTCTTTAGTACTATTTTCTTGTAAAAAATCGATATTGTTAAATTCTGCTTCATCTAATCTATTTTTATTGTAGATGTCATATTCAAATATTTTATGTAAATCTATTTTATTGCCACTAAGGGTATTTCCGGTCAGTTGTTGATAATTATGTTTGAGATCATAAAAAGTGTCACTATCCAATTTTTTAATAAATACTTCATCTATCACTTCTTCAGGAGAGGTTACGTAATAAGATTTAAACTTATATACATCATTATTTTTGCCAATAGAACTTAATTTTTTGACTTGATACTCGTTATTATCTAAGTAAATTGTATACAAATCATCAAAATAAAATTCGGCTTTATTTTGCCCAATATTACCTGTGTAAATATAGATAATGGCATGACTAATTGTGGGTATTAATAATATAATGAGTAAAATAGACTTGATAAAATTCATTGGATTATTCCTTGCTTTATTTTTTTATACATTGTTTTTTAGCTTTCACTTTTCTCGCTGTCTTTTTTTATTCCTCTTTTTTCAGTCTTCGCGCTTTTACTTTTTTCTGTAAATCTTGATCTATTGGCTGTAAATTAACAAAGAATGCCGGATTGATTTTGAAAGCTAATTTACCATTTGGTGTACCATCTTTTATTGTGTTACTCGTTGCATTCATTGCAATTTCTAAATGTAAGTGAGGGTTACAAAATCCTTTAGCATTACCGGTATCACCCGTATAGCCAATTAAATCACCTGATTTAACCTCATCACCGATATTTAAATCAGCACGTTTATTACTTAAATGACAATAGCGTAAATAAAAATACTCACGATTTATATTAAAATTATTGGCTTGTACTATTTCTTTTTTTGTTTTTTCAGTAAATTCAAGTGAATATTCATTTCTTGATGCGCGTAAATCATCACCTTTAACTTTTATTACTAATACATTTCCATATCCACCTTCTCCTGCATATTGTACGATTTCACCATCTAAACACGCAAAACATGGTGTACCAACTCTTGCAAATAAATCTAAACCTGTATGTACTTTAGTACCCTCATTTCTTACAAAGCCAAAAGCGCCATTCCAATAAAACGCCTGCTTGTTTGAGCTAAAATAAGTCCTTTGAGGGTATTCTAAAGGTTCATGCCATAGTTTTATTTTAACTGGAAAATATCCCACCATCGCCACCGGATGAATAAACCAGGCTTTGCCGTTTGAGGATAAATTAGTCAGTTTGGGCGTATTTGAGTTATTTGGGG
>CALYPG010000030.1 GCA_945271295.1 uncultured Gilliamella sp. | reverse complement strand
TTACTTTATTACTTTATTACTTTATTACTTTATTACTTTATTACTTTATTACTTTTGTTACGGGTAACATTTTGGCATATTAAATACTCTTTGCAATATAAAAAAGTGTTTTTTGTGATCTAGATCTGATTTTTGAAAAAGTAAATCAAACTAGCCCTTTAGCTTAAAAAATTTGAATTTATTTGTAGGTATAGGAAGGTAGAATTTTTGTGTAAGTCATAGGCTGTAAAATATAATTGTTTATAATTTAGAGCCTATAACCGTAATTAGATTTTATTTTGTTATATCGCTCATGACTTGTTTAAAAGTTGAAAATGAACAAAATCCCATTTTATTAATTGGGCAGTTTTCCATTTCTAATACGACTTTATGTGGTGGATTATTACGATTTAATTGTTTTAAATTACGAATTTGATCGGTTGATTGGTAAAAATATTCAATTTTTATTAATCGTTCGCCACTATGGTTATCACGCCATTTCTGGAATACAATTTTGCCTCCAATTGGTGTTGTTTCAAATTGATCAGGTAATTTATATGGTTTGATTTGCATTGCCGAAAAAAGTGAAGCAACATTTGAGTCGTGACCTGTTAAAAAGGTAAATTTGATATTGTTATCACTATCTGAAAATGCGCCATTAATATAATTAATTAAATTAGCAGCGATGTGTTTAGCAACAACTGGGGAGCTAAATAATAATGTATTATAATGTTCTTTGATTGCGACTAATTGTTCAAATTGTTGATTGCTTTTTATGTGTCCCCAAGCTACCTCTTTTAAAGGAGAACCTTCGTAATATTGTAAAATAAAGGCATCAGCAATAGATGTTCCTGTACGAAGAGGTCCCGTTATTCCTGGCTCTTTACCTTTTTCAATAATGAGCTCAGTAGGCGGTGAAACAAAATCGCATTGTTTATCAGTTAAACAATTTTTTGATTTTTTGTAGTTTATCGCGTTCGACATATCTTTATATGCTTTATCAAGCTGCTTGTTTAATCCAGCGATACCATCCGGTCCAGCTATTTGATTCATTGAATCAATTGCAGCCTTTTTGAATTCAGGACTATCATCCCTGATGACCGGAAAGAATACCGGATCCATGGTGCCGATTTTTTCTTTATGTATTATAGGTACCAAACAACCAGGAAAAGCCCCCACAGCAAAATATTGCCCGGTTGCAATAGTGCGTTGTAAACTATTTGTATAAATATAAACGTCTTTATCATTAGGACAACTATTGGCTGGTAATAATTTATTATCAACTAACCATTCACCGAAATAATGCCCAAAATAACTTTCTAATACCCCACCACGTGTTGTTAAATAACTTGCAGGTGTATCCCACTGAGGCCATTGATTAGGCGTAACTTTGCCAAGTGTGCTTGTTGGGCTGGAAAGTGGCGCTCTTAAACCATGTCGGCTAAAAACTACCACTTGTTCTAAAGTATAATCTTCCAATGTTTCTATTGCTTGAGCAGAACAAGATAGAACAAAAGATAGACCTAATATTAATTTTAATTTTCGCATAAATAAAAAACCTCTGATGTAACTTTTTAAAACACTAAACTACCATGATATTTCGGTAATAAGGGCTTTGTGATCACTCACAATTCCTTTAATTAAATAGTGTGCCTATACTATTGATATCCAATTGTACCGTCATGCTGTTCACTGTGGTGTGTATTAAATGACATAATCCTGATTAAGTCTGCATTTGCAATATTACTCATCCATCCAAATAATACTATAAGAGTAAAGAAAATAGATTTGATAGACATTTTGACTCCTAAGAAACGAAAACAGTTAACTCTTACTTTGATAAAAAGGTGCTAGATTTTTAAATCAAAATATCGGTAAAATCTTTAGATGATTGATAAACAATATTGCCATTTACAATAGTTGCAACCAGTTGATTGTTACTATTTAATAATACTAAATTAGCTTGTTTTTCGACGGCAATATTTCCTAAATAGTGATCTATTCCTAAAGCTTTTGCTGGATATGAGCTACCATGTAACCAAGCTTGCTCAAAAGAAATATTCGCATAATTAGCCAGATTGTTGACCGCACAATCTATAGTTAAGGCACTGCCTGCTAGTCCACCGTCTTTAGTACGTACAACGTTATCTTGTACATGTACTTTTAATTTACCTAAATAATAATCACCACTCGGCATTCCTGTTGCTCTCATTGCATCACTAATTAATATTAGGTTTTGTCCACAACATTTATAAGCAATATCAACTGCAGCCGGATGTACATGATGACCGTCTATGATAATTTCGGTTTGGCAATTGTCTATTGTTAGTGCTGCACCGACTACACCTGGATTACGATGATGTAACCCAGACATACCGTTATAACAATGTACTACTCCATTTGCACCAGCAAGAAGTGCTGCTTTTGTGGTTTGATAGTCAGCATTGGTATGTCCAAGCATTACGCGAACATTTATGGAACGTAACCATGTTATAATTTCTAATGCTTCCGGATATTCAGGTGCAAGGGCAATGCATTTTAATGTGCCTTCGGCAATATCTAGCCATTTTTCGATAAGTTTGCGATCTGGGGCATGAAGTAGTGTTTCAGGATGTGCACCTCGATGAGCAGCATCAAAAAAAGGGCCTTCTAAATATGAGCCTAATAAAGTAGCACCTGCAACCCCTTGTTTCATGCTATGCTTAACTTGTATTAAGGCAGCTTCAATTTTTTCATGACTCTCAGTAACTGTTGTTGCTAAAAAAGCACCAATACCATGTTGTGCTAAAAAGCAGCTCATTGTATTAAGCGCTTCATGGGTTGCATCCATCGTATCTGCACCCTTTACTCCATGAATATGAGTATCAATTAATGCGGGTAATACTTTAATATTGTTAGAACAGACTTTATTTGTTTGTTCAATCTTTACAATTTTTCCATTTTTAATGGTAATAATTGCATTTTCTAGCCAACCAACAGGTGTTAAAACCCGCTTGGCATGTATTTGTTCAAATTCCATCTGAACATTCCTCTTTATTTAACGGTTTTTTTTGGTTTTCATGCCACAAACTCGTTATCCCTGATTTGGCAAAATCTATTGCTTGTAACCGGAAATTTTGAATATCTAATTGATCTCTTTCTAACAACATTTCTAGTAACATGGGTAGATTTGTACCACTAATCACTTCGATATTATTAAGTTCATAACTTAATATAGCAGCTTGTCGAAATGGAGAACCGCCTAAGATATCAGTAAAAAATATTACACCATCACCTTTATCGCATTCTTTTACGGCCTTGGTTAATTGTTGTTGTAATTCTTCACTACTCATACCGTCAGGGAAGTTAATGGCAGTAAATTGTGGTTGTCTACCAATGATTTGCACGGCTGCTTCATAAAGGCCGGTAGCAAAGCTACCATGGCCTGTTAAAATGATTCCTAACATAATTAACCTCTATAAGAATCCAACTAATTTACCCAATACGCCTATGACCACCGTTAAACCAATTAATTTAACAGGAGAGACATTCCGTCTCATTAAACCGTAGACGATTAAAGTAAATCCTAGAGGTAACAAGTTAGGCATTAACTTATCAAATACTTCGGTTTGTAAGACTATATGCGCTTTACCGGCATTGATTTCCAGAGGTGTGGATAAGTGTACATACGAGGCAACTAAAGCTCCAATTACCGTCATACCAACAATTGATGCTGCATGCGAAATGCGTTTTGTATGCGTTTTCAATAATGGCAAAGCACTTGTCCCAGCACGATAACCATAATGAGCAAGACCAAAACGTAACCCAAAATGGACTAAATTGAACATTAATAAAAAGATTATTGGGCCAAATAAACTACCTTCTAGCGCTAAAGAAGCACCAATACCGGCACAAATAGGTAACAATGTTAACCAAAATAATGCATCACCAATACCACCTAAAGGCCCCATTAAGGCAACTTTAACAGCTCGAATAGTAGAGATATTTTCTTTTCCTTTCTCCATTGCTAAAGCTAAGCCTGATAAAAATGTAACATCGAAAGGGTGTACATTAATAAATTCCATATGCATATGCATTGAATTTTTTAAGTCATCTTTATTTTTATGAATTTTACGTAATGCAGGTAAAATAGTGTAAAGCCAACCACCAGCTTGCATACGTTCATAGTTAAATGAGGCTTGTAGCGCTAATGACCGAAAGGCCATTCGGTTAATATCACCCTTAGTTAACACTACATCTTGACTTTGATCGATGTAAGTATCTGCTGAAACTTTACTGGTTGCTAATGCTTGCTCCATGCGTTTTTCAGCTTTTTCAGCTAATTTGCTATCATTTTCGTCATTAAATCCCATCTTCCACCTCCGCAGAACTTGAATGTGTCGTTTTGTTATTATCGTTGTTATCTCGGCTATAATTAAAGAAATCAATCATTGCAATGGCTAAAGCACCTAATGCAATCGCTAATATTGGTAAGTTAAGGAATGTCACCCCGAGGAAACCTAAAATAAAATAGGCAACATAGGTCTTTTTTATCATGATTTTCATTAGCATAGCAAAACCAATAGCTGGCATCATTCCACCTGCAACGCTTAATCCATCAAGTAACCATTGTGGCGATTTTTTTACTAAATCAGTTGCTACTTCAGCACCAAAGTAAATTGGTAAAAAGGCCACTATAAAGTAAAAACAAAACAGAATAATCATGCCAAGATAGTTAACCCACTCAATGCCTTTGAAATTGAGCTGATCAACAAAGCGATCGCATTTATGCATCATTGGGGAATAGATCGTAAATAAGATTGTAATACAACCTTGTACTGCGATAGCAAACGGCACCGCAATACCTATAGCAACTTTAGGATCTGCATGGGTAAAAATTGCAAAAGTTGTTCCAATTACGCCTCCGATTACCACATTTGGTGGCTGTGCACCAGCCAAGGGAACCATACCCATCCATACTAATTCCAGTGAACCGCCAACATACAAGCCAGTAGTTACATCCCCTAATATAAAGCCGACTAGTGGTCCGATGACGACTGGTCGATGTAAATGGGTTAACCCATCAAATAAGTCTACACCGGCAATACCGGCCAGTAGCCCAATTAACAACGCATCCACTAACATAGTTTACACCTCACTTAAGATAGATTGAGTAAATTTGATATTTTTTCGCCGGCCTCATCAGGAACACGGCGAATTTCACACGTTACACCTAAACGTTCAAGTTCTTTAAATGCCGCAATGTCATTGTCATCAACTGAAACTGTTTTATGAATCTGTTTTTTCCCTTCTGAAAAATGCATATTACCGACGTTAACAAATTTTATTGGAACTCCACCTTTCACCAGTGTTAAAACATCTTGCGGTGTTTTACAAACAATGAATATTTTTTGACGGCTCGCTGCTTTATGAATAACATCAATAGTTTTTTGTAAAGTAAAGTATCGATTTTCAATACCGTCGGTAATGACCATATCCATCAAATTTTGTTGCACAGGATCTTGTGCTGCGCTGTCATTGGCAACCAATAACAAATTAGCACCTAGTGCATTAACCCAAGTTACACCAACTTGGCCATGAACCAAACGGTTATCAATACGTGTCATAAGAATATTGGGAGTGCTCATATTTATTACATCCTTTTATATTGTTGATCAGTTATAAAGACTCTTGTTTATGCTTGGTTAAATGGATAAATATTGACCCCTTTTACCACTCTATTAACTTCACCAGTAGGACAAGGGTTATCCGGTGTCAAGCCACAACTTAGGGATTTTTCAAACGCTAACATTTGAGCAAAAACTAAATAAGGGAAGACTAACCAGCAATCAGCAAGACTGGAGTCTACCGATATCATTTGTTTATCTTGACTAGATTGAGCAGTTAACGCGATAACATTTTTTGCGATCTTGTCATGCACTAATTCATTGAACAAATCCATATCATATTGACGAATATAAGAATCATTAGAAAAAAAACAGATAACTAAACTTTGCTGATTAACCATAAATTTTGGCCCATGGCGTAAACCAAGAATCGAATCAAAACGTGTTGCTATTTTCCCTGCTGTTAACTCTAAAATTTTTAAGGCCGCTTCTTGTGCAATACCAGTAAAACAGCTACTACCAACATATATAACTCGTTCACAAGGTTCATTTGCTAGTTGTTTGGTGATTGCTTGCCAGCTTGTTAATTTCTGTTCGCAAATATCAGAAATTTCCATTACTGCTTTTTCAGCTGCATATTGTTCAAAATCTCCAAAAATTAAAAGGGTTGCCATCATCATACTGCTTATGCTTGAAGTCATAGCAAAGCTTAAATCGTGGGTACCTTCAGGCATGATTAATTTGAAAATACGTGCTGATGAATCTGAGGTAGCTGCATATTCGGTTAATGCACAATTTGGATTACAAGTTAAAAATATATGATAACAATTAGGAACCAATTGATCGGCTAGTTTAACTGTGGCAACGCTTTCAGGACTGTTACCAGAACGAGCAAATGACACCAATAAAGTTTTTTTATTAGGTGAAAAGTATTGTAATGGATCGGTTACAATTTCCGTTGTTCCATAAGCACGAACATTACGATGAGTTTTCTCTCTCAACCACGGAGCAAGAGCAACACCCGCAAACGCGGATGAACCCGCACCAGTTAAAATAATTTCTAAATCAGGATCAGCAAATAGGGGTTGTAAAAATTGCTGCAACGCTGATTGTTTTTGCGAAACTAACTTAAATACATTGCTCCATATTTGCGGTTGCTGGCAAATTTCTCTAGCAGTGTGTTGTGCATTATGTTGTTTTAACCAGTCTAATGAGTAATTTAAATATTGTTGCATGATTTATTTCCTATTTATTGAATAATTATAAGGTTGATATAATCAGGTAATTAAATGTCAGCAATAACAACCTTTATTCCTAAGGTATGTAATTTCATTAAATAATCTTTAGGAATGTTAGAATCAGTAACAACAGTTTGGATATGATTTATTTTTTCTATCATACAAAAACTCTTACGACCGAATTTACTGGAATCTGTTATTGCAATGATTTGCCCAGATACCTCACACATCACTTTATTAACGGTAGCTTCGGCAAAATTAGGAGTTGTAACACCAGCAGTAAGATCAAAACCATCTACACCTAAAAAAAGTTTATTGAAATGATACATTTTCAATTGTTGTTCAACGGTAGAACCGAATATAGAGTAGGAATTTTTTCTGACATTACCACCAGCTATAATTACCTCAATATTAGTATTGGTTACTAAGTCGTAAGCAATATTAAGCGCATTGGTCAGTACAATTAGGTTTTGTTTTTTTCTTAAATAAGGTACCATCGCCGCAGTAGTTGATCCGGAATCAAGAATGATACGATCACCATCTACAACTAATTCGGCTGCTTTTTGTGCGATCTTATTTTTCATCATAGGATTAATGCGACTTTTATCCAGTAATGGTCTGTCAAAAGCAAATGCTTTATTTAACATCGCTCCACCATATGAACGTAATACACAGCCTTTTTCTTCTAGATGATTTAAATCATTGCGAATTGTCACCGTAGATACTTTAAATAATTTACTTAATTTATTTACTGATACTGTTTTTTCATTATCGAGTAAATGAATGATTTTTTCTCGCCGTTGGATAGTGTTAATCGTTTCTCCACTAGTCATAATATTTTCACTTCTTTATCTTTCATTTCCTTGCTTAATTTAAACATAAGTAAAAAAACGAAAATGATAAGTAAGTCACATTGTTAATTTTATGGGGAATATTGTTATTATTCTTTCGAAAGAAAGGTATATAAAATATTGAAAGTAAGCTGAAAAGCATGAATTTATAATATATTAATATTAATCATCTAGTTAATTTATTATTCATACTTGCAGATTGAAATGTGAATTTTAGCTTTATTGTTAGAGACGTTTCATTGTGTGATGTGATGGAGATCACAAATAAATAATTATAATAATTAAAATGGTATCAATATTTTAAAATGTATAATCAATGTCTAGCCAATCTATGTTGATATTTTGGGAATAGACATTGAAGTATTGAACTGATATTAAGTATTACATTGAAAAATGTTCTAAACCGTTTGATTAATCATGTGATATGTTTTTAAATTAAGGCTGATTAACCGCTTTCTTCTTGTGAGTGACAAACATCATGACAACAAAAGCTATTATAGTTAAATATATAATAAACGCGCCATAAGTTGCTAGCATATCAATGAGCGAGCGACCGCGCATCGCAAAATCTCGGAAAAAACGAAATAGCCAGACTAGAGGAAATGCATGACTGACATAATATGTCCAAATCGGCATAATGCCTACCGCCATTGTTGAGCCGCCCATAATAAATCCAGGTGGTACTAAAAATATCATCCGACTAGCGCCTTCGCCGGGATTTTTGGTATTCCAAGATAGTAAAAATCCTAACCAGCCAAATGCTAATCCCGTCATAAATACACTCGGTAAGTAAGCAAAATAATTACCATCAAAACGCAGTTGCCCAAAGGTGACTAACAAAGCCGTAATTAGAGTTAATGCGGTAGTATAAAATAATGCATAGGGAATTGTTCTTGCTAATAAAGCTAATGGTCCTCTTTCTAAAACGGTATTCCACATTCCTGTAATTTTTAAACGACCAATTATCATTAATGATGTAAGACCATAAGTTAATGAGGAAAAGAAATAAACAAAATAGATAATCGTCGATATTGTTGAAGCGCTAGCTGGATTAAACATATATCGTGTTTTAAGTTGCATTGGTGATAATACTGCTTCAGTGCTATCTCTACCTAACCCTAATGCTGCAACTTTATTAACGCTTATTTCAGCACCTAATTCTGGAATATATTCATTAAGATTTTGTAATACTTTGGCATTTTGTGCATCATTGGTATCATCAGCAAAATAACCTAAGCGAACAGTTTGATCGCCTTTTTTTAAACTCTTTTCTAATCCTTTAGGAATATATAGTACGCCTAAATTACGATCATGTGAGACTAATGGTATCGGATTAACCGGTGATCGAATCACCTCTGATACTTCAATGTAAGGAGAAGTATTAATTTTACTAATTAATTCAGTTGAATATTTAGATCCATCAAGATCAATAACGGCTATTTTTCCTTCAAAAACAGCACCATGACTTAATACTATTGAAAAGATTAGTGCAATGATAGCCGCTAATCCAATCGAAACTTTATAATAAGGTATAAAATGGCCTGATAACATTGCATCAAGCTCTTCTAAAATAGATTTAATGATGTTTTGCATCATTGACCTCAAGCGTCATTCCTGTTAGTAATTGCGGGATTGATTCTATATAAATTCTAACTTGATAAGAGGTTAAATCGGCTTGACCTCGTTCTCGAGTCATTCGTAAGTCAGCAAAAGATGGGGCGGCAGTAGCAAAACGAATAATACCTTTCACTTCTTTATCTAGCGCAATGACATTCGCTGTTACTGATGTTCCTGGTTGATAGTCGTTGACCATTTTTTCATTGACATAAATATCAACATATTTGCGATCGGTTTCTAATAATACTGCTGGTGCTCCGTTTGGTACAATTTCACCATTTTCGTACATAATCTTTAATACTTTTCCATTTTCAGGAGCAGTTAAAGTAAGTCGTTGATAATTTATTTGTAATTGTTTTAACTCTGCTTGGCTTTGATTTAATTGACCACGCAATTGTGCTAATTGGTTTTGACGATTTTCAATTTTTTTTCTGGCAATAGTGATCGACTGCAATGTCATTCCGGTCGCATTTTTAGCTGTTTGTAACTGGTGAATTTGTTCTGTTGTTGCCCCGATTATCAATGTGGCTAATTGGCTTTCAATCTGAATCACCTGCATTTTCGCCGCAGTAAAAGTATTACGAGTACTATCAAGCTGTGATTGTGATGTACCACCTGTTTTACGCAGTTGTGTGTGACGAGCAAACTCAGTACTAGCTAGATCCCTTGCGGACCGAGCCGCTTCCAAATTTGCCTGAACTTCTTCTATTTTACGCCATGTTGATAATTCCGTTAGATTGGTATCATTTTCTGCTATTTCGATGGCGGCTTGTTCTTGATTAACTGCAGCTTGTTGGCTATCAACAAGCGCTTGAAGGCGCTCTATAGCCAGTTTTGTATCAATATCTTCTAATTGCATTAAAACATCACCTTTTTTAACAAGTTGTGATTCTTCTACAAAACGCTCGATTACTTTGCCACTAACATTTTGAAAAGCGACATTAACTTCATCTGCGGTTAATACACCTGATTTGATACTTTTAGCAACAGAGACAGCATCATTTCTAGAACCTAAGAAAATTAATAAAGATCCAAAAGTGAGTAACAGTAAAAATATAACAGGGATTTTGATATTTTTTTGCATAGTCATAATATAGCTTATTTTCCATTTATTTAGTCAGCTAAGTATTTAATTAAAAATATGAACACTCTAACCTTTCAAAGTGAATTATTTCCGTAACAATTTACGTAACATCAATATTAAAGCCTCTTGTTCTTGGGAATTAAGTACCTGAGCAAAAGCGCGAATAGATTTCAGGTGGTTGGGTAATGCATTTTGAATAAGATTTACACCTGCTGAAGTTAATGCTATTAAGCGTGAGCGACCATCTTCACCACTTTTTGACATCGAGATCAAAGGTTCTGTGGCAACTAGCATGCGCTTAACCATTATTGATACCGTCGCTGGTGTTACACCTAGCCGTAATGCTAGATCACTAGCACAGGTTTCACCTTCAGAAAACAATGACATTAATAAAGCAAATTTTCCTTCAGACACATCATAATCATTAGCCAACTGAGCATATATATTTGAACGAATTAGATCGGCAGTTGTAATCAAGCTTAGAACCAAATCAACGCCTGAAACATCAACAATATCATCATTAAATCTTTGTGCTCGAGCTAAGGTTTCACGAGAAGGAAGTTTTCTAGAATTATAAATCAACTATTTGTTACCCAATTTATTTAGTCGGCTAATTATAAAATTAAAATAATAATTTGCAATAACTTTTAACAGTTATTTTTTGCTTTTTCTATCATTAAACAACACGAAATATCGATAACGTTTTATGATGTGATACCTTAGTAACTTTCAATTTACTTGGTTGCGCTCGGTTATCCATTATCACTTTATGTTTTCTCACTATTTCTAAAAAAACCGGGTAATGGTATTATTTTTAATCAATTATAAAAAAACTATCAATATAATAGACATATTAGTTAACTGTATAGCAAGATAAAATCTCAGGTAGGTGTATCCACATCATCCCAATCGGCATCTTCAAAATTTGTTAACCAATTTAAAGCATAATGTCTCTCTGCAATGACTCCCTCCATGATAGATTCTGAAGGTTGCTTTTCTTTAATCCGAAAATCTCTTGCTATCCAATGTAAACGGTAATGTAAATCTAAAGCATCTAACAATTCATCGACAGATCTTAAGGTCACTGTAGATATTTTCTTGACATTAAACTGCATACCCTTTTCAATTAATGAAGAAACATCGCAAAAAGTATCAGCAAAAGGTAAATCTGATTGCCAATTGATAGCCCATTGTAAAGGCAATAAAGCTTCATAGCGCCAAGACATATTAACAATATCTTGCTCTGTTGGCTGCTTACTATTAATAAATTCACGCTCATTATCAGACAAAGCTGCAAAGCCCATTGGACAACATTCTTCCAGCTCTATTGGATCAATAACTTGGTTATCTCGAAAGTTGTCAGCTTGAATAGAGGTTAACATTACCGCTAAAGCACGCTTGGCTATCTCCTCTGGAGTTCTTAGTATTACTTCGGACTCTGCTACTACAGGTGGTAAACTAATAGGCGTATTTAATCCTAAAGTTGCTAAATACTGTTCAGTTTTTGCTTTACGTTGTAATGCTTCAAATGGATAAGGAAATTGTGCATCTAAATCAAAATTACCATCAGGATATTGTAACACTCCACCATCAGGATTACGGATAGTGCCATCAGGCATAAAAATAATGACATTTGCTTGCCACCCCCAAGCTACAAACTCTATGAATTCATCTTCTTCAATCTCAAAGCTAAACTGATGTTTAACTCTTTGTATATGACGATATAAAGCATAACGACGTGCATTCATCTGCCCATCACCAGCTTTCATTATATAACCAAAAAAACCATTAAGATGCTCAATGAATTCTGGATCCTCTAATCCACGTTGATTCAGATTTTTACAATTAAAATCAATGGTGGGAGGATTAGTTATAGTAGAATAAGCATTTACCAATATTGACATTTCAAACCTAACCTTATACTCAATTTTGTGTCTTTTACACTATAATAAATAATAATTTATCCTATCACTAGGGTGGATTAACTTACCATACTTTTCCAATTATGAATAAACTTTTTTATTGCTAACCAAATGACTTTTCTAACTAAATCCTATTTATCATTGGCTATTTGGATTGATATATAGTTAATGCAACTAAAGTAATTGTCTCGAAAAAACACCCATGATGTTAATCAGTTAATATTTAAACTATTACGGTTGCTTTTTTATCGACATATAGATATTTGGCATGATTAATATAATGAGTCGATTAGATGAATAATAATTAATGGTTATTGTAACCTAAAATAGTATAACACTGCTTTTTTTATAACTTTTTGCGATCTTTTGCTAAACAGCACTTGCAACAAATTCTATTTTTGCGTAAAATTCACGCCCTATAAGATTAATCAATGCAGACATATTTGTTAAATCAGTGATCGTCTGCTTTTTATTGCGGAGTTATGTATGTACGCAGTTTTCCAAAGTGGTGGTAAACAACACCGAGTCAGCGAAGGGCAAGTCGTTCGCTTGGAAAAAATTGAAGTCGAAACAGGTTCAGAAATTGTTTTCGATAAAGTTTTAATGGTAGCAAATGGTGAAGACATCAAAGTTGGTGCTCCGTTTGTTGAAGGTGCAACAATTAAAGCAGAAATTGTTGAACACGGTCGTGGTGACAAAGTAAAAATTGTCAAATTTCGTCGTCGTAAGCACTATCGTAAACAACAAGGTCACCGTCAGTGGTTTACTGATGTGAAGATCACTGCAATCGCTTAATAGGAGTATCGAACAATGGCACATAAGAAGGCTGGTGGTTCATCACGTAATGGTCGTGATTCCCAGAGTAAACGTTTAGGTGTAAAACGTTATGGTAGTCAAGAAGTTCTTGCTGGTAATATTTTAGTTCGTCAACGTGGAACTCAATTCCACCCAGGTACTAATGTAGGTTGTGGTCGCGATCATACCTTATTTGCTTTAATTGACGGACAAGTTAAATTTGAAGTTAAAGGACCTAAAAATCGTCGTTATGTTAGTGTAGTTGCTAACAGCTAATTAACAACGATTACAAAAGTAAATAGAAGCCTCACAGTCTTGTGGGGCTTTTTTCATTTCTTGAATATTACATAAATTTATTCACTATGATAAAACAACAAAATGTTAAATTAGGTTTTGCATTAGCTATGTTAACCGCTGTTATGTGGGGAATTGTACCTATTGCAATGAAATATGCATTGGTCGTTGTTGATCCATTGACTTTAGCATGGTCTCGTTTAAGTATTTCAGCGATTGGTATTACTATATGGTTGGCTTATAAAAAGCAATTTCCTAATTTTGCTATTTTCAAAAAACGTCGTCGTTTTATCTTATTGATGATTGCTGGATTTGGATTATTGGGCAATTTCGCATTATTTGCTAGTGCTGTTCAGTATCTATCGGCCACAACAGCTCAAGTTATTGGTCAAATGGGTATTGTTGTTTTTATGATTTCAAGTGCTTTTGTATTTAAGGAAAAACTCAGACCAACACAGGTTATTGGCATTGTAGTATTACTTATAGGATTAGTATCATTTTTTAATAAAAATATTAATGATCTTTTTACTAATATGTCTTCATATGCTATCGGTGTTTGGTTGGGTTTATTAGCTTCAATTTCTTGGGCTTGTTATGCGCTGGCGCAAAAAGTATTATTACGTAAATTACGAGCAGAACAATTACTTTGGTTAATTTATCTAATTTGTACCATCTTTTTATGGCCATTTGCTTCACCTACCGAGATAGCTAAAGCTGATGCAACACAATTATTTGCAATAATATTTTGTGGTTTAAATACTATTATCGCTTATGGCGCTTTAGTTATGGCAATGGAGCGCTGGCAAGCCGCTCAAGTAAGTGCATTAACAACACTTACTCCATTGTTTGCGTTAATTTTTTCAGATTTATTTGCATTAATCTGGCCAGATAAATTTGCTATGCAATATTTAAATATTTTAGGTTATATTGGCGCGATTTCTGTAGTTGCTGGTGCTATGTTTGCCACAATTGGACACCAAATATGGCATCCAAGAAAAGGTTGGCTACTTAACCGAAAAAAAGAGGAAAAATAATGAAATTTGTTGATGAAGCTTCAATCCGAGTCGAAGCTGGTGATGGCGGCAATGGTTGTGTCGGGTTTCGTCGTGAAAAGTATATTCCAAAAGGTGGGCCTGATGGTGGTGACGGCGGAGACGGTGGTGATGT
The DNA here is from genome assembly GCA_945271295.1 of uncultured Gilliamella sp. GTDB lineage: Bacteria > Pseudomonadota > Gammaproteobacteria > Enterobacterales > Orbaceae > Gilliamella. The sequence continues at coordinate 17,363 of CALYPG010000030.1, read as the reverse complement.
GTTTTTTATTGCCGATGAAAATTTAAACACTCTAGTGGATTTTCAATTTGAAAAAAATTATCGGGCCGAACGTGGTCAAAATGGTCAAGGCTCTGATTGTACAGGTAAAAGAGGGCGTGATATCACAGTTAAAGTCCCCGTTGGAACAAGAATAACTGATAAATATACTGGAGAAATTATTGGTGATTTAACGCATCACCAGCAAAAGGTATTAGTTGCAAAAGGTGGATTTCATGGCCTTGGTAATGCACGTTTTAAATCATCAGTAAATCGAGCACCAAGGCAAAAAACAGATGGTACGCCAGGTGAAAAGCGCGATGTACTGTTAGAGCTACTATTGCTTGCTGATGTTGGTATGTTAGGTTTGCCCAATGCGGGGAAATCAACTTTTATTCGTGCTGTCTCTGCAGCCAAACCTAAAGTTGCAGATTACCCGTTTACTACATTAGTACCAAGCTTAGGTGTAGTAAGAATGGATAATGAGCAAAGTTTCGTTGTGGCTGATATTCCTGGATTAATTGAAGGTGCTTCAGATGGAGCGGGGCTTGGAATTCGCTTTTTAAAACACCTTGAACGCTGTCGTGTTTTGGTTCATTTAATTGATATCGCTCCAATTGATGGATCAGATCCCATTGAAAATGCCAAGGTGATTATCCAAGAACTTCATCAATATAGTGAGAAATTAGCTAATAAGCCACGTTGGTTAGTCTTTAATAAAATGGATATATTAGGTGAAGAAGGCAGTGCTAAGCGAGCGAGTGAAATTGCCAATGCCCTTGATTGGCAAGATAACTATTACGTTATTTCTGCAGTTAATCAAAAAGGTATTAAAGCATTGTGTTGGGATTTAATGGAATATATGAATAATCATCCCCGCGAGAAAGAACCAGAAAAATTACCAACCGAAAAAGTTGAATTTATGTGGGATGATTATCATCAAAAAGCAATGGGTGATGTATTTGATGACGAAGGTGATTTTGATGACTGGGATGACAGTGATGAAGAAGGTGTTGAGATTATTTATCATAAATAAAAATCTATAAGCCTTATATTTTTAATATATTTAGGATCCTTTCTGATACAGGGATAAGTTCTATTTTTCATGTTATATAGTGATTAGAATTAAATAACTAATTTATAGAAAGAAGAAAAAAATCCTGAATTTTTTGCAAAAAGTCAAAATAATGCTTGCTTTTAATAATGAGAATTATTATCATTAAGTTGTACTTTATTAGAGCGTCGAAAGACTTCTGAAAAAGTATGACATTGCTCACATTGCTTCCAATGTTTGCCAGCTTGGTATCACTAAGCTGGCTTTTTTGTTTTTAACGATATTAATTTAGTAATTATGATTTCCTATTAATTATTAAATATCGTTTTATATCAAATTGTTATAAATTTTGATTATTAGTTAATTCATTATTGAGATCAAATAAAACAAGTAAAGCAGCGTTACCACCAAATTCTTTAGGTGCTTGATGAAAACAAATAATGTGCGGATGTTGTGCCAACCACATTGGCGTTTGTTTTTTTAGTATGTTTTTACCATGTCCATACATGATACAAGCGCAAAGTGCTCTTTCGCGTAAGCATGCTGCAATAAGTGCTGCAATCTCTTTTTTTGCTTCTTTCTGAGTTAATCCATGTAAATCTAAAAAAAATTCTGGTTCATAGAAGCCTCGACGTAATTTTTTTACTTCATTAGGATCTGCATTTTCTCGACTGTAACGGATTGGATCTTCTTGCAATAACGGATGATAATCATCAGAAAAATAGAACTCTGTGTTAATTTTTTCATGTAGTTGTTTTCGAGAGTCAACACAATTCTGTTGTTGTTTTAATGGTTTATGGATAACAGTATCTTGTTTTAGTTTTTTGATATTACCAATACTGTTTTTAAATAAATTGATATCATCATGACTTAATTTAAATTTATTAGACATTGATTTTCACTCAGGATAGATTTTCGCTTTATATTCACATAAATCTTCAATAACGCAAGCTCCACAACGTGGTTTTCTAGCAATACAAGTATAACGCCCATGTAAAATTAACCAATGGTGGCAATTTAATTTATATTCATAAGGAACCACTTTAAGCAATTTTTTTTCAACATCTTCAACAGTTTTTCCAGAAGCAAATCCAGTTCGGTTACAAACTCGAAAAATATGTGTATCAACGGCAATAGTTGGCCAACCAAAAGCCGTATTCAAGACCACATTCGCGGTTTTCCTACCAACGCCCGGGAGCTCAATAAGCGATTCAAAATTCTCTGGCACTTCACCTTGATATTTATCAACTAATATTTGACAAGTTTTAATAATATTTACGGCTTTACTATTGTAAAGCCCAATTGTACGAATATAGTTTTTTAGTTTATCAACCCCAAGATCTAAAATTTGTTCTGCTGTATTGGCAATGGTGAAAAGAAGTTTAGTCGCTTTATTAACACTAACATCGGTTGCCTGAGCAGAAAGGACAACTGCTATAAGTAACTCAAAAGGGGTGGTATAAATAAGTTCGGTTGTGGGATCTTTGATATGATCTTTTAGTCGAGCTAGGATTTGAATTCGGGTTGCTTGTTTCACAAAATAATTCAGATTAAAAATAGTTAGTTATTATTATATACTTTATTTATCGTATTTATATAATTTAAAATTGATTTTTGTAACAAGTTAATGGCAGCTCATTTAATTAAAATGTGATATCTTAAAAAGTCGTTTTTGTCTTTAATATCTTTTTCTCTTACCAGACATCATATTCACGCATCACCTGCTTTTTAGCGCGCTGTTTTTATGATAAGCTAGCTGACCAATTTTTGAATCTATAAACAGGATTTTATAACTATATGTCATTACCAATGATTGTCACCTTTGCTGTGTATATTTTAGGCATGATTGCAATTGGCTTTTTTGCATTTCGAGCAACACGAAGTTTTGGTGATTATATTCTGGGTGGACGTCGTATAGGTAGTGTTGTAACAGCGCTTTCCGCAGGGGCTTCAGATATGAGTGGTTGGTTATTGATGGGCTTACCTGGCGCTGTTTTTTTGTTTGGTATTTGTCAAAGTTGGATTGCAATTGGCTTAATTATTGGCGCTTATTTGAATTGGTTATTAATCGCTGGACGATTGCGTGTTTTTACTGAAATCAACCATAATTCATTAACTTTACCTGATTATTTTGCTCGTCGTTTCGATGATAAAAGCTCATTATTACGGATTATTTCTGCCGTTATTATTCTAATCTTTTTTACTATCTATTGTGCGTCAGGAGTAGTTGCAGGAGCAAAACTATTTGAAAGTACTTTTGGTATGAGCTATGGTTGGGCGATGTTAGCAGGTGCAGGTGCGACAATAGCCTATACTTTTATTGGTGGTTTTTTAGCGGTTAGTTGGACAGACACTATTCAAGCTAGTTTAATGATGTTTGCATTAATTTTAACACCAATTATGGTCATGATTAATGCCGGTGGATTTAATGATGCGATGATCAATATTAAGTCCTTAAATCCGGATTATACTAATATATTTGCCCACATGGACTTTATTGCCATTATTTCATTACTAGGATGGGGGCTTGGTTATTTTGGTCAACCGCATATCTTAGCAAGGTTTATGGCGGCTGATTCTCATGAAGTGATGAAAAACGCTCGCCGCATCAGCATGACATGGATGATTTTATGTTTATTAGGTGCAATTACGGTTGGTTTTTTTGGTATTGCCTTTTTTGCTAATCATCCGAATTTAACTTATTTAATCGATAATGGTAAGCATGAGCGTATCTTTATTGAATTATCTAAATTACTCTTTAATCCTTGGATTGCAGGTATCTTACTTGCAGCTATTTTAGCTGCCGTGATGAGTACATTAAGTTGTCAGTTATTGGTTTGTTCAAGTGCTCTAACAGAAGATTTTTATCGTGCTTTTTTTAGACCAAAAGCAAAACAAAGAGAGCTTGTTTGGGTTGGTCGTATAATGGTGTTATTTATTTCATTAGTTGCCATCTTATTGGCAATTAATCCAAACAATAGTGTACTTGATTTAGTTAGTCATGCATGGGCAGGATTTGGCGCAGCGTTTGGTCCTATTATTGTTTTTTCAGTTTTCTGGTCTCGTATGACTCGTAATGGGGCGTTAGCTGGAATGATAATTGGGGCAGTAACGGTATTGCTCTGGATTAATTTTAATTGGTTTAATCTTTATTCGCTTATACCTGGATTTTTATTTGCATCAATAGCAATAGTTATTGTTAGCTTATGTGATAAAAAACCGAATGAAATAGTGGCAGATCATTTTAAACAAGCGTATAAACGTTATCATACTAAAACTGAATAAATCTAATAAAAATAGAATATAAACGAAACAAAATTTAATAGGTAAATATCATGACAAAAAATGTGATCAAAGAACTGCAAGAACGTGGACTGATTGCTCAACTTACAGATGAGAAAGCTCTAATTGAGTTAATTGAACACAATCCTATTGCACTTTATTGTGGTTTTGATCCAACAGCGGATAGTTTGCATCTTGGCCATTTAGTCCCTTTGCTTTGTTTAAAACGCTTTCAATTAGCCGGACATAAACCAATAGCTCTGGTTGGTGGTGCAACAGGATTAATTGGTGACCCAAGTTTTAAAGCAGTTGAACGTAAATTAAATACTGAACAGACGGTTGTTGAATGGAGTGAAAAAATTAAACAACAAGTTTCGCCATTTCTGGATTTTAACTGTGGTGAAAATGCTGCCATTGTTGCCAATAACTATGATTGGTTTAGTGGTATGAATGTACTAACATTTTTACGTGATATTGGTAAATATTTTTCTGTTAATGCCATGATTAACAAGGAATCAGTTAAACAACGTATTGATCGTGATGATGTTGGTATTTCCTTTACTGAATTTTCGTACAGTTTATTACAGTCTTATGATTTTTCTTGTTTGAATAAAGCATATGATGTTGTTTTGCAAATTGGTGGTTCAGATCAATGGGGCAATATTACTGCGGGGATTGATCTAACACGTCGTTTACATCAAAAACAAGTTTATGGTTTAACCGTTCCACTTATTACTAAATCAGATGGAACTAAATTTGGTAAAACAGAAAGTGGTGCGGTATGGCTTGACCCGAAAAAGACAAGCCCATACAAATTCTATCAATTTTGGATTAATACAGCTGACGCTGATGTTTATCGATTCCTAAAATTCTTTACCTTTATGCCACTAAGTGAAATTGATGCTTTGGAAGTAGAGGATAAAAATAGTGGTGTTGCTCCTCGTGCACAATACGTGCTAGCTGAACAAGTAACACGTTTGGTACATGGCGAGGAAGGATTAATTGCGGCAAAACGTATTACACAAAGCTTATTTTCAGGCAAATTAAGCGATTTATCTGAGGATGATTTTGCTCAGTTAGCCCAAGATGGTATGCCAATATTAACTGTGGCAAGTGATGTTGATTTACAACAAGCAATCGTTAATGCTGAATTTGCACCATCAAAGGGGCAAGCAAGAACCATGATTGAATCAAATGCAATCTCAGTTAATGGAGAGCGTATCACTACAATAGATTATAATTTTTCAAATAATGATAAACTATTCAATCGTTATACATTACTTCGTCGTGGTAAAAAATATTACTGTTTACTAATTTGGAGTTAGTTTATAAAAAATATTTAGTCGATTCAGTTATATGTTGTATTTGGTCATACCTGAAATAGTGCAGTCGTGTCCTTATGCGTCGCATAAATGTAAATGTTTGACCGATACATTAGCTTGCCGACAAATTTGTAGAAAAAGTCTAAAATTATTTTGGTAAACATTTAACTCTAGCCAAATATCTAAGTGACCATTTTGAAATGCTTCTTGTTACTCAAGACGATGCATGGTATATTGAGCGCCCATTGTTGGGTTTTGGCGCAAAGCAAACCCATCAGTGTAGGTGGTATAAGTAGCGAATTGCTTTTAGCTAATATCTTACTAAGAAAATCATTAGTTGAAACGTTTGAATATACTACAGTTATGCTTCAAATCTTAAAGCAAGATAAATATGAGTTGCTACTAGTAGCAGCGAAAAACGAAATTGCAAAGCCAACTCCATGGGTTACTGCAAAAAAAAATTGATTAATTATAAAAATATGTAAAAATAAGTGAAATGGAAAAAATTCACAACTAAGATAATTCATGAGGGAATAATGAACAATATTTCATTGGGTATGATGCTATCCAGTTTGAGGGAACAAAAGGGGCTAACTCAAGACGATATTGCTAGTCAAATTTATGTTTGTAAAGCTGTGATTGTTGATATTGAAAACGACCAAATGATTGATGTTCCTTTCGTTTTTTTAAAAGGTTATATTCGTTCTTATGCTGACCTTGTAGGTTTATCTATAGATGAATATCAACCTTTTATAGATCTTTTAGCTCAACAATATATGCCTAACCAAGTAACTAATCACCTTCTAAACCCTAAAAAGAAAAAACGAAGTAAGTGGCTATTATGTATAATCATGTTTACTGTAGTTTGTATTCTTGGTATAACAATCTATTTTGTAAGTAAAGAAAGTAGAAGTAATATTGTTGAAGTTAGTCACTATATTTCCCCTTCATCCAATCATATTAATAGTTAGCAAATTTTGTTATTCTGATACAGACATTTGTCTCAAATCTTGTTAAAATAACAGGTTAGTTATTTTATTATATAGTTAGGCATCTTATGAGTCATCAAGATTCACCAATTATCAGGAGAGAATCTAGCCGAATTTATGTCGGCGATGTGCCTATTGGTGATGGCGCTCCTATTGCTGTTCAATCTATGACGAATACTCGAACGACGGATGTCGAAAAAACAGTTGCACAAATCCATGCTCTTGAACGGGTTGGTGTAGATATTGTCCGAGTGTCAATTCCAACAATGGACGCTGCAGAGGCCTTTAAATTTATTAAACAACAAAGCAAAGTACCACTTATTGCCGATATTCACTTTGACTATCGTATAGCTTTAAAAGTGGCAGATTATGGTGTTGATTGTTTAAGAATTAATCCTGGTAATATTGGTAATGAATCCAGAATTAGGGCAGTGGTCGATTGCGCTAAAGATAAAAATATACCAATTAGAATTGGTGTTAATTCTGGATCACTTGAAAAAGATATTCAAGAAAAATATGGAGAGCCTACTCCACAAGCGATCGTTGAATCTGCTATGCGGCATGTTGATATACTTGATCGATTCAATTTTGATCAGTTTAAAGTCAGCGTTAAAGCCTCAGATGTTTTTACTGCTGTAAAAGCATATCGGTTATTAGCAAAGCAGATTAAGCAACCTTTACATTTAGGAATTACCGAAGCAGGTGGTGTTCGCAGTGGAGCAATTAAATCTGCTATAGGTTTGGGTTTGTTATTAACAGAAGGCATTGGTGATACCTTGCGAGTATCATTGGCCGCTGATCCAACTGAAGAAGTAAAAGTTGGATTTGATATATTAAAATCATTACGAATTCGTTCCCGAGGTATTAATTTTATTGCTTGTCCGACTTGCTCTCGTCAAGAATTTGATGTAATTAATACAGTAAATATTTTAGAACAGCGATTAGAAGATATTATTACGCCGATGGATGTATCGATTATTGGTTGCGTTGTAAACGGTCCAGGTGAGGCTTTAGCTTCTACAATGGGCGTTGCTGGAGGGCATAGTAAAAGTGGTTTTTATGAAGATGGTGTGCGAATTGGCCGAATTGATAATGAATCAATGATTGATGAATTAGAAGCTAAAATTCGCGCAAAGGCATTAATATTAAAAAACCGAATCGCAACCACTGAATTATAATTTTATTAAATAGTGAATAAACAAATGACAGAGAAAAAGATCCAATCCATACGAGGAATGAACGATTTACTTCCAACAGATAGTGCTAGTTGGCAAAAGATTGAAACAATAGTCAAAAATGTATTAAATAGTTACGGTTATAATGAAATTAGAACACCAATTGTTGAAGAAACAGCACTATTTAAACGTGCAGTAGGTGAAGTAACCGATATTGTTGAAAAAGAAATGTATACTTTTAACGATCGTAACAATGAAAGTATCACATTGCGTCCCGAAATTACAGCCGGTTGTGTTAGAGCTGGAATTGAACATGGCCTTTTTTACAATCAAGAACAACGTCTTTGGTATTTAGGTCCCGCATTTCGTTATGAAAAACCGCAAAAAGGACGTTATCGTCAATTCCATCAATTTGGTGTTGAAGTATTTGGACTTGAAGGACCGAATATCGATGCGGAGCTTATTTTACTAACTGCTCGTTTTTGGAAAGCTTTAGGTATTGAAAAACATGCTACGCTTGAGTTAAATTCTATTGGCTCATTAGATGCCAGAGCGAATTATCGTAAAGCATTGGTCAGTTTTCTAGAGCAGCATAAAGATAAACTGGATGAAGATTGCTTACGTAGAATGTATACTAATCCATTACGCGTACTTGATTCAAAAAACGCTGAGGTTCAAAACCTGTTAGATCACGCACCTAAATTGTTTGATTATATTGATGCAGAATCTAAAAAGCACTTTGATGGCTTGTGTCGCTTGTTGGATAATGCAGGGATAAAATACACTATAAACCAAAGATTAGTGCGAGGTTTAGATTATTATAATCGAACTGTGTTTGAATGGGTCACTAACAGTTTAGGCGCTCAAGGTACAGTTTGTGGTGGTGGCCGTTATGACGGACTTGTTAGCCAGCTGGGAGGGCAGCCAACACCAGCAGTTGGATTTGCGATGGGAGTTGAACGGTTGGTTCTACTCGTTCAAGCTGTTAATCCATCACTTAATTGTGACAATTCTATTGATATTTATATGATCACTTCGGGTGAAGAAAAAACAATTTCTTTAGCCCAAAATATTGCAGAACAATTACGTGATAATTTACCAAATAAACGAATTATGACAAATTATGGTTCGGGTAATTTTAAAAAGCAATTTACCAAAGCCGATAAATTAGGTGCTAAAATAGCTATTATTATTGGAGAAAACGAAATTATTAACCAATCAGTAACAATTAAGAATTTACTAACCGGCGAACAAGTTGAAGTAGCACAAAAAGAGATTGTTCAAACTTGTTTAGCTATCGTGTAAAGTAAGGTAAATAGGAGAAAAACGTGAGTCATCAATTATCAAGTGAAGAACAATTTGCCGAGATAAAAGAGTTTATTGCAAAAACGTGGAAAATTATTGTTGCTGTTATTATTGTCGGTTTCTTAGCTTTTTGGGGATGGCGTTATTGGCAATCTTATCAAAGACAACAATCAATTGAAGCATCTGATCGTTATGAACAATTAATTGCTAAATTAGATGCTAATAATCCGGCTTCGGTTGATGAACTAGTCGCTTTTGCTAAAAATAATAATAGTATTTATGGTGTTTTTGCTGATCTTCGTGCTACACAATTTTATGTTGAAGTGTTAAAAGATTATTCTGGGGCGCAAGCATTTTTGGTAGACGCATTGAAGAAAACAGATGCCGAACCTATACAAGCAATTATCTATATTCGACTAGCACGTTTGCAATCTCAACAAGGCCAATATCAAGAAAGTTTGGCATCTTTAAACAATGTTACGGAACAAAATTGGGCTCCTGTTGTCAATAGTATCCGTGGTGATGTATTAATGAAAATGACTCAATATGCACAAGCAGTTGATGCATATAAAGTAGTACTATCTTCCTCTCCAATGAAAGAATTAGAAACAAATATTAAAATGAAATTAAATCAAGCTGAATATTTAAAAGCCAAGCAACTCATTGAGCAAGAAGCACAAGCTGCTAAAGAAAAAGCAGCACAAGAAATTCAAACTAAACAAACCACAACAGAAGAAAGTAACAATTAATTTATCCTGCTATAAGGGTCTATAAAATGAAGTTATCCAAAAATTTTTTTACCGCTGTTTTAATGTTCTCACTTGCTGGATGTTCTTTGTTTGGTGGAGAAGAAGAAATTGTTCAGGTTTCACCGTCACCAGAGGTAAATAATCAATTCCCTATTCAGCAAGTATGGAAAAATAGCACTTCAGGTAATACCCATATTTATTCGTTATTGGGTCCTGTTAATTATGATAATGCTATCTATGTAGCAAGTCGAAGCGGACAAGTTAAAGCGGTTGATTTATCAAGTGGTAAAACCTTATGGGATGTAAATTTATCCAAAAGCTCACTGTTTAGTAGCCAAACCGCGCTATTTTCTGGTGGAATGAGTGCTGATGATAAATATGTATATGTAGGTAGTGAACGAGCAGTCGTTTACGCACTAGATCGTAACACTGGTAAGGTAGTATGGGAAAAATCAGTAAAAGGTGAGGTTCTAGCGCGCCCAGTTGCATTTGAAGATAAATTAATTGTCCATACTACTAACGGTGCTTTACAAGGATTAAATCGCGATACCGGTGATAATTTATGGGATGTATCTCTTGAAGTTCCACCATTATCCTTAAGAGGCAATTCAACACCAATCATAGCTCATGGCGCTGCAATTTTAGGTGATGATAATGGACGGGTTAATGCTTACTTTATTAAAGATGGCCAATTAATCTGGCAACAACGTATTTCTCAACCATCAGGCTCAACTGAAATCGCCAAATTAAACGATGTCGATTCTACACCTGTTGTTGAAGGAAATTTGGTTTATTCTGTTGGTTATAATGGTAATGTTGTGGCGCTTAATTTAAGTAATGGTCAAATTGTATGGCGTAAACAACTAGGTAGCACCCATAGTTTTGCAGTTAACTCCGATCGACTATTTGTAGTTGATCAAGATGATAATATTCAGGCTCTTTCTAAAAATGGTGGCGCAGAGCTTTGGAAACAATCAGATTTTCTACACCGTCAATTGACAGATCCTGTAATTTACCAAAATTATATAGTTATAGGTGACTTTGAAGGTTACTTATATTGGCTAAATATTGAAAATGGTGAACTTACTGCTAAAACAAAAGTAAATAGTAGTGGGTTAATATCCAAACCATTAGTGGCGGACAATAAATTAATTGTTCAAGCAAAAGATGGCGATATTTATGCATTTACAAAAAACTAAACTAGTTAGAGAGTTATAATGGTACCTGTAGTAGCACTTGTTGGTCGACCAAATGTTGGAAAGTCCACTTTATTTAATCGATTAACACGAACTCGAGATGCGTTAGTTGCTGATTTTCCCGGATTAACCCGAGATCGCAAGTATGGGCGTGCTGAAATTAAAGGTCATGAATATATTGTCATTGATACTGGCGGTATTGATGGCACAGAAGATGGTGTTGAAAGCTTTATGGCTGAACAATCTTTACAAGCCATCGAAGAAGCTGATATTGTTCTTTTCTTAGTTGATGCTAGAGCAGGCGCAATGCCTGCTGATCATGCGATTGCTAAACATCTGCGTTCCCGACAAAAAGCCACCTTTTTAGTTGCTAATAAAATTGATGGTATTGATACCGATACGGCAATTTCTGATTTTTATGTTTTAGGTTTGGGTGATATTCACCCAATAGCTGCCAGTCATGGTCGTGGAGTTAGTTCATTAATTGAAATTGTGTTAGATCCTATTTTTCAATTTAAAAATGAAGATGATTCAGATTCAAGCGAAAACAGCGAGGAACAATATCAAGATTTACCTGAATCTTATGATGATCTAGCGTTAGATGAAATTGAATCACTAATTAACCAACCAATTAAAGTTGCTATTGTTGGTCGTCCAAATGTTGGAAAGTCAACACTAACTAACCGAATTTTAGGCGAAGAACGTGTTGTGGTATATGATATGCCTGGTACCACACGTGATAGCATCTATATCCCCATGACACGTGATGAGCGTGAATATATTTTAATTGATACCGCAGGCGTTCGTAAACGAGGTAAGGTGACCGAAGTAGTTGAAAAATTTTCGGTTATTAAAACATTACAAGCCATTGAAGATGCTAATGTCGTTATTTTGGTCATCGATGCAAGAGAAGGCATTTCAGATCAAGACTTATCGCTACTCGGTTTTATTATCAATAGTGGGCGCTCACTAGTCATTGCTGTTAATAAATGGGATGGTTTATCACAAGATATTAAAGAACAAGTTAAAACCACCTTAGATGATCGGCTTGACTTTATTGACTTTGCGCGTTTACATTTTATCTCAGCTCTACATGGTAGTGGTGTTGGTAACTTATTTGATTCAATTCAAGAAGCTTATGATTGTGCTACTCGTCGAGTTAATACGGCATTATTAACTAAAATTATGCAAATGGCACAAGATGACCATCAACCTCCATTAGTAAAAGGCCGTCGCGTCAAATTAAAATATGCTCATGCGGGTGGTTATAATCCTCCAATTGTCGTTATTCATGGCAATCAAGTTGAAGATTTACCTGATTCGTACAAACGTTATTTGATGAACTATTTTAGACGGTCATTAAAGATAATGGGCTCACCAATTCGAATTCAATTTAAAGAAGGTGCTAACCCATTTGAAGGTAGAAAAAATAGTTTAACCGCAGCGCAGCAACGTAAACGACGCCGGTTAATGAAACATGTTAAAGGACGTAAATAGTTTATGACAAACAAAACTGTGAATAATAATCAAGAAGGCTTATGTCCTACATGTCATAATAAAATGAATGTGGTTTCACCACAGCATTATAACTGCCCTCACTGTAAACAACATTACTTCGAACAGTTTATTTGTCCTATTTGTCAACAATCAGCTCAAATAATCAAAGGTTGTGGAGCCATTAATTACATTTGTCCAACTGACGGATTAATATCAAGCAGTAAAGTTATATTTCATTATTTACCAGAATAAAGAAGTCTATTTATTCAAGCCATAAGAGGTTTTTTTATGCGAATTATTTTATTAGGTGCTCCTGGAGCGGGGAAAGGAACTCAAGCACAATTTATTATGCAAAAATATGGTATTCCTCAAATTTCAACTGGTGATATGTTACGAGCAGCAGTAAAAGCAGGTACACCACTCGGTTTACAAGTTAAAGAAATAATGAATGATTCGGGTAAACTTGTTACCGATGAATTAGTTATTGCATTAGTTAAAGAGCGTATTGCCCAAAGTGATTGTGCCAATGGCTTTTTATTGGATGGTTTTCCTCGTACCGTACCACAAGCGGATGCAATGAAAGCTGCGGGCATAAATTTTGATTATGTTCTTGAATTTGATGTACCAGATTCAGTTATTATTGATCGTATAAGTGGACGTCGAGTTCATCCTGATTCTGGTCGAGTTTATCATGTTCGTTATAATCCACCAAAAGTTGACGGTGTTGATGATATAACTGGTGAACCATTAATAATCCGTAAAGATGATAATGAAGAGGTTGTCCGTAAACGTCTGGTTGAATACCATGAATTGACTAAACCGCTAATCAATTATTATCAACAAGAAGCTAAAAAAGGTAATACTAAATATTTTTGTATTGATGGAACCAAAGCCGTCTCTGAAGTAACTAAAGAATTAGCCAAAATTCTAGGTTAGTCACTTTAAATTATGAATAATGGGGAAAATCTTATGTCCCCATTTTATCTTATTTTTCTTTATTGAGCTGCTTTTAGAGCTTGATCCAAATCGGCAATAATATCATCGATATGCTCAATGCCAATGGATAAACGAATCATATCTTGACTAACGCCGGCTCTTTCTAGTTCTTCTGCATTTAATTGACGATGAGTGGTAGTTGCAGGGTGACAAGCAAGCGATCGAGTATCGCCAATATTAACCAATCGAATTATTAGTTTTAATGCATCAATAAATTTGGCTCCGGCTTGTTTACCCCCTTTAATTCCAAACGATAATATTGCAGCGGGTAAGCCTTTATCCATCTGTTTTACGGCTAAATGATGTTCAGGATGATTAGGTAGTCCAGCATAATTTACCCAACTTACTTGCGAATGTGATTCAAGGTATTGAGCAACTTTAAGTGCATTTTGACAGTGCCTTTCCATACGTAACGATAGCGTTTCAAGCCCTTGTAATAGCAGGAAACTATTAAATGGTGATAGCGCTGCTCCCATATTTCGTAACGGAATAACTCGGCAACGAGCAATATATGCGGCATTGCCGAAAGTTTCTGTGTAAGAAACGCCATGATAAGAGGGATCAGGTCGATTTAACATTGGGTATTTTTCAGCATGTTCTTTCCAAGGAAATTTACCAGAATCAACAATCATGCCACCTAAGCTACTACCATGCCCACCAATGTATTTAGTTAAAGAATGCACAACAATATCGGCACCAAATTCAAATGGACGGCAAAGTGCTGGACTAGCAACGGTATTATCAACAATTAAAGGAATGCCATGACGGTGAGCAATCTCTGCAAGTGCAGTTAAATCAACAATATTGCCCGCTGGATTGCCAATGCTTTCACAAAATAATGCTTTAGTTTTATTATCTATTAGCTTTTCGAGTGCAGGTAAATCATCATGAGGAGCAAAACGAGTGGTAATACCAAAGTTGGGTAAAGTATGAGCGAGTAAATTATAGGTACCACCATAAAGTTTAGCAACAGAAACAATATTTTCACCAGCGAAAGTAATGGCCTGAATAGCATAAGTAATTGCGGCCATACCTGAAGCAACTGCTAAAGCGCCAATACCACCTTCAAGTTTAGCAACGCGTGTTTCGATTACAGCATTCGTTGGATTAGTAATACGAGTATAAATATTACCAGGTACTTTTAAGTCAAATAAATCTGCACCATGTTGGGTATCATCAAATGCATAAGAAGTAGTTTGATAAATAGGTACCGCAACTGCATGTGTAGTTGATTCTGGTGTGTAACCTGCGTGAATAGCAATTGTTTCTGGTTTCATGTTAGAGCCTCATTGTTTTTATATTATATAAGGCTCTATTTGTAGCTAAGAATAATACAAAAGTAAAGTGTTATAAAACCATTCTCACAATATCAATTTCACCTAACTCTTTATATAAATTTTCAACTTGATCAATATGTGTTGCATTAATCGTAATTGATACAGAATGATAGTTACCTTTACTACTTGGTTTTATCGAAGGAGAATAATC
The DNA here is from genome assembly GCA_945271295.1 of uncultured Gilliamella sp. Taxonomy (GTDB): domain Bacteria; phylum Pseudomonadota; class Gammaproteobacteria; order Enterobacterales; family Orbaceae; genus Gilliamella. The sequence continues at coordinate 2,313 of CALYPG010000030.1, read as the reverse complement.
TCCAGGTGCATGACGTTGGATAACAGTAATCACTTTATCAACGAGTTCAGGTTTAGCTTCTCCCATCACTTTATAAGTAAAAGAGCATGGAAAATCTAATAATTCATTTAATTTAGTCTGTTGCATAATTTTATTTTTCTCATTTTAATGGCATATATTGTGGGAGGTATTGCTACCGAGAATAATTACAATATATAGGCATTTTATTCTACTTCAAGTAAGTTAAATTTAAACATTGCTTTTTAAAGCATATAAATTGATCTATGATAAATAGATTTTAACATAGTACGGTTTTAAATTTTTTATTTATCAATGGAAGGTCAATGCAGTATGTTAGTTAATCCAGATCATAAGGAACCTTTTGGTACATTATTAGGTTATGCGCCAGGAGGAGTGGCAATTTATTCATCTGATTATGAATCATTGAATAAACAGCAATATCCTGATGATTCATCATTTCGCAACTATTTGGAGCGTGAATATATGGGCTATAAATGGCAATGCGTTGAATTTGCTCGGCGATTTCTATATTTAAATCATGGTGTTGTTTTCACTGATGTTGGTATGGCGCATGAAATTTTCTCACTACGTTTTTTACGACAAGTGATTAATGAAGCTATTTTACCGCTGCAAGCATTTGCTAATGGTAGCAAAAAAAAGCCAGAAGTAGGTGCCTTATTAGTTTGGGATGATGGTGGGGTTTTCAAACGAACGGGGCATATAGCCATTATCACTGAAGTATTTGCAGATAAAGTTAGAATTGTTGAGCAAAATTTGACACATACCAGACTACCAAAAGGTCAGCAATGGACTCGTGAGCTTACAATGACTGTTTCCGATAGTGGTTATCTATTACATGATACTTTTGATGATACCACTATTTTAGGCTGGATGATTCAAACGGAGGATACGAGGTACAGCTTGCCACAACCACATGTTCCCAAATCATTACTTACTATTCATAATGTTCGCATTAATAATCTCAAGCAATTTGAAAACCATTGGTTAAATGAACAAGAACCACTAGAAAAAGCCTACATATTAGCAACAGGTCATGCAGTTAATCATGATGATCAGTATCGTTATTTCACTATTTCTGATAGTGCGGAACAAGAGTTAATCCGTGCAACAAATGAATTACACTTAATGTATTTGTATGCAACTGATAAAGTTCTAAAAGACAATAATTTATTACATTATTTTAATATTCCAGAAATATTATGGCCAAGATTACGTTTATCATGGCAACAACGTCGATATCAGATGATATCGGGGCGATTAGATTTTTGCATGGATGAAAGAGGTTTAAAAGTTTATGAATACAATGCTGATTCAGCATCATGTCATACTGAAACTAGTATTATTTTACAAAAATGGGCAATTCAAGCTGGACTAACAGAAGGTACCAATCCAGGTGAAGGATTACTTAATTCTCTGGCAAGTTGTTGGAAACATAGTGATGCCAAGCCTTTTGTTCACATCATGCAAGATAATGATAGTGAGGAAAACTATCATGCTCTTTTTATGCAAAAAGCGTTAACTCAAGCGGGTTTTAGTAGTAAAATTCTATGCGGTTTAGATGCTCTTCATTGGGATAAACAAGGGCGTTTAGTTGATGACGAGGATCGTCAAGTTACCTGTGTATGGAAAACATGGGCTTGGGAAACGGTTTTAGAACAACTTCGCCAAGAAAGCGAAGCTCAAACCGCGGGATTACCAATCCGGACTGGTCATCCAGAGAACGCGGTAAGATTAATTGATGTATTATTGCGACCGGAGGTATCAGTTTTTGAACCGCTATGGACAGTTATCCCAAGTAATAAAGCGATTTTACCGGTATTGTGGTCTTTATTTCCTAATCATCGTTATTTATTAGAATCAACGTTTGAACTCAATGAAAGTTTAATAAAAAAAGGTTATGCAGTTAAACCTATTGCAGGTCGTCGCGGTAGTGATATTCAATTAGTAAGTAACCAAGAACAGATTTTAGATAAAACGGTTGGAAGATTTGCTAAACAAGAAAATATTTATCAAGAATTATGGTGCTTGCCTAAAGTAGATAATCGTTATGTTCAAATATGTACTTTTACGGCAGGGGGACATTATGGTGGTACTTGTTTACGTTCAGATCCATCTTTAGTTATTAAAGGAGAAAGCGACATGCAACCACTACGGGTTTTATCAGATCAATCTTTTTTAAAATAACTTATAGTTGTAAAGAAGTTTCAGATTAGCTATACGTTTCAGTTTAGACTCGCACCCTACATTCAACATCTAAGTGCGAATCCAGTCAGTAAAAGGCTTCATAAGGTG
>CALYPG010000029.1 GCA_945271295.1 uncultured Gilliamella sp. | reverse complement strand
TTTTGATTGCTAGTATCAATATTTTTGGTGGATTCTTTGTTACCCAAAGAATGCTGAAAATGTTCCAACGTGATAAGTAATAGGAGAGCATAAATAATGAATGGAATTATTCAAGCAGCTTATGTCATTGCAGCATTACTTTTTATTTTCAGTCTACGTGGGCTTTCTAATCAAGAATCAGCAAAATCAGGTAATATATACGGCATGATCGGTATGGCAATTGCACTTATTGCTGCAATTGCAAGCATTAAAGGTGGTCTACACTGGATTATCATTGCAATGATTATTGGTGCGGCTATTGGTTTATACCTAGCTAAAAAAGTTGAAATGACTCAAATGCCAGAATTAGTCGCATTACTTCATAGTTTTGTGGGTATGGCTGCAGTACTAGTAGGTTTCAATAGCTTTTTAGATTCAAAGATGTTCTTGTTCTCATCTAACGAACTTACTGTACATTTAGTCGAAATTTTTGTGGGAATATTTATCGGTGCTGTAACCTTCTCTGGATCTATAGTAGCTTTTGGTAAATTAAATGGTCGTATAAGTTCAAAACCATTATCAATTCCTCACAAACATTACTGGAATTTAGTAGCTATTGCCGTTTCTGTAATACTAATGTTTACTTTTGTTAATGTTCAATCAGGAGCTGGCGCTACTATTAGCTTACTAGCCATGACCATAATTGCATTAGTTTTTGGCTTCCATTTAGTGGCATCAATTGGCGGTGCTGATATGCCAGTGGTTATTTCAATGCTTAACTCTTATTCTGGTTGGGCCGCTGCGGCAGCAGGATTTATGTTAGGCAATGATCTATTAATTGTTACTGGTGCATTAGTTGGTTCATCAGGCGCTATTCTTTCTTATATTATGTGTAAGGCAATGAATCGTTCCTTTATTAGTGTGATTGCGGGCGGGTTTGGTAGTGATGGCAGCACCACAGGTTCTTCTGATCAAGAACAAGGCGAATATCGCGAAATGCAACCAGCTGAAGTTGCTCAAACATTAAAAGAAGCGCGTTCTGTTATTATCGTTCCTGGTTACGGAATGGCGGTAGCACAAGCACAAGGCGCGGTTAGCAATATTACTGAAAAACTTCGTGCTATGGATATTGAAGTAAGATTTGGTATTCATCCAGTTGCTGGACGTTTACCGGGACATATGAATGTATTATTAGCTGAAGCAAAAGTACCATATGATATCGTACTTGAAATGGATGAAATTAATGATGACTTCCCTGATACTGATGTTGTTTGGGTGATTGGAGCCAATGATACCGTAAACCCAGCTGCTGAAGAAGATCCAAGTAGTCCTATTGCGGGGATGCCAGTTCTTGAAGTTTGGAAAGCAAAAACGGTTATTATTTCTAAACGATCAATGAATACTGGTTATGCTGGTGTACAAAATCCACTATTCTTTAAAGAAAATAGTTATATGCTATTTGGTGATGCTAAAGATAGTGTTGAAAAAGTATTACAAAACTTATAATAGGCTATATGCAAACAAAATATTACTGCGGCAAAGCCGCAGTAACTTTTAAAACACTAATCAGCAGTATTCAAAAATATTTTAGACAAAAAACCAGTGATAAGATAACTGAGCTCTCGATGAATTTCCGTCCTTTCACGAGTACCACCATCTTGGCAAATAATCCCTTCTCCTTCACTTTCTTTATTTAATAAATCGACTGCACCAACCTTACAAACTTGCATAAAACTAAAATGCATTGCGTCAGGAATTACAATATAAGTGGATAAACTTTTGGTAAGAAATTGTTGTAAATAGCCAGATTCAAGCTCAACAGCCATATCGCCAACATCAATTCCTGCACCAATAACTAGAGAAGGAATATTCATATTTTTCAAACTTTGAGGTGTAAATCCTCTTGCTAAGCCAGTATCTAAAGTAATAAACGCTTTTATGCGTGGATCTTTCATACTGTTATTTAATTCAGGGTTATCCAGTCCAAGATCTGATACTAACTCACATGCCTTTAAATTCGAATGAGTCATACAATCTTGTTTAAATAACGCAGTATTAAATCGACCACCAGCAAGTGCGATAACTGTCCATCCACCCAAAGAATGCCCTATGGCCGAGATCTTATTCATATCTATAAAACTGGCTAAATCTTCATCTATACTTATAGCATCAATAGTTCTACTTAAATCTCGTGGGCGTTGCCATAACTGAACAGATTGTTTGATATCTCGATTTAAAATGGTTGTACCAGGATGATTTGGCGCAACCACAATATAACCTTGACCGGTTAATTCATAAGCTAACCAACTCAAATTATGCCAGCTACCACCATAACCATGAGAAAATACGATTAATGGATATTTATTATTACTTAGCAAAGGTTTGCCATTAGGTATTACTCTGGAGCCATAAAAAACGGTATTATCACCAATAGCTATTGTTTCTCCACTATTTTTTGCTGGATACCACACTGCAATATTTAAAGGTCGACTTCCTTCTTTATCTAAATTAATTTGCTTAAAACCAACATTAAAGGATGCATAAGTGAAAAGGGGGAAAAGTAAGACTAATGTATTAAATAAATGATTAAATTTAAGCATATAGTTAATTCCGTTTTAAACAAAAACTTCAATCCGAATATTTAAAGAAATTTGTAAAAATAAGAATAGCAGTTATTTTGAACAAATAACACCAGATAAATAAATAAAGTATATAAAGCTAAAATTTGTAAAGATGTTTCAGGTTAACTATACGTTTACGTATTAATATGAAAGTTAGAATTAATGATTTTCGACTTTTATTTTTTCTTTATGATAAAGATAATAAGCACCCCTAGATACCATTCGCAACTGAAAAATGAGATCTTCAATTAATTTTTGACGTTTTACCTCATCAAAATCGATTGCTTCTGCTCCAGCATTAAAAGCAATGGTAACCATTGCCTCCGCTTGAGCCTCATTATAATGATGAGGCATACCATTAGCATTATTTAAGTAATCAACAAGTTCAACAATAAAATGTTGAATCTCGCGCGCAATAGCAGAACGAAAAGCAGACGAAGTTCCAGCTTTTTCGCGTAATAACAGCAAGAATATTTTAGGATTGTTATCAATAAACTCAATGAAGGTCGTCACCGAAGTTTGTAAAACACTACCACCTTTTTCAATCCGTTTACGAGCTTGTCGTAATAATTGACGAAGCGTTAGACCACTTTCATCAACCATGGCTAAACCGAGTTCATCCATATCACGAAAGTGACGATAAAAGGAGGTCGCCGCAATACCAGCTTCACGAGCGACTTCACGCAAACTTAGACTGGCAAAACCTTGTTCTGCATTAAGTTGATTAAAAGCTGCATCAATCAAACTTCGACGTGTTTTTTCTTTTTGCAAAGCACGGACACCACCAGTTTTGATATTTTTCATTTTCTCATCTTAGCTTTTATATATTAATCTCTGTATTTGTCATCTAGTCTATAGCTTTAGCTTTAAGCGACTGCTCTTTATCTTTAAATACGTTAGGCATATGCTCTCGAATGGTTTTTGCAATCGTTTCATAGCGAGAACGTAATGGAGAACCGGGACGATAAATAAGTGCAATACTACGAACAGGCACAGGATCAGTACAAGGGATATAACAAATGTTATCGCGAGTACGCTCATTAGGTGCGGCTAACTCAGGAAATAAAGTAATTCCCCGCCCTGCTGATATCATACTTCGTAGTGTTTCAAGACTAGTGGCTTTAAATTGCTTATCTTCATCAATGCCAACTTGAAAACAATATCCCATAGCATGATCACGTAGACAATGGCCATCTTCTAGCATAAGCAATTTTTCGCCCTTTAAACTAGAGAGTTTAACTGTCATATTACTAGCTAACTCATTATTTGCAGGAACCGCTAAAAGCATTGGTTCGTTAAATAAAGGCAATTCAATAAATTGTGCTGTTTCTTTAACTTGAGCAATAATTGCACAATCAAGTTTACCACTTTCAAGTTGAGAAACGATACTAGCTGTTTGGGCTTCATGTAAATAAAGTTCTAATTGAGGAAAAGATTCATGTAACACTGTAATAACATGAGGTAATAGGTAAGGGGCTATAGTGGGAATTAATCCGATATGCATAGGCCCTGACATCTCTTCACCTTGACGACTAGCCATCTCTTTTAAGATCTGAATATTACGCAAAATTTCTTTTGCTTGTTCTACTAACATCATCCCAGTTTGAGTAAATAATACTTTTCGACTAGTTCGTTCTAATAGCATTACGCCTAATTCATCTTCTAGTTTTCTGATTTGCCCACTTAATGTTGGTTGACTTACGTTACATGCATCAGCTGCTTTACGAAAGTGACGAAATTCAGCTAACGAAACAAAATATTCCAAATCACGAATATTCATAATATCCCCAATAAGTTATCAGTTAAAAGATATATATCTAATTTACTTCAATTTGTAATAACTAAGACTAAAAACATATAATCAAAAATTATTTCACCATATTTTATATGTTAATGTTCCTGTAATTAATATAAAAAGAAGTAATTGAATATAGGTTTATTACAAAGCAATTATCCCGCTGATATCACATAAATACGGGTAAGACTAATATGTTACTTCATGATGATATAATATTATTAATTGTACTATAGAAAACTCTATTGTTGTTAATTATGTTTAAAAAAGCAAATAGAATATTTTATTCTGACTATTTAATAATAATTATTTGGTTATTGAAAACAGCAACATAGAAAGAACATGGAAAGTTAATAACAATTGCGTTATAATCGCGCGCTATATTTTTCTATTTAGCTCATAATACTTGCTGAGGTGCGCTATTTTCAAACAAGTTTCACGCTTTTATCATAAAATTTTTCGTTTAAAAGAACACCAACAAGCTTGCTATGTTTCCATTCCTCGCAATGAACACAATATTTCTCGCAAGGATATCAGTGAAAATGCCTTAAAGGTTCTTTATCGATTAAATAAACAAGGGTACGAGGCTTTTTTAGTAGGTGGTTGCATTCGAGATCTTTTATTAGGTAAAACGCCTAAAGACTTTGATATTGCAACCAATGCTACACCTGAACAAGTTCAAACAAGTTTTCGTAATTGCCGGCTGGTTGGAAGGCGCTTCCGCCTGGCACATGTTATGTTTGGCAAAGAAATTATTGAAGTTGCAACTTTCCGTGGTGAGCATGATGATCAAAAAAGCCAAACCAATATTAGTAAACGCTCACAATCGGGAATGTTATTACGAGATAATGTTTACGGCACTATAGAGCAAGACGCTATGCGTCGTGATTTCACTATCAACGCACTTTATTATGATGTCAAAGACTTTACTTTACGTGATTATTGTCAAGGACTACAAGATTTAAAAAAAGGAATTATTCGGTTAATAGGTGATCCGCAAACACGTTACCGCGAAGATCCCGTTAGGATGTTAAGAACGATTCGCTTTGCAGCAAAGCTTAATATGAAAATTGAGACAGCAACTGCTGAGCCTATAAAAGCATTAGCACCATTATTAAAGAACATTCCTCCAGCCCGTCTTTTTGATGAATCACTAAAATTACTACAAACTGGATATGGTTATAAAACCTACTTTCTGCTAAGGGAATTTCATCTTTTTGAACAAATTTTCCCTAATATTGGTCGTTTTTTTACCCCAAACAATACTAGTAACTTCGAGAGGATTATAGAACAAGTATTAAAAAATACAGATTATCGAATTACAAATAATCAGCGCGTAAATCCAGCTTTTTTATTTGCAGTATTTTTATGGTATCCACTCATCGAACAAACTCAACTTACTTGTATGGAAAGTGGTTTACAATTCTATGATTCATTTTCAATGACAATTAATGATCTATTAAGTGAACAATGTCGTATTCTAGCAATACCAAGACGGTTAACAACTACAATGGGTGATATTTGGCGTCTACAATTACGTATGAAAAAACGAGAAGGTAAACGCGCTTTTGCTATTATCGAACATCCAAAATTTCGAGCAGCTTTTGATCTATTAGAAATGCGCGCTTCGATTGAGAAAGGTGAATTGTTAAATTTAACCAAATGGTGGGATGAATTTCAGTATGCTCCTATCGAAAAAAGAATTGTAATGGTTAAACAATTAAATAAAGCAAACAGACGTAGAGTAAAACGTTAATTTTTCGTTCGCTCTTTTATAAATAATCGTTATAATATCTTAATGACATAATCTTGATTACATTTGAACATTGATGAAAAAATTAGTGCCATCATTTATTGCAACTTCTTTAACACTTGCGTTGTATAGCAGTTCTAGTTACGCTATAAATTTACCTAACCTTAATAACAATAATCCGCAGTGTCTTATTAATGTTCCTCGATTCAATCGATCATTGGTTAATGGTGACATAAACACCTTGCCTGTCTTAGCTGAAGCTAACCAATTTGAAGCTATTTATCCTAATATCGCAATTTATCAAGGCAACGTACTTATAGAACAAGGTAATCGAACAATTCAAGCTAATAAAGTAACCATTGATTCTCAAGACAAAAATAATCGTATTGTAACATTAGAAGGCAATATTACTTATCAAGATAATATGATCCAGATGAAAGGTAATAAGGCATCAATGAATCTTAATAATAATGATACCAATATGAGTCCAAGTGAATATCATCTAGTTAATAGGTTAGGGCATGGTGATGCTGATGAAACGAAACTAGAAAAAAATCGTTACGTTGTTCTTAGAAATGGTAGTTTTACATCTTGCCCAATAAATGATGATACTTGGAATATTAAAGGAACCACAGTAATACACGATAATGACGAGCAACTTCTTGAAGTTTGGAATGCAGTATTTCGTCTAGGTAATGTTCCGGTTTTATATTCCCCTTATTTGCAATTACCAACTGGTGATAAGCGCCGTTCTGGTTTATTAATGCCTAATTTTAGCTACGATAGTATTGATGGTATTGATTTTTTATTACCTATTTATTGGAACATTGCGCCTAATTACGATGCTACTATCACACCAAGAGTATTGCAACATCGTGGCGTACAATTACAAACTGAATTTCGTTATTTAAATGAAATTGGCTTAGGTACATTAGCTTTTGACTGGCTACAACATGATTCAAAATATAATGAAGATAGAGATAAAAAGTTAAACGGTAATAATTATGATGATAATCACCATCGTTGGTTATTTCATTGGAAAAATGAAGAGTTAATTAACTATAATTGGCGTTTTTATGCTGATACTACCCGAATAAGCGACAATCAATATTTAACTGATTTAAATTCAAAGTATGCTTCAGAAACCGATGGGTATTTAACTCAGTTTTATCAACTCGGGTTTAATAATGAAAATTGGGATGTTACATTGGGCTATCGTCACTTTCAACCATTGTATGCTCAAGGGAAAGATAAACTTTACCAATCTCAACCACAATTAAATATGCATTATTATAATTATGATTTAGGTCCGTTAAAATTTAAAACATTTTCGCAAGTATCTCATTATGCCACTTCTGGCAAAAATAAACCTAAAGCATGGCGTGCTCATCTTGAACCAACACTTAACTATACTCTAAACAACTCTTGGGCAAAACTAGCCTCAGAAGCTAGTTTTATGGCAACGCATTATAATCAAACTAACATTAAAAAAGATAACGAATTAGATAGAAATGTTAATCGGTTTATGCCCAAGTTTAGTATTGATGGCAAACTTGTTTTTGAGCGAGATACTACTTTAATTAAAAATTATACACAAACATTAGAACCGCGAGTGAAATATATATATATTCCCTATCGCAATCAATCAAATATTTGGAACTATGACTCAACGTTGCTACAGTCAGATTATATTGGACTATTTAGAGATCAGCCTTATAGTGGGCTAGATCGCATTGCCTCGGCAAATAATCTAACTACCGGAATAACAACACGACTTTATGATAATAACAAAGTAGAAAAATTTAATTTTTCAGTCGGACAAATTACTTATTTTAGCAAATCCAAAACCAGTGAACATAATAATGAGCTAGATAAAAACTCTGATACAGGTAGTATTACTTGGGCTACAAATAGTTTTTGGCGAATAAATGATGATTTAATTTTTCGCGGTGCCGTGCAATATGATACACGTATTAATACGGTTTCTTTAGCTAATACCACAATTGAATACCGACTTTCGAGTGAAAAAAAAGCACAACTTTCTTACCGTTATGCAAATCATAGTTATATTGATACTATTAGACATAAAAACTTGTACTATAATCCCTATAAACAAGATATTTCACAAGCAGGAGTTATGATGGCATGGCCATTATCTAATACAATCAGCGCAGTAGGTTCTTATTATTATGATGTTAAATTAAAACAAACGGCCGATAGTTTTGTAGGATTACACTATAGTGATTGTTGTTGGGGAGTAACAGTGCAATATGGCCGGAAACTAACAGACTGGGACATCGGCTCACGTGTAAGTAAATACAAAAATAAACTTTCAGTTAACTTTGAACTATTAGGTTTAGGTAAAACTCAAGATGCCAAAGCTAAAATGTTAAGTTTTGGGAAACTACCTTATATAACTACATTTGAATAAAACTGAAATACTAACAAACCGCATAATTAATTTATTGCAGCCACGTGAAAATTATAACAACACCATGAGTTGAGTGAATATGAAATTATTGAAACTAATTATCGCTTTAATCTTAAGTATAAATCTTGGATTTATTACATCATTATCCGTTAATGCAGCACCAAAAGTTGTCGAAAAAGTTGCTGCTGTCGTTAATAACAACGTCATTTTAGAAAGTGATGTTAATGATATGTTAAAAACAGTCAAAGCAAGTACCGATCCTAAAAATTTACCTAATGATAAACTGCTTCGTCAGCAAATTATTGATCGGTTAGTCACTGAAAATTTAATTTTACAAAAAGCAGCGAAAGCCAAAATCACCATTAGCGATGACGAAGTTACCGATGCCATCGAAAAAATTGCCGCTGAAAATGATATGTCAATTGATGAACTCAGAGGTAAATTAGTAACAATGGGAGTAAGTTATAGTGTTTATCGTGACCGTATCCAAAACGATATGCTAATTGAACAAACGCAAATGAATGAAGTCAAACACCGAATTAACATATCAAATAAAGAAATAGAAGACTTAGCCAAAAATATAGCCCAACAACCAACTAATAATATTGATGTTAAAATCAGTCATATTTTGATTTCTGTTCCTGAAAATGCAAGCAAACAACAAATTGATACGGCAACAAATAAAGCGAGAGATATTGTTAACCGTGCTCAAAAAGGTGAAAACTTTGCTAAATTAGCTACTTCATATTCGAATGATGAGTTTGCTCTAAAAGGCGGAAGTATGGGGTGGAATAAATTAAATGAATTACCAACAATTTTTGAAGAGCGTTTAATTCGCGCGCCAAAAGGTAGCATTATTGGTCCAATTCGTTCTGGTGTGGGTTTCCATATTTTGAAAGTTGATGATAGTCGTACTGAAGCACCTAAAACAATTACTGTGCAAGAAGTTAATGCACGCCACATTTTGATTAAAACGAATGTATTAGTTAACGACCAAACAGCTAAACAAAAATTGACTGATATACGTAAAACTATTACCAGTGGAACAACAACTTTTGAGTCTGCTGCTAAAACTTATTCAGAAGATCCAGGTTCTGCTAGTAATGGTGGTAATCTTGGATGGAATCTTCCGGAACGTTATGATACTGGATTTAAAAATGCATTAACCAAGTTGAAAAAAGGTGAAATTAGTCAACCAATTAAATCCGCTTATGGTTGGCATTTGATACAACTAATTGATACAAGAAAAGTTGATCGCACTGCGTTAGCTAAAAAAGAACAAGCTTACCGGCTTATATTTAATCGTAAATTTACTGAAGAAGTACAAGTTTGGATTCAAGAACTAAAAGGTGATGCATATATTAAAATTATAGGTGAAGAAAAGAATGACTAATCGTGTACACCAAGGACATTTTGCCCGCAAACGATTTGGACAAAATTTTCTGCATGATGATTACATTATTGACAGTATTGTTGCGGCTATTAATCCAAATAATGAACAAGCTTTGGTTGAAATTGGTCCAGGTCTTGCCGCACTTACCATACCTATTAGCAAGCATGTAGATCATTTCACAGCTATAGAAATTGATCGAGATTTAGCCTCTAGACTCATTGAAAATCCATCACTTAAAGGTAAACTTACTGTTATTGAACAAGATGCTCTTACGTTTGATTTTAATCAGATCTCACATCAATCAGGTAAACCTTTAAGAGTATTTGGTAACTTACCTTACAATATATCAACTCCGCTGATGTTTCATCTATTTAAGTATGCAAACATTATTACTGATATGCATTTTATGCTACAAAAAGAGGTCGTAACCCGTTTAGTGGCTGCACCAAATACTAAGGAATATGGTAGACTTAGTGTCATGGCTCAATATTATTGCCAAATTATTCCAGTATTAGACGTTCCTCCTACATCATTTAAACCTGCCCCAAAAGTTGATTCAGCAGTAGTTAAATTAATTCCATATAAGAATAAACCTTATCTTGTAAATGATATTAAAGTACTTTCACGTATCACGACAGAAGCGTTTAATCAAAGACGTAAAACTATTCGTAACAGCTTAAGCAATATGTTTACAGTCGATCAATTATCAGAATTAAATATTGATCCAAATTTACGTGCTGAAAATTTATCTGTACCCCAATATTGTTTACTTGCAAACGCATGGAAATAACAAAATGGCAAACTTACTGATTGGTGATATTCATGGTTGTTATGATGAATTTATGCGATTACTTGAAAAAGCTAAGTTCTCATCATCAGATACAGTATGGTTAACGGGTGATCTTGTTGCAAGAGGCCCCAAATCACTTGAAGTTTTACGTTTTGTGAAAAGCAATAGTCAGCAAATTCGTTTAGTATTAGGTAATCATGATCTTCATTTATTATCCATTTATGCTAAAGTCACTCCTATCAAGAAAAAAGATAATCTCGAAGACGTATTAACAGCTCCTGATTATGATGAATTAATGAATTGGTTACGTAAACAACCATTGATTCAAATAGACGAACAATTGAAACTTATCATGACTCATGCAGGTGTCTCTCCACAATGGGATCTTGAAACACTAAAAAAATGCGCACAAGATCTTAATGTTATGCTATCAAGTGATTCATACCCCCTTTTCCTTGATAAAATGTATGGTAACTTTCCAGACGAATGGTCATTAAAATTACAAGGAATTGATAGACTTCGTTATATTGCTAATGCATTAACCCGAATGCGTTTTTGTTATGAAAATGGTCGGCTTGATTTCTATTATAAAAAGCTACCAGAACAAGCACCAAACAAACTCAAACCTTGGTTTTTGTTACCAAGTAAAATCCCATCTCAATATAGTATCGCATTTGGTCATTGGGCTGCTTTAAATGGAAAAGGTACCCCAGAGAATATTTATGCCCTTGATACTGGATGTTGTTGGGGAGGTAAATTAACTTGCTTACGTTTTGAAGATAAAAAATACTTTAAAAAAAGAAATATCGAAGCTAAAAAATCAGATAAGCTATTATAAAAGGATTATTTATTATGTCTGTTTTATCACTTATTAAATCAATTTGGAAAGTTATTAACTTAATTAGAGAGATCTTTCTTAACATTATCTTTTTAATCATCATTATTCTTATTTTTAGTGTCACGACCTTAATAAAAGAAGCTCAAAATCAAGAAACTATTCCACAAAAAGGCGCTCTGGTATTGAATATTGAAGGTGTGATAGTTGATAACACCCAATATAGTGATGATATTTATGCATTACAAAATAAAATCTATGGTAAAAGTGTAAATATCGCTAGGGAAAATAGTTTATTTGTATTAACACAAAAGATCGCTCAAGCTACCAACGATCCTAACATCAATAGTATTATCCTTAAGTTAGATAATTTTGCTGGAACCGATATGAGTTCTCTACAATATATAGGTAAATATTTAACTAAATTCAGTGATGCCAAGAAACCTATTTACGCAATTGGATCTAATTTTAATCAAAGTCAATATTATTTAGCTAGCTATGCCGATAAAATCTATTTAACTCCTCAAGGCGCAGTTAATGTATATGGATTATCTGCAAGTAATTTATATTATAATACCTTACTGAATAATTTGAAGATTAATACCCATGTATTCCGAGTCGGTACCTATAAATCTGCGGTAGAGCCTTTCATTCGAGATAGTATGTCAGACGAAGCCAAAAATAATACAACTCGCTGGCTAACTTTGACCTGGAATAACTATCTTAAGGACATATCCAGTCAAAGAAAACGTGCAGCTACACAGCTAGTCCCTACTCCAGACGTAATGTTGTCGGAATTAAAATCGGTCAATGGAAGTATGAGTCAATATGCGTTATCAAATGGTTTGATTGACGTTATTGCATCTAATTATCAATTCGAACTTGAATTAACTCACAAAAATGAAATCAGCATCTATGACTATCAACTAAAAAAACAGCAAGATGACAATTCAGATAATGAAAAAAGTGATAAACCACTCATCGCGGTTGTATTTGTCAATGGTACACTTGCTGAAGGTGAAAATAGTAGTAATGTAGCGGGAAGCCAAGATATTGTTAATCAATTAAGAAAAATTCGTAAAAATTTAAATGTCGAAGCGGTAGTATTGCGTGTTAATAGTCCAGGTGGAAGTGTTGAAGCATCTGAAGCTATTCGAAATGAGCTAGAAGCTTTACGCCAAAACCATATACCGGTTATCGTGTCTATGGGAGGGATGGCTGCCTCTGGTGGTTATTGGATATCGACAGAATCGGACTATATTGTTGCTAGCCCAAATACAATCACAGGTTCTATCGGTATTTTTGGTATTGTTCCAACATTTGAAAAATCGCTTTCTCATATTGGTGTTTACAGTGATGGAGTTGCAACCTCACCACTATCCAAAAGTAATTTAGCCCAAGATTTACCAGATGAAATGAATCAACTAATTCAAATAAATATTGAAAATGGCTATAACACGTTTATTTCTTTAGTTGCCAAAGCACGCAATATGACCACAGAACAAGTTGATGAAATTGGACAAGGACAAGTGTGGTTAGGTGTAGAAGCAAATAAAATAGGATTAGTTGATAAATTAGGTGACTTTGATGATGCTATTGATATAGCGGCTACATTAGCCCACCTAACCGATTATAAAATTGATTGGCAAAAACCAGAACCTAATTGGTTTAACGCTTTTTATTCAGATATAGTTGCAATGGCACCTAAATCAACTGCTGAAATTTTGTTTGAGCAATTACCTGAAGCAAAACAATTACAGCAACAAGTTTCTTTGTGGGACAAATTTCATGATAAACAAAATCGATTTGTTTATTGCTTAAATTGTGCTGATATCCGCTAGCTTAATTCCCGCCTAACCGCGGGAATTACATTCGAAAAAATAACGCATATTCTTCATGGCATCTTGAATATATTGATAATTTGGTGTTTCATCTACTTCATGATTATGTGAATCCGTATAGTGACTAATGCCCAGACGATTAACAAAATAAATATTATCTGACGTTTTAATAGCATAAGAACTATAATTTGACATTAACAACCAATTTCGATCAATAATAGGACTAAACAGGTCATATCCCGTAGCATAATCTCTGATATCATTTTTAACATAAAGAAAATGTTTCATTAATGTAGGGACAACATCCTCATGGCTAGTTAATTGATTGGCATTATTTTTTAGATTTTCTAATTCTTTTGCTCCAATAATGACAAAAGGTACTTTGGTTTGCGCATCAGTATAATTACCATTATGACCCCAAAAACCAAGTTTATTATCATTCATTTCTTGAGAATGATCACCTGTAATGATGATTAATGTATTAGCTAGTGTCCCCGAAGCAACAAGCTCATCATAAACACGTTGCAATAAATAATCATCATAATTAACACTTTGTTTATAACGATTAAAAATGGGTTTTTGATCTGAATCATTACTAAGCGTCATATAATTGATATCACCAATAGGTTTGAATTTAATTGCAAAATCATCCGGAAAATCATAAGCATGCGGTGCATCATAAAACAAAAAAGAAAATGTTGGTTGAGTCGTATCTCGTTTTTTATACCATTGTAACCAATCATCAGTTAGTTGTTTATCTCTAGCTGATGCTGGACCATCTTTACTGCTAATTCTCAAATTTTGAATTGTTGCAAATACAGTGCGATCAAACTCAGGAGCCGAGACTTTAGCTGAGGTAAAAATACCAATATTGTAATTTTCTTGTTGTAAAGTTGTGATGAATAATGATGGAATACTATTACGTAAAAATGCATCCCAATAAGTACCAGGAATACCATAAAATAAACCAAAAATACCCGTGCGTGTTGCATTGCCAGTTGAGTAATGGTTATTAAAAATTACCCCATTGTTTTGTTGTACAAAATGATAGGTATTTGGAGATATTAATTCATTGAATGTATCATAGCGCCATGAATCTAACACAATGAACATGATATTTGGTGGTGTTTTATTTTCCGGATTAATAATTAATTTATTATGAGGGTAATAAATACTGGCATGTTGATTATCCTTTTGATAAATAACTTTATGTTGTCCTTCTTTGTCAAAAAATCCCATTATTTCTTTTGAGGTAAATGGGCGATAAAGAGGTATATATTCTTTTACGACCATAATTGGTGAATAAGCATAATAAAATGCCACCATATGCACTAAATGGCTTATTAAGAATGATCCACACAGAAATATTACAGTTGCTATTATAAAACTAGATCGTTTATGCAATGACTTCTGTCGAGTGATTAGCTTATCAAGGAAACATAAAATTACATATTCAATGCCGCATACCGTTATCAAGAGCCCAAACATAAAAAAATAAGTTATTAAGGCAAAATCGACCACTTGACCGGACAATATAAGTGATATAACGGATTGATTGATGTGAAAACGATACTGCTCAAACACAATTGTATCAATGTATAATACAATTTGTAATAAACCAAAAATAACAGCTACGACTAGATGTGTAATACATTTTCCAAAACGAAGCAATGGAATACATATTAGAAAAACTAATAAATATAATAAAAAAAAGTGACCCAATACAGCAAATATTGAAAATAAGCTACCAATCCAAGTAAATGAAACACCAGGAACAATAAAGTAACGTATTGTTATAAATGATGAAATGAAGACATTAATCAGAACAAAATAATACAATTTTTTCATAGTAATTCACTAATAAACAAGCTTTTGGTTTTATATTCAGCAAAATACTTATTTTATACTAATGTGTACTGTTATCCTGGAACTTTATAACAAAATAGCATTATCAAAATAAATTACTAACTATAATTTAACAAAAAAGGACTCATTAAGAGTCCCTTTTAAATGTAGTATAACCATAAATTAACGACGATCTGCAAAAATTCTTAAGAGCATTATAAATAAATTAATAAAATCAAGATAAAGCTCTAATGCACCTAAAATTACATAACGTCTAAACAGATTTGCATCATCTTGTGGTAATTGCTCACCAAAATTTTTAAGTTTTTGCGTATCATAAGCTGTTAATCCAGCAAAAACAAAAACACCAATATATGAAATAGCCCACATTAACGGCTGGCTTTGCATAAAGATATTAACCAATGACGCAATAATAATACCTACCAAGCCCATAAACAAAAAGCGTCCAAAACCTGATAGATCACGTTTTGTGGTATAACCATAAAAAGCTAGTGTAGCAAACATACCAGCAGTTATAAAAAATACACTCGCTATTGAAGATGATGTATAAACTATGAAATAAATAGAAAAAGTGCATCCGTTCAGAACCGAATATAACATAAATAGTGTTGTGGCAGCTGCCCCGGATAAACGATTGATCATGCCAGAAATAACAAAAACTAACCCAATTTCAGCTATCAATAATACCCACATTCCACGAAATAAAATTTGCAAAAGTTGTATATTGGTAGATGCATACCATGCAACCAATGCAGTTAAAAGTAAACCAACAGTCATCCAACCATACACATGACTCATGTAAGTTTGTACCCGACTACTAGATTGTTCAATAATTGAACCATTAGATGAATAATTCGCCATTTATTACCTCTTGTAAAAATAAATGATATAACTTAGATCTATTATATCCTAAATATTGATTAAAACCATTTTTTCAAGGCTGCTTTATCAGTTTTTTTTGCCTTAACCCAATTTTCTCCTTTTGTTGTGCGTTCTTTTTTCCAAAGTGGTGCTTCACTTTTTAACAAGTCCATAATAAATTCAGTAGCTGCAAAGGAATCAGTACGATGAGCACTACTCACGCCAACAAAAACAATCTTTTCATTAGTATAGATTTCACTCACTCTATGAATTACAGCTACCCGATTTATCTGCCATTTAGTTCGAGCCTGAGCAATAATTTTAGCTAATACTTTTTCGGTCATACCTGAATAATGCTCTAAATAAAGACTAGTTGTTTGTTGTTCAAGCATACGAACTTTTCCAATAAAAGTGACAATGGCACCATCTTGAGGTGAAGTTGATAACCAATCAATTAATTCATCTACATTAATTGGCTGTTTGGTAACTTGAATGATATTCATGTTAACTTAACCGCCTGTTACCGGTGGGAAAAAAGCAATTTCATCACCGTTTTGAATGATATATTCAATATCAACTAATGTCTGATTAACCGCACATAAAACAGTATTCTCTTTTAATGCTAACGACCATTTATCGCCTTTCTGACTTAGTTTTTCTATAAGACAATGCACTGACAATTGATCGGCATCTAATATCATGCTCTCTATACCAATTAACTCTCTAATCTGAGCAAAAAAAATAATTTTATTCATTTCCCATCGTTGTTATTGTTTTTGGCATTAAAATCACCTGATTTACCACCTGTTTTGGTTAATAATCTAACTTGAGTGATTACCATATCTTTTTGAACTGCTTTACACATATCATAAATAGTTAAAGCCGCTACTGAGGATGCAACCAATGCTTCCATTTCAACACCGGTTTGACCGGTTACTCTACATAAGGACTCAATTCTAACACAATGATTAACTAAATCAGCTTCAATATTCACTTCAATTTTACTGAGTAATAATGGGTGACATAGAGGAATAAGTTCCCAAGTTTTTTTAGCAGCTTGAATACCCGCAATCCTCGCGGTAGCAAAAACGTCACCTTTATGATGTCTTCCCTCAATGATCATATTGAGTGTTTTAGCATCCATAAACACAAAAGATTCAGCCTTAGCTGTACGCGTTGTTATTTGTTTATCTGAAACGTCAACCATATGGGCTTCACCATACTGATTAATATGAGAAAATAATAGTGACATTAACCTTAACCTTATAACTTCATAAATTGATATAACAGAAACAAGATAACAAATTTTAAAAGATGATACCACTTTTTGAGTAAATAGAAACTATTACAAAATAGTATTAATTAATTTTAATTTAGATTACAAATTTAAATAATATAATTAACTGATTAGCATGAAGAACAACAAATTAGTTAGCTTAGCTTTTGCGAGTTAATAAAAAACTGCGTACAATAATGCATTTATTAAATTATTATTGTGATTTTTAATGCTTATTGCTCATGTAGCTTTACCGGTACCAATTCACCAACTTTTTGATTATCAATTAGTGGTACCCGCAGAAATTGGCATGCGGGTTAGAGTTCCTTTTGGCAAACGTCAGGCAATTGGCATCATTGTCAAAATTGATCAACAATCTGATCTCAATATCAACAATTTAAAGTCAATCATTGATGTTGTTGATCAAACACCTCTCTTTACCGATTCAATCTGGAAATTGTTAAATTGGGCTGCAAGTTATTATCATTATCCACTTGGCGAAGTTTTGTTTCATGCCATGCCCATTTTATTGCGACAAGGTCGTCAAGCGACTAAAGACGAAGTTAAACAATGGCAATTGACCAAATTAGGACATGAAATTGATCTAAACTCCTTATCACGAGCACCCAAACAGAAGTTATTATTATCTTCATTACGAAATAATACTGATCATCAAATTGATTTTAATAAAACTATATATTGCGAATTACAAAAAAAACACTTAATAGAACAAATAGTAGAACCATCTGATATTAATCAATGGCAAAATGATTTTTCGGCTAACACAACTTCTATCAAATTAAATGACCAACAGTCATATGCAGTCACAACATTAAATAAACAAAATAATCATTTTGGTGTATTTTTGCTGGAAGGTATAACGGGCTCAGGCAAAACCGAAGTATATTTAAATATACTTACTGACATATTATCTAAAGGTAAACAAGTATTAGTGCTTGTCCCAGAAATTAGCCTTACACCTCAAACAATTAAACGTTTTAAACAACGCTTTAACGCGCCAATAGATATTTTGCATTCAGGATTAACAGAAAAACAACGTTTGGCTGTTTGGCTAAGAAGCAAAAATGGCGATAATGCTATTATCGTTGGAACGCGCTCTGCATTGTTCACGCCATTCAAAAATTTAGGAATGATTATTATTGATGAAGAACATGATAGTTCCTATAAACAACAAGAAGGTTGGCGGTATCATGCGCGTGACTTAGCGATTACTCTTGCTAAAATTGCAAATATTCCAATATTATTAGGATCAGCAACTCCGTCACTTGAAACTTTAAATAATGCACAAAATAATAAATATCAATTACTACAGCTTACTGAAAGAGCAGGTAGCGCTACATTAGCCAAACAGTCTATTTTAGATCTTCGAGGATTAGTGCTTACCGCAGGTTTATCATATCCACTCATTGAGCAGATAAGGAAGCATTTATCTAACAATAACCAGGTAATGTTATTTTTAAATCGTCGAGGTTTTTCACCATTGCTAATTTGTCATGATTGTGGTTGGATAGCTGAATGCCCTCGCTGTGATCGGCCTTATACCTATCATCAAAAACAGCAAAAGTTAAGTTGCCATCATTGTGATTCATCAAGAATAATACCCACTCAATGCCCTAAATGTGGTTCAAGTCACTTAATACCTATTGGCTTTGGAACAGAACAACTTGAAAAGCAGCTTGAAATCTTATTTCCAAATATTCAAATTAGTCGTATCGACCGGGATACTGTCAGTAAGAAAGGAGTATTAGATGATTATTTACAAAAAATCCAACAAGGTGGCGCTCATATTTTAGTCGGCACACAAATATTGGCTAAAGGTCATCACTTTCCTGATGTTACTTTAGTTGGAATTGTCGATGTGGATGGGGCCTTGTTCTCTAGCGATTTTCGTGCTACCGAACGATTTGCTCAAATTTATACTCAGGTCTCAGGTCGGGCAGGGCGAGAAACAAAAGCGGGAGAAGTTATTTTACAAACATATCATCCTGATCACCCATTACTAAAGATTTTACTTACTAAAGGTTATCAGGAATTTGCTAAAGTCACATTACAAGAAAGACGACAAACCCAATTACCACCTTTTAGTTATCAAGCACTAATTCGTGCAGCAGATAGAAATAACCAATATGCGCCGATGTTTTTACAACACATCCATGACTGGCTTAAAAAAAATGTTAATCATAATTTATGGCAAGTGGGCCCTACACAAGCAATCCAACCTAAAAAAGCAGGTTATAATCGTTGGCAACTATTACTCCAACACAGCAACAGGCAAATACTGCAACACATACTAGATCAACTTCTTACGAATATAGAAAAATGGGTTGAAACATCCAAAGTACGTTGGAGTATTGATGTTGATCCCATAGATCTATGATATTTAATACTATCCACCGAGTTAAATCGGTGGATAATTATTATAAAGTTATTTTTCCAGAATTTTTGTCCAATGTAGCTTGTCCTATGCCAGAAACCTCCTTAAGTTGTTCTATTGAAACAAATGGTCCAAATTTTTCACGATATTCAATAATTTTTTGAGCTTTACTTTTTCCAATTCCATTTAACACTTTTGTTAATTGCTCTGCGGAGGCAGTATTAATATTAACTTGTTCGACTTGTGCCTGGGTCTGTTTACTTGATTCAGTTGGTACTGAATCAGCTAAACTCATAGTTGAAAATGTAATAGTTGATAATAAAAAACATAATAGTGAAAATAGTTTCATTTGATTAACCTCTAAAATAGTTTATGCAATTAAATTTGCTTTATAACTATCTCACCTAATCAAATAAAAGAATTTAGCTCATTATAAAAATGAGAAAAGTCACTTATGTGACTTTTCTATTTTGCTTATTTTAACATTAATATTTGAACTTAATCACAAATTCGAGTTTGGCATAATTTCAATTTTAGCCTTAGAACGAATATCAGAATTAAAATAATAATACGTTTCATTTATAATTGAAGGTCGTAGTTCTGCCGAAAGGTCTTGTTGTTCTTTTGGTGTATTTACTGCTGCTAGCACTGTAATATAAGCACTTGTATCATCCATAAACTGTACACCATAGATACTTTTATTTGTTGGGGAAGGCACTAGATCAAAAACCATATCAACAACTTTTTTATCCAGATCACCTGAAGAATCACGAGTTAATGTATAATTTCGAGAAAAACGCACATTATCAGATCTTCCTGATTTATTTAATTCAGCTAAAAAGCCATCAACAGTAGCTTTAAAACGACTTCTAGCAATATCAGTATATAGTTTTTGATGAATTTGCTCTTTAACTTCATCAAATGGCGCTATTCCTTCAGGACGGTAATCCGTAACTTGAATAACAAAGTCAAGCATATTTTTACCTGAACCAATAGGAATTATATCTGAAATCTTATTGGTTACTTTACCATCAACTATCATCTCATCACTAAATGCTACATCTCGCACTTCTGGAAAACGTAAAATAGATATCGTATCATTGTAATAAGTCCAGTCAGAATCAAATACATCAAAACCAGCTTTTTTAGCAAGTTCTTCCAAAGATAGTGGTGAATGATTCAAGCCTGCTTTAATTTTATCTTCTTCGGTTTCGAAGGTTCGTTGCAATTTTTGATCATGCAATTTTTCACTAATTTGATATTTAGCATAATCCAAATCCATTGTTTTAGCTTTTTGTGAAGCATCTAATTTAACGATCAAGAACCCACCATCAACTGCAATAGGTGTTGAAATTTGCCCCACTTTTTTCAAATTAGCATCTTTAAAGGCTTGTGGTAGTGAATCGTCAATAGCAAACCATCCTAATGAACCATTTTTACCATATGGTGATATATTACTATTTTGGTTCACGGTTTTTACAATACTATTAAAATCACTTCCGGATGAAAGCTTTTTCATAATATCATCAGCTTGCTCTTTATCAGTAATAAAAATTACACTATAGGCATTTTTAGCTGGAAATGAATAGGCTTTAATATTTTTGTCAAATTCTTTTTTAATGTCATTATCTGTAACGACAATCGAATTCTCTAGATTTTCTTTAGAATTCGAAATGTACTTGAATTTCACTCTTTCATTTTTAAAAAACTCATTTTGATGCTCATCATAATATTTTTTTTCATCTTCAAGTGATATATTGACATCATCCATATTTACCACTGAAGGATCAATGAAAGTTGCATAAACCTTTCTTGTCTGATTTTTTAATGAAGATATTTCGGAGTCAATAGGTAAAACAAAATTGGTAGTGATGAGCGCATCTACTACCTGCCGCTGTTGTAATTCAGTTTTTACAACTTCAGCATACCCATCAGAAGTATAATTATTAGCTTGAAGTATCTCTAAATATTTTTTATTACTAAATTGACCATTTTCAAAAAAGATTTTTTGTGCTCTTATATAATCCGCTAGTTTGGTATTACTAATATTAGTTTTAAGATCTTGTGAGAATTTGAAGGTCAGATAATTATTAATTTCAAAATTTAAAACATTACGCCTTAGTTGTTTTATAAAAGAAATATCCCCTCCTGCATTTGCAGTCACTAAGCTAGCTTGCGCTTCAAATTCAGCTCGGCTTATTCCATCACCATTTATTTTTGCAATATAGAATTGTTCATCTCTAGCACTATTACCGCCACTAAAACCTAAAAAGCCAATACCAGTAAAAATAAAACATAGAATAATTATTGCAAAAATAATTTTAATGACAATATGATTTGCAGCTGCTCGGATTGTCTCCATCATTTCCTGCGATTCTCCATAAACCTAACTTTCAATCTGATAAGTATAGCATATTTAGTTAAATTGGCTATTGTATGAATGTTAAGGACAAAAAAAGATCAACATTATGTTGATCTTTTTAATTAAAAATCTAATTTAATCGTGTTGTCGTTTCAACACTAATTTTTTCTTTTTTGATTGCTCTTTTACTTGCTTGCTTTACCAACTTTTTTTTACTTACCGTCTCTATTCCAAAAGGATTATTTTGTAAAGCGATAGTTATTACTTCATCAATCCATTTAACCGGATGTATATCCAGTTCAGCTTTAACATTATCCGGAATGTCTTCCAAATCTTTAACATTATCCACAGGAATAAGTACTGTTTTAATACCCCCACGGTGTGCTGCTAATAATTTTTCTTTTAACCCCCCGATAGGTAAAACTTCACCACGTAATGTTATTTCCCCTGTCATTGCAACATCTGAACGAACAGGATTACCAGTTAACGTTGAAATTAGCGAAGTACACATTGCAATACCTGCACTAGGTCCATCTTTTGGTGTAGCGCCATCAGGTACATGCACATGAATATCGCGTTTTTCGTAAAAATCAGGATTAATACCTAATTTATCAGCACGAGAACGCACAACAGTTAAAGCGGTTTGGATAGACTCTTGCATGACATCACCCAAAGAACCAGTATAAGTTAATTTTCCTTTACCTGGAACACTTACAGACTCAATCGTCAATAAATCCCCACCAACTTCAGTCCAGGCAAGTCCAATAACTTGACCAATCCTGTTTTCATTATCAGTTTTACCATAATCAAAGCGCTGTACTCCTAAAAATTCTTTTAAATTATCTTGAGTTACACTAACTTTTTTCAATTTGCTATTGAGTGCCAATTGTTTGACTACTTTACGGCAAATTTTGGCAATTTCTCGTTCTAAGCTTCGCACTCCTGCTTCTCGAGTATAATAACGAATAATACCGATAATGGCTGAGTCATCAATATTTATTTCTTTTGTTTTTAAACCATTATTTTCAATTTGTTTGGTAATTAAATGTTGCTTAGCAATATTTAATTTTTCATCTTCCGTATATCCAGATAGACGAATAACTTCCATTCTATCTAATAATGGTGCTGGAATATTCATTGAATTAGCTGTTGCAACAAACATTACATCAGATAAATCATAATCCACTTCTAAATAATGGTCATTAAAAGCGTTATTTTGCTCAGGATCAAGCACTTCTAATAATGCTGATGCAGGATCTCCTCGCATATCAGATGCCATCTTATCAATTTCATCTAATAAAAATAATGGGTTTTTCACCCCTACTTTGACCATGCGTTGGATTAATTTACCTGGCATAGATCCAATATAAGTACGTCTGTGGCCACGGATTTCAGCTTCATCACGCACTCCACCTAACGCCATTCTTACATACTGACGACCAGTCGCCCTAGCAATAGATTGCCCAAGAGACGTTTTACCAACACCTGGAGGACCAACTAAACATAAAATCGGTCCTTTAACTTTATTCACTCGACCTTGTACTGCTAAATATTCCAAAATACGGTCTTTCACCCGTTCAAGACCATAATGATCTTTATCTAAAACTTTTTGTGCACCTTCGATATCTTTTTTGACTTTGCTGCGTTTATACCAAGGAACTTGTATCATCCAATCGATATAGCCACGTACTACAGTTGCTTCCGCAGACATTGCCGGCATCATTTTGAGTTTATTTAATTCTGCTAATGCTTTATCTGTGGCCTCTTGTGACATTTTAGCTTTGGTGATTTTTGTTTTTAGCTCTTCATATTCATCTGATTTATTATCAATATCACCTAACTCTTTATGAATTGCTTTAATTTGTTCATTAAGATAATATTCTTTCTGTGCTTTCTCCATTTGCTGCTTAACACGTTGACGAATATTTTTTTCAACTTGCAGTAAATCTATCTCAGCTTCCATCATTGAAATAAGTAATTCAAAACGCTTTTCAAGATTAACTGTCACCAGAACTTCTTGTTTTTGTTCTACTTTCAAAAATAGTGTTGCGGCAATGGAATCTGCTAACTGAGAAGGCTGTTTTATCAAACGAATAGAATCAACTACTTCTTGCGTAACTTTTTTATTCAACTTTGCATATTCATCAAAATTAGCTAAAACAACTCGTACCAGAGCTTCGTTTAAGTCTGAGGTTTTCTTTTTGTCATTTAGTGTTGTAATGTTTGCAATTAAAAAATCATCTTCTTTGCGGTCAATAACATCAACAATTTTTGCACGCTCAACTCCTTCAACTAAAACTTTAACAGTACCATCTGGTAATTGAAGCAATTGTAAAATGTTAGCAATTGTACCGACTTCATATAAATCCTCAACATTCGGTTCATCTTGCGATGGATTTTTTTGGGTAACAAGAAAAACTTGTTTATCCATTTCCATCGCACTTTCAAGGCAACGTATAGATTTATTTCTACCGACAAAGAGAGGAATTACCATATGTGGGAACACCACCACATCACGTAATGGCAAAATAGGCATAATCATTTTTTTTGTTTGTTTTGTTTTCATTTATTTCTCTCTATTAGTACAATATCTTAATCATTAAGTTATTGGGATCTTTTTTTAAAATTCAAGCCTATTCTTTATGATCTAAACGTATACTACTCCTGAAACATCTTGACAAAATATGCTAGAACCTAATCTTAGAATGAAAACGAATCTACATTTATTTGCCGTCATCTTATACTTATACAAGTATAATTATTTAAGCAGAAAGTTCTGTATCAGCACTATAAATAAATTTAGGTGATACCGATTTTTCAACCGTTTCTTGATCTACAATAACTTTTTTGACATTCTTTATAGATGGTAAATCATACATTGTGTCTAACAAAATATTTTCAACTATTGAACGTAATCCACGAGCTCCTGTCTTGCGTTGCATTGCTTTTATAGCAATAGCATCTAAAGCTTCTTTAGAAAATTCAAGTTCAGCTCCGTCTAAATCAAATAATATTTGAAATTGCTTAGTCAATGCGTTTTTAGGTTCTGTTAAAATACTAATCAAAGCAGATTTATCTAATTCTGACAAGGTGCCAATAACAGGTAATCGACCAATGAATTCAGGAATTAAGCCAAATTTTACTAAATCCTCAGGTTCTATTTGCATCAGTAATTCAGACTCAGTTGCTTTTTGTTTAGTACTTTTCACTTCTGCACCAAAACCAATTCCAGTATTAGTCGAAACACGATTTTCAATTACCTTGTCTAAACCACTAAACGCCCCGCCACAAATAAAAAGAATTTTTGAGGTATCAACCTGTAAAAATTCCTGTTGTGGATGTTTGCGACCACCTTTTGGCGGTACTGATGCAACTGTACCTTCAATAATTTTTAATAAAGCTTGCTGGACGCCTTCCCCAGAGACATCTCTAGTGATAGATGGATTATCCGATTTTCGAGAAATTTTATCAATTTCATCAACATAAATAATACCACGTTGAGCCTTTTCTACATCATAATCACAATTTTGTAATAATTTCTGAATAATATTTTCAACATCTTCACCAACGTAACCAGCTTCTGTAAGAGTTGTTGCATCCGTCATGGCAAAAGGTACATCTAAAAATCGAGCTAACGTCTCAGCTAATAACGTTTTACCACTTCCTGTTGGGCCAATCAATAAAATATTACTTTTACCTAACTCTACATCACTGCGATTAGTATATCCACGTAAGCGTTTATAATGATTATATACAGCAACCGATAAAACTTTTTTAGCTCGTTCTTGACCAATCACATATTCATCAAGATGATCTCTAATTTCATGTGGAGTCGGTAATGGTTTGCTAATGAACTCTTCATGTGAAAGGAAGTTTCTTGTTTCTTCTTTTAAGATATCATTACACAATCCGATGCATTCATTACATATATAAATAGATGACGGACCAGCAATTAATTTTTTCACTTCATGCTGGCTTTTTCCACAAAAAGTACAATAGTGTAATTTTTCTGAATTTTCTTTATTCACTTTTAACACCTACCTAGTATATTAAGACCGTTTATTATATATGGCATCAACTAAGCCATATTCAACTGCTTTTGCAGCTGACATGAAGTTATCACGATCAGTATCTTTTTCAATTACGTTGATATCTTGTCCGGTATGCATTGCTAGAATTTTATTTAACATGTTTTTTACTTGTAACATTTCTTGTGCATGGATCTGAATATCGGAAGCCTGCCCTTGAAAACCACCTAATGGTTGATGAATCATAACACGCGCGTTTGGCAAACAGTAACGTTTACCTTTAGTACCAGCAGTTAAAAGTAATGACCCCATCGAACATGCTTGTCCTAAACAGATAGTGCTTACATCTGGTCGAATAAATTGCATTGTGTCATAAATAGCCATACCTGCTGTAACTACACCTCCCGGTGAATTAATATACAAATAGATATCTTTTTCAGGGTTTTCAGCTTCGAGAAATAACATTTGAGCAATAACCAAATTAGCCATATTATCTTCAACTTGACCAGTTAAAAATATAATTCTTTCTTTTAATAATCGTGAGTAAATATCATAGGCTCGCTCACCACGTGAATTCTGCTCAACAACCATTGGAATAACACTCATATATGGTTCCAAAGACATTTATATCTCCTATTAAACAAAATAGCCCAAACAGTTATTCCTAATTTGGGCTTCGCATAGATCTATTAAAAATAGATAGATAGAACAGTTAATAGATTATACTATTTACTGATTCATCAATTCAGAAAATGAATAATGTTTATCGGTTACTTTAGCACTAGCTAATAAAAAATCTACCACTTGGTCTTCTAGTGCACTAGAACGAATATTATCCATCGCTTTTTTATTCTTTTTATAAAAATCTACAACTTCTTTAGGATCTTCATAATCAGTAGCGATTTCATCAATTAGTGATTGTACGCGCACATCATCAACTTCAATTTTATTACTTTCAATGATTTCGCTACATAATAATCCAAGTGCGACTTGTCGTTTAGCTTCAACTTCAAATAATTCTTTTGGTAATTCCATTGATTGTTTCATTTTGCCACCAAAACGAGATACTGCTTGTTGACGTAATACATCAATTTCACGGTCAACCAATGCTGCAGGTACATCAATTTCGTTATTTTTAACTAAACCATCAAAAGCTTGTGTTTTAATTTTATTACGAATTGTTGTATTAAGTTGTCGTAACATATTCTTACGCACTCCAGTACGTAGACTTTCAATTGAACCATCAGCAATACCAAAGCTTTTAACGACATCTTCTGTAAGTTCTGGAACTTCAAGTTCTTCGACTGTTTTTAGTGTCGCAGCAAACACAGCTGGTTTACCTTTTAGGTGTTCATTGTGATAATCTTCTGGGAAAGTTACATTAATATCAAATTGTTCACCAGCTTTATGACCAACAATAGCATCTTCAAAACCTGGAATCATTCGACCTTGGCCTAAAACTAATGCAAAATCAGTAGCATTACCACCTTCAAATTCAGCACCATCAACTTGACCAACAAAATCAAGGATAACTCGATTTTGTTCTTTAGCCGCTTGATCTACTACTTTCCAAATACCTTGTTGTTTACGTAAAGTCTCGATCATAGTATCAACGTCAGCATCAATAACTTCGGCAATAGGTTTTTCAACTTCAATTTTATCTAAATTTTCAATTTTTATTTGTGGATAAACTTCGAATTCAACAGAATAAGTATAATCTTCACCACTTTGATATTTTGTTGGATTATAAGTTGGCGCACCGACAGGATTCAATTTTTCTTGAATGATTGCCTCAACAAAGTTTTGTCGCATTAAATCACTTAATGCATCTTGCAAAATAGAAGCACCATAACGTTGCTCAACAATTTTTAAAGGTACTTTTCCTTTGCGAAAACCATCAATACGTACTTTTTTTGCAGTGTTAATCAGCTCTTTATCAACAGCTTTCTTAATATCTTCAGCTTTAATAGTAATTGATATGCGACGACCTAAACCTTGTGTTGTTTCTATCGAAACTTGCATCTTTATACCTCGGAATTATTGAATATTACCTGCTCATAATTATATTAAAAAGATAATTGAGCTAAAAAAAATTATAAAATAGGTTGGCATTATACCGACCGTAGTCGCTCTCGTCGAGACATTTCATAGCTTCTTCTCGAGTGCTTTTAAGCGTTTATTCATTTCATCAATATGCAAAACTAATGATGCTGTTTTTCGCCATACTTTATTTTCTTGTAATGGAATACCTGACGAATAAACACCAGGCTTAGTAATCGGACGCATTACCATACCCATACCTGTTACGGTAACTTGATCACAAATTTCCATATGTCCATTAATTACGCTTGCTCCACCTATTAAACAATGACGACCAATGGTTAAACTTCCTGCCATAATGACCCCCCCTGCAACCGCAGTATGATCGCCAATAATAACATTATGGGCAATTTGACATTGATTATCGATAATAACACCATTACCAATAATAGTGTCATCAAGTGCTCCACGATCTATTGTTGTTGAAGCACCAATTTCAACATTATTACCTATAATAACACGACCGATTTGAGGAATTTTTATCCATTTACCTTTATCATTAGCATAACCAAAACCATCTGCGCCAATAACTGTTCCAGATTGAATCAAGCAAGACTCACCAATTACACAATTATGATAAACAGATACATTGGCCCACAATTTGCTTCCTGCGCCAATTGTAGTATTTTTACCAATAAAGCAACCTGCACCTATTATACAATTATCACCTAATATTACATTGCTTTCTATGACAGCATTTGCACCAATAGATACATTACAACCCAATTTAACAGTTGGATCAATTACAGCCGTTTGTGCAATATTTTGTGCAGGTAAAGGAGTTGTATCGAAGCATTGAGCTAATTTGGCATAAGTAAGGTATGGATTTTTTACAATTAGCGCAGCGCCTTGCCAATATTTAATACTATCTTCTGTCATTACTACCGCAGAAGCAAGACAATCGCGTAACTGGTTTTCAAATTTTTTATCCGACAAAAAAGTAATTTGTCCTGTTGCTGCACTTTTCATCGATGCTACACCAGTGATTATCAAATTGCCATCACCTTGTAATTTAGCATCTAATTGCTCTGCTAATTGCTCTAAACGAAAAGCAAACATTATTCTTTAACCTTTTCCAAAACTTTATCGGTAATATCCACTGCATCTGAAGCAAATAGTAACGCTTCTGCTTTTAAAACAATATCATATTTTTCCGATGCTACAATATCTTTAACCGCTCCTTGAATTTTAGTTAATAATTTCCCTTTTTCTTCTGACTCTCGTTTTTCAAATTTTATTCTATAATCATTTAGATTATCCTCAAAATCAGTAATTATTTTATCTAACTTTGCTTTTTCAGAGGAAGATAAGGTTAAGCCATCTTTTTTTAAGCGAGCATTCGCTTCACTTGCTTGTTTTTCTTCTGCTTGTAATGATTTAATTTGTGCACTGAACTCTTTTTCTAGCGCTTTACCTACAATTTCTCGTTGTGGCATACGTTGAAATACAGACATGACATCGACAGCTGCAATTTTAACCTCAGCATTTACCATGCTGGTAAAAAACAATGCAATAATAATACCAAAAACAGATATAATTTTTTTCACTTTATTCACCTATTTGTGTTTTACTTATTTTTCAACCTGGAACTACCATGTTGAACCTATATTAAACTGGAATTGTTGAGCCGAATCACCGTTATATTTTTTAAATGGTTGGGCATAAGAAAACACCAAAGGACCTAATGGTGACATCCATTGAACCGCAAGACCTGCCGACATTCGAATATCTGATGGAGAACTATAATCTGGTATATTATGAGCTTTCAAGTTCCATTCTGTATCCCATACCGTACCGGCATCAAAAAATAGCGATGTTCGAATACTGTTTGAGTATTTTTCGCCAGCAAATGGGGTTGGAACAATCAATTCTGCGCTAGCAAAAGCTAATGCATTACCACCTACTGCATCTTTTGATTTGGTACATTCAGAAGTATTATCTAAGTTACAACCTGATTTATTGAAATATACCGCTTTTGGACCTACATTATTCGATTTAAATCCTCGCAGTACTGATGAACCACCTGCATAAAAGTTTTCATAAAATGGTAATTCTTTACCACCAAGCCCATTACCATATCCCAAACGACCTCTGGTTAAAAATACCCATTTATGTTCAGAATCTAGTGGATAATAGTAAGTAGCATCAGAAACTATTTTATAGAATTTATTATCAAATAATGGAGTGGTAATTTTTGCATTCGCGGTAATTTTTAGGCCTTCTGTAGGAAAGTAACCTCTATTTAGAGAATTATATGTCCAATAGGCATTTAATAACAGATCATTGGTATTGTAAGACATGGAACGTTTATTTTTCATTTTCTCGCCCATTGAATCAAAATAACGCCACATACCGTATTGAGGTTGCATGTCTGACAATTTATGATTGGCAAATTCGGTACCAAAACGAACAAAATTATTTTCACTAATTGGGAAACCTAAATTTGCTGATGCCCCCCAAGTCTTACTTGAATATTCTGATTCATCATCGTCGTCATCTGCCTTATAGGTATTATAGTAAATACTTCCACCTAAACTGACGCCATCAACTGTAAAATAAGGATCAACAATTGAAATTGATGCAGTTTTATCAGTATCTGTTGTATTAATATCGAACGAGACACTATTGCCTGTTCCTAGCCAGTTTTCTTGAGAAATACCAGCATTGAAGCTAAGTCCACTATCAGAACCAACCCCAATACCAAATTTAATACTACCAGTATTACGTTCAGTAACTTTATAAATAATGTCAACTTGATCACTTGAACCCGATACACGTTCGGTATTAGCTTCTACAGTTTCAAAAAAACCTAAACGATTTAGACGCTCTTTACCTAATTCAACTAAACCATTGCTTAACCAAGCACCTTCCATCTGACGTAACTCACGGCGAAGTACACTTTCACTCGTTACTGTGTTGCCAACAATATTAATATTTCGAACATAATAACGTTGACCAACATCGACATATACGGTTAATTTAACCGTATGTGCAGCATCATCCATTTCAGGTTGAATAGCTACTTGGGGATATGCATAGCCATAATTGGCAAGTAAACGTTTTATATCATCTTCAATTTCAGTGATTTTTTTGCCGCTATAAAGTTCACCAATTGAAACGCGATCTTTGGCTAATTTAGCGATAGCTTCTTTACGCCCAGCAAAATTACCTTTGAAGTCAAGCTTAGATAACTTATATTGTTCGCCTTCATGAATATTGATGGTGACATAGATACCTTTTTTATCTGGTGTTAAACTCACCTGAGTCGACTCAATATTAAAACGCGCATAACCTCGGTTAAGATAGAAACTTTGTAATTCATCTAAATCAGCGGCTAATTTTTGTTTTTGGTATTTACGGTCGCCAAGCATATTCCACCAAGGTACTTCGTCACGTAATGAAAAACGAGAAATAAGTTCTTCTGAAGAAAACGCTTTTGCTCCAACAATATTGATCTGATCGATTAATGCCGATTTCCCTTCAGCAATTACTAATTTTAAATCAACTCTATTGCGGGACAACGGTGTAACAACAGCTTTGATCTGAGCATTATATTTACCAACACTATAATAAAAATCCTCAAGCCCTTTCTCAATAGCTGAAAGCATAGTGCGGTCTAATGATTCACCTTCACGAATGCCAGAACTATCTAAATTCTTTTTGAGCATATCGTCTTTTACTGACTTATTTCCAGAAAAAGTAATACTAGCAATTGTAGGGCGTTCTTGGACATGAATGATTAATCGGTCACCATCACGAGAAACAGTGATATTATCGAAGTTACCACTAGCATAAAGAGACTTAATAATATGACCTAAATCGGCTTCATTGACATAGTCACCAACTTGAATAGGCATTTCCAGCAGTGCAGCACCAACTGTCACCCGTTGTAGACCTTCAAATTTAATATCTTTGACCACAAAATCTTCAATACAAAATGCATTGGAACTATATACTGCTGTTGTACTAAACAGCAAAGATGCTATAAGTAATTTATTTATTTTCATTGTAAATGTTTATAACCTCATTCCATCACAATCGTAAAACATCATTAAATAGTGCAATTCCCATTAATACCATTAATAAAACAAAGCCAATTCGATAGAATTGTTCTTGTAATTTATCTGATAGGGCTTCTCCTTTTATCTTTTCAAATAATAAAAACAGAAGGTGCCCACCATCTAACATTGGTAATGGAACAAGATTGATTACACCCAAACTTATACTAATAAATGCTAAAAAATATAAATAGGGTGTAAAACCATAACTTGCTGTTTGCCCTGCGCTTTTTGCTATTGTTATTGGTCCTGATAGATGTTTAAGTCCAATAACACCTGTTACTAACTGATAAAGCGAACGTACAGTTAACTGTGTAGTTAAAATTGTCTGTCCAAAACCTTTACCCAATCCTTCTACAAAATTATATCGTTTAATTATTGCGTTGGATGTTGGATATATACCTACAATACCTTCACCATTTGCCTGAATTTCGGGTTTCAGATTTAGGTAAATCTCTTGATTTTCTCGTTTAACTTTTAGTCTAATGACATTTGCTTTTTTTATTGTAGCTGAAAAATCATTCCAATCAACGTAAGGTTGATCATTATAACTGATAATCTTATCACCTACTTGCATTCCAGCTTTTTCCGCTGCTGATCCAGATATAATTTTACTAATTATTGGATTAATTTCCAATTCTTTAGGTACCAAACCAAATGCAGTGATAGCAGATTGTTTTTCTATATCAAAAGCCCAATGGCTAATATCTACATTTTTTTTATATTCTTTTTGATTATTAACGCTAACATTGTCAAAATAAGTAAGCGACACACTATTTTGCCCCATCACTGAAATTAAAGCTAAATTGACGTCACTCCAACTTTCCATTTGAATATCATTAATCTTTTTTAGCTCAGCTCCGGATGGAATGTCTATTGATGCAGCTGGTGAACCGGGTAAAGTTGCTTTAATCTGCACCGGATAAGTTATCACACCAAGCAAAAAAATTATCCAGTAAATAATAAACGCCAATAAAAAATTAGCAAATGGCCCAGCAAAAATAATCGAAGCTCTTTGCCAAATCTTCTTTTTATTAAAGGCAAATTGCTCATTATTGGTTGATAATTCTGCTACTCTGCCGTCAAGCATTTTAACATAACCCCCAAGAGGAATCATAGCAATTACCAACTCTGTACCACTTGAAAATTTATAAGACCATAATTTTTTACCAAAACCAATAGAAAAACGTTCTACTTGAACACCACATAAGCGCGCAAGTAAAAAATGACCGAATTCATGTACGGTAACTAATATACTTATAGTAATAATAAATAACAACAAAGACCAAAGCAAAATCAATAACCTTTTATAATATATATAATGATAATGTAGCAAAAATAGGTACAGCGGCAGTTAAACTATCAATTCGGTCTAATATACCACCATGTCCGGGAATTAAATTCCCACTATCTTTGATTCCTGCTTCTCGCTTGAACATACTTTCGGTTAAATCACCTAATACTGAAACAAAAATAGCTAACAAAGAACTAATTATAAAATGGCTAAAATTGATTGTGAATAATCCAGTAAAATAAGCACCAAAACATACAACCATAGCCAGACTTACTCCACCAATAAAACCCTCGATTGTCTTACCTGGCGATACTTTAGCTGCTAATTTCCGATTACCAAAACTACGACCAATAAAATAAGCTCCAGTATCAGTTGCCCATACTAATATAAATACATAAAGTAACCAAGTAGCACCTATATAATTATTATTACCATAACCAATAGATCTTAATGCAATCATACCTATAAAAAATGGTACTAAAGTAAACAAAGCAAATAGTAATTTTATGCTAATAGAGTTACCCCAATATTTAGTGGTATTGGGGTAAGTAATAACTAAGCATAATGCGATTAACCACCAAACGCTCGATAATACTAATATCGCCAAAAATAATTTTGATTTGATTTCGATGGGTATTGGAAAGTAATTGATTAAAATCAATAAAATAACAAATATAGTCGCGAATCCTAATTTTAATGGCTTTTTAGTAATTTGTAAAAACTGAGCCCACTCCCAAGCAGCTAAACCACAAACTAAAAACATAATATAGGTAAAAATTGGTAGCGGTGCATAAAAAAGCGTAAAAATAACCGATGGAATAAGTATAATTGCAGCAAGTAGACGATGAATTAACATGAATGCTCCTGTGTTAGAATACCACCAAAACGTCGCTCTCTGGTGTTAAATACATTAATTGCTTCATCAAATAGTGCTTGAGTAAAATCCGGCCATAAAATGTCAGTAAAATACAACTCTGAATAAGCAATTTGCCATAATAAAAAGTTACTAATTCGATAATCACCACCTGTACGAATAACTAAATCAACATCAGGTAATTCATGCATACTCATTTCAAGACCTAAGCATTCTTCTGTGATATCATCTAAAGTTATTTCGCCATTTAGAACTTTTGTTGTAATTTTTTTGGTTGATTGCAAAATATCCCAGCGTCCACCATAATTGGCGGCAATGTTTAATACTAAACCAGAATTATTTTTTGTTAATTGCTCAGCATTACTAATCATCTGTTGAAGTTGATAGCTAAAGCGTGAAATATCACCAATAATATTTAAACGGACATTATTTTTATTTAAATTTTTCATTTCTCGTTTCAAAGCATATATAAAAAGAGAAATTAAAGCTGAAACTTCAGTAGGTGGTCGTTTCCAATTTTCACTACTAAAAGCATATAATGTCAAAACTTTTATACCTATACTTGCTGCATAAGTAACAATTTTACGTACTGTTTTTAAACCAGCTCTGTGCCCAACAGCACGTAATTGATTTCGTTGTTGCGCCCAGCGCCCATTACCATCCATAATAATAGCTACATGACGTGGAACACATCTTTCTTGTTTCATGTCATATCCCATACTATATCAATCACTTTATGATTTATGCTATATAATATTACTTTGATCAATTAACGCGTACCATAAACGACAATTGTTTTGCCATGAGCAGAAATTAAATGTTGATCTTCAAGCATTTTTAGAATTCGTCCTACTGTTTCACGTGAACAACCAACTATTTGCCCAATTTCTTGGCGTGTTATTTTGATTTGCATTCCATCTGGGTGAGTCATCGCATCGGGTTGTTTGGCAAGATTTAACAAAGTTTGCGCTATTCTACCGGCAACATCCAAAAAAGCCAAATTGCTAACTTTTTCTGAAGTTATTTGTAATCGACTTGCCATTTGGCTTGCAAGCCGCATTAAAATATCTGGATTGACTTGCACAAGTTGTTTGAATTTTTTGTATGATATTTCTGCTACTTCACAACTTGTTTTTGCTTTAACCCAAGCACTTCGCTCTGTTCCTTCTTCAAAAAGACCTA
>CALYPG010000028.1 GCA_945271295.1 uncultured Gilliamella sp. | reverse complement strand
ACTGACTAATTTATCCTCAAACGGCAAAGTCTGGTTTATTCATCCTGTGGCGATGGTGGGATATTTTCCAGTTAAAATAAAACTATGGCATGAACCTTTAGAATACCCTCAAAGGACTTATTTTAGCTCAAACAAGCAGGCGTTTTATTGGAATGGCGCTTTTGGCTTTGTAAGAAATGAGGGTACTAAAGTACATACAGGTTTAGATTTATTTGCAAGAGTTGGTACACCATGTTTTGCGTGTTTAGATGGTGAAATCGTACAATATGCAGGAGAAGGTGGATATGGAAATGTATTAGTAATAAAAGTTAAAGGTGATGATTTACGCGCATCAAGAAATGAATATTCACTTGAATTTACTGAAAAAACAAAAAAAGAAATAGTACAAGCCAATAATTTTAATATAAATCGTGAGTATTTTTATTTACGCTATTGTCATTTAAGTAATAAACGTGCTGATTTAAATATCGGTGATGAGATTAAAGCAGGCGATTTAATTGGTTATACTGGCGATACCGGTAATGCTAAAGGATTTTGTAACCCTCACTTACATTTAGAAATCGCAATGTATCAAAACAATAATGTAAGTTATAAGTTTGAAGGCAAAAAAAAGATAAAATATAGCTTAGCCTACAAAATCAACCCAGCATTCTTTGTTAATTTACAACCAATAGATCAAGATTTACAGAAAAAAGTAAAAGCGCGAAGGCTGAAAAAAGAGGAATAAAAAAAGACAGCGAGAAAAGTGAAAGCTAAAAAACAATGTATAAAAAAATAAAGCAAGGAATAATCCAATGAATTTTATCAAGTCTATTTTACTCATTATATTATTAATACCCACAATTAGTCATGCCATTATCTATATTTACACAGGTAATATTGGGCAAAATAAAGCCGAATTTTATTTTGATGATTTGTATACAATTTACTTAGATAATAACGAGTATCAAGTCAAAAAATTAAGTTCTATTGGCAAAAATAATGATGTATATAAGTTTAAATCTTATTACGTAACCTCTCCTGAAGAAGTGATAGATGAAGTATTTATTAAAAAATTGGATAGTGACACTTTTTATGATCTCAAACATAATTATCAACAACTGACCGGAAATACCCTTAGTGGCAATAAAATAGATTTACATAAAATATTTGAATATGACATCTACAATAAAAATAGATTAGATGAAGCAGAATTTAACAATATCGATTTTTTACAAGAAAATAGTACTAAAGACTTTTACTTTAAATTGGTGATATCTAAGAAGAAAAAAGAAGCCGCAAAAATTGTTAGTATCAAAGTCCTTAGCAAAAAAGATGGTCGTCTTATTCAAACCATTACTGGCGTAAAGGGAGGTGTTTTTGAATCTTTTACACATATTACAACCGGAAACGATGATTATAATTTTGATGATGATAATAATGATTTTAGTATTGGCTCGTTATTATTTAATGGACGTGGTGGGGCGAGAGTGATAGCTGAATATTATAGTTATGACAAAAAACAAAAAAAATATGTCAAATTAAATCTTAAAGGTAATGATATTCGCCTTGATTCTAAAACAAAAACTGCCACAGACTATAAGTTATGCTTCAGTAGAAAAACAGAAGGCAGAATAGAGCTAAATGATACCTTTCAATATATGGGTAACAATCACTATAAACAAATCAAAACACAATGCCAATATATAGAATATTTAGAGAACGGTAATAAACAAAGAGCATGTACTTCGCAAGAGATAACCAATTGTCGAAGAAGTTTAGATGATGATGATAATGATGATAATTATTATGATATTTATGATGAAGATTAATCGCGGTGAGATAAGTAATTAGCGATTTATAAATAATAGTCGCATCAATTAATATCGATTTAGGTATATAACTTGGGCGTAAAAGAATTTTCATTGATATTGTTATCATATTTCAAAATACATCGATAGATTATTGGAAAAAATTTCCGTTATCACTGGACAAATTACCCAAAGCGACAGAAAACAATACCGTATACTATCCCCGAACATTGTCAATTGATACATTAAATCAGGATAACACTCTGGCGGTTGATGAAAAATATGTAAATTGGGCATGTGTTACAGCTGGGAATAAGTATGGTTTACCGATAAAAGGCTGGGTAAATATCGAAAAAGATGCCCAGGAACATATAAAACGCGTGACCCCCTGGCATTGGTCAGGATTTAATACCATAGAGGAGAAAGCGACGGTTGGTGAATTATCCAGTAAAACGGGAAAGAATAAAGTGGTTAGTTTGGATTTGGAAGACTACACACCCGTAATGTCGGCATTACACCGTATCTTAACGCAATCAACATTATATTCAACGCAACGTAAAAAACCACTTCCGCCTTTTACTTATGAATATTTAAAGGAAGGTTTACGCAGAAGTTGGACAGCAGAGCAGATAGGGCATTTACTATTAAAATATGAAAGTGAATGGTATGCCGATGAAGCATTAAGTAAATGGAATGAGATAGATGAATTATTTGAAGAAGAAAAACAACAACAAAAGGATATTATAGAAAAGCTGTTGATTGAGCATAATATAACCAAACCTAATGAACGAGAATATGCATTTGAAAAACTCGATGAAGCGCACGAAAATGTCAAATCAAATTGGCAAATTGAAAAAGAGCAACGCATCAAACCATCACTGTGGTGGAAAAAAGTTGCAGAGGCACAAGTAACAAACAATAATCAAACCACCAACGCCAATACCCCAAATAACTCAAATACGCCCAAACTGACTAATTTATCCTCAAACGGCAAAGCGTGGTTTATTCATCCGGTGGCGATGATGGGTTATTTTAATGTTTTAAGTATTGTTACTTACCATATTTACCATGACGGTAAAATCGAAAAACATTTTCCCAAAAAGATAACAAGTGGATACGAGCAAAAATATAAATATGTTTATCATGATAAAAATGATAATGAACATGAAATTTGTATTTGTGAATGGCATACCATTAAAAAGAAATTATTTGTTAATAATCCTACCGGAAGATATACATATCCAAATCATGGAACAGTTCAAGAGAATAAAACCGTTGTTAATGATGGCTATATAAAATCAAGAGCTAAATATACCAATGGCGATATTCATGAATGGATAAAAACAGAATCAGGGGTTAGTATTTATCAAAGACTAACTATGACTAATGGTGATATAGCTGAATATGGGTATCATTCTAAAACATTAGGAAATGTATGGAAATTATACCAACAACAGGAAGAAGAAGCACAATTAATCAGAATTCCTGATAGTGTTAATTATGTAAATGATGATGTAATTATCAAATATGAACTTCAAGAAACTTTTCGAAAATATACCAATCCAGATGTTATGGCTGGTTTTATAGGGGCATTAGCAGAGATAAAAGAAAACATCATTGTAACTGGTAGTGCTTATGAACAGGGTTCTTGTTTTCCTAGCTCATTACATATTAATGGTGAAGCTATTGATACTCTTTATTTTAGTAAAAGTACTGATTCAAAAAAACGACAAAAAGATAAAGATTTTATCAATGCATTATACAAATTCCATTTTCAAAACTTTAGAATAGGCAGTAGTTATAAAAAGATTTTTGAAAAAATGCCTGGATATATAAATGGTAAAGAATTACATGACTCTCATTTACATACCGAAAATTTTGAACATAATTCGATAATTGAAGTTAGTTGAATAAAGATTTAATAAGGATATAGATATGTCAATAAAAAAAATTTATGTATACTTTATTATATATTTTTTTCTTTTAATAAATTATGGTTATGCAAATGAAGCTAAACAAACTTGGTATTTTTATAAAGTCTCAAAAAGTACAGCTTATGGTGAAACAGCAGAAACCAGAGATAATTTATTACAGAAAAGAGAAAATCTAATTGAACAGTTTGCTAACACAATAATTGTATTGACAAACAATAATCTAAAAATCGATAATCAATGCTCACTTCAATACTCTATTAAATTTATTACACCCAAAACTTATTGGAATTCAATTGAAAAAAGTAAATTATATAAAAACCTTTTTATTAAAGAAAAATCACCTTTAAACCAAAAAATGGATGTTATTACTTATAGTAAAGCAAATATAAATAAATCCTGCCCTAAAAATTTAAATAACCTCATAAAAAACAGCGATTATTTAATTGCCACGACAGAAGAAGGATATTTGATTTTCTTTTCTAAACAAGCTGATAAAAAACAATTATCAAGCCAATATAAAGGACAACATCATCCAATCAATTTATTGGGGCATCCAATGATTAAAGATAAAAGTATTATTGATCTAATTAATAAACAATGTAATTTCTTTGCAGATGAAGATAAATCCTTAAAATATGGCGAATGTATAACGGACGAATTATCACTTTTTTATGCTCGTATTTTAGAAAAAATTGAGAATAATAAAATAGAAATTTATCAAGATGGGCAATATAAATATTATTTAGCTTCCCCAAAAATATCTAAAGAAAACCTTTCAAATGAGTATAGATTATTTATTGAAAAAGATAATAACGTTATTGATAGTTTAACTTTATATGGTTTTGACTCATGTGAATCAAGTATAACTTACCGATATTATTATATCGATGAAAAATTAAAAAACATATGGCTATTGGAAGTGTCTAGTTTTGAGAATTCACCACTTGTAGAGAAAGGAACTTACTATGAGACTAGCGTAGTTGATTATTGGAAGCATTATCAAATTGATGAAGGCAAACATTTCAAATTAATTGAATCACTGGAATGTAATTATAAATTTGAAAGCGTAAACAGTGATGCACCGACTAGCTGGCAGTGTAATTAAGCCTTAAGAATTTATATTGCCAATTATCTATATAAAAATGAATGTCTTAATAAAGGTCATTGTTTATGAAACTAAATTTATCTGTACTGTTCTTTTTTTGTTGTCTTATTTCTCTTAATGCGAATGCTGAAGTTAGGAATAATCCCATACATTTAAAAAACCAAAATAAAGAATTATTAAAATACCAAGGTGATAAACATATCGCAAGCAAGAATTTTGCAAAGAAAATAGATGACTCCTGTAAGATAGCTCATCCTTTTGGTGGAACGAATGAAATAAAAAAATGCCTATTGTCAAAAATAACTTTTGGTTATGTAACAACAATTGACAACATGAAGTTAAATGAAAAAGTATACTTGCCTTCAATAAATGGGATTAATGTGTTTTTAGAAAAAATAAAGCAGATAGATACATCAAATGTTAGTGATGAAAACATTGTAGAACTTAAATTGTTTACAAAAATAAATGATCAAATAAACGATAGTCTCACCATTTATTATGTGAAAAATGATTACGGTGCTTTTTATGTAGAGTCTCAATATTATTATATAGATAAATATATTTATATTTTAAAACTTGGCTCTGATGAAGATGGATCAATAGTTAAATTCTGGAAAAAATATTCAATCAATGCCAATGGGAAATTTAAATTAGAGGATTCATACAATTGCCACTATGAAAATAAACTTGATAAAAATATATGCCACTAGTTCTTAAGTTATGTGATAAATTTAATAATACAAATACGCTGCGATTTAACCTCTTTATCATGATAAAGAGGATAATCAATATGAGAAATTTAATTTATATACCAATTATTTTGTTAATTACAATATTCGCAGTATCCAATAATAAAATCGTAAGTGCGCAAGACAAAGTTATTTTAATAAATGATAGTTTACATGGGGAAAAATTGTTATCGAGTAAAGAGTTTATGTTATCTATAAATAATACTTGTCACGATAATTCTGACTTATGTACAGTTACTAAGATAAAAAAAAATTATTATCTTCAATTTAATGGACTGACTAATGATGAAATAACCATTTCAAAACTAAAAAATGATATAGAGTTAAAATTAAAAAAAGAGAAAAACCAAAATCAATTTTTTCTAAAAATAGAATTAATATCTTATAAAAATAAAGTGAAAGTAGATTCTGTAATATGTTATGAATATATAAATGATCCAAGTAATGTTTTAGCTACAGAAAAATTATATTATTTAAATAATTATTATTTATGGACATTAGATTTCACTTATGACTTAGAATCAACAACGGCTGATAGCTGGAATAAATATAAAATAAATACTCAATCAGGTAAATTTGAGTTAGTAGATAAATTGGTTAGCAAATACTAAATTAATTTATAAATTGAAATAATGTGATTTTTGGATTTGCCACAGCAAATGCCCAGAAACATATAAAACGCGT
Organism: uncultured Gilliamella sp.; assembly: GCA_945271295.1. Classification (GTDB taxonomy): domain Bacteria; phylum Pseudomonadota; class Gammaproteobacteria; order Enterobacterales; family Orbaceae; genus Gilliamella. The sequence goes on along the minus strand of CALYPG010000028.1, from coordinate 30,266 downwards.
GACCCCCTGGCATTGGTCAGGATTTAATACCATAGAGGAGAAAGCGACGGTTGGTGAATTATCCAGTAAAACGGGAAAGAATAAAGTGGTTAGTTTGGATTTGGAAGACTACACACCCGTAATGTCGGCATTACACCGTATCTTAACGCAATCAACATTATATTCAACGCAACGTAAAAAACCACTTCCGCCTTTTACTTATGAATATTTAAAGGAAGGTTTACGCAGAAGTTGGACAGCAGAGCAGATAGGGCATTTACTATTAAAATATGAAAGTGAATGGTATGCCGATGAAGCATTAAGTAAATGGAATGAGATAGATGAATTATTTGAAGAAGAAAAACAACAACAAAAGGATATTATAGAAAAGCTGTTGATTGAGCATAATATAACCAAACCTAATGAACGAGAATATGCATTTGAAAAACTCGATGAAGCGCACGAAAATGTCAAATCAAATTGGCAAATTGAAAAAGAGCAACGCATCAAACCATCACTGTGGTGGAAAAAAGTTGCAGAGGCACAAGTAACAAACAATAATCAAACCACCAACGCCAATACCCCAAATAACTCAAATACGCCCAAACTGACTAATTTATCCTCAAACGGCAAAGTCTGGTTTATTCATCCTGTGGCGATGGTGGGATATTTTCCAGTTAAAATAAAACTATGGCATGAGCCTTTAGAAAATCCACAAAGGACTTATTTTAGTTCAAACAAGCTGGAGTATTATTGGAATGGTGCTTTTGGCATGGTTCGTACATACTCCAATGGCGCAAAGAAAGCTCATACCGGCTTAGATTTATTTGCAAGAATTGGTACACCATGTTTTGCGTGTTTAGATGGTGAAATCGTACAATATAAATCAGAAGGTGGATATGGAAATGTATTAGTAATAAAAGTTAAAGGTGATGATTTACGTGCATCAAGAAATGAATATACGCTTGAATTTAGTGAAAAAGGTGAAATAGAGCAATCCGATAATTTTGATATAAATCGTGTGTATTTTTATTTACGCTATTGTCATTTAAGTAATAAACGTACTGATTTAAATATCGGTGATGAGGTTAAATCAGGCGATTTAATTGGCTATACGGGTGATACCGGTAATGCTAAAGGAGTTTGTAACCCTCACTTACATTTAGAAATCGCAATGAATGCAACGAGTAACACAATAAAAGATGGTACACCAAATGGTAAATTAGCTTTCAAAATCAATCCGGCATTCTTTGTTAATTTACAGCCAATAGATCAAGATTTACAGAAAAAAGTAAAAGCGCGAAGACTGAAAAAAGAGGAATAAAAAAAGACAGCGAGAAAAGTGAAAGCTAAAAAACAATGTATAAAAAAATAAAGCAAGGAATAATCCAATGAATTTTATCAAGTCTATTTTACTCATTATATTATTAATACCCACAATTAGTCATGCCATTATCTATATTTACACAGGTAATATTGGGCAAAATAAAGCCGAATTTTATTTTGATGATTTGTATACAATTTACTTAGATAATAACGAGTATCAAGTCAAAAAATTAAGTTCTATTGGCAAAAATAATGATGTATATAAGTTTAAATCTTATTACGTAACCTCTCCTGAAGAAGTGATAGATGAAGTATTTATTAAAAAATTGGATAGTGACACTTTTGATGATGGTCCAGAATGATCCTCCTAACGTCTACTACGGAATTTGTACCTATCCTTAGGTTTTAATCCTTAAGGGGTGGTAATCAATAAGTAATCTTACGTAATGTAAAATGGGTATGATTTTGTTTAGCTTTTAAACAATAGGATTTAGTCCAGTCACCATTTTCATTATAGTCATAAAATGAACACTCTATAGTTGGATCGGAAGATTTGTCCATTACTTTGCGAGTATTAATTATAATTTTATTAAGTCGCTGCTGTTCATCATAGAAAAATTGTTTTGTTTGTTTAAGCAATAACTGTTGTTCCCATAAAATGTCAGAAGTAATTTTTTGGATTTGTTGTTTGTCGTAAGCAATAGTTATGATTGATGTCATCAAACTAGGATTAGTGGTGCGTGTAATCTTTATTAATCTGTTTTGGTCATCATAAGTACCCAGCCAAGTCATGCGCTGGTCTAAACTTTCTAATTTGCTAATATTATTGTGGTTATCAAATTGCATATCGAAGTTAGACGGTAGTTGGTTATCATCACTGTTTGTCATAATGGTTTTAGCGGCTTGATAATCAATAATCATTTTTGATTCAGTGATTTTGTCATCTTCGCTAAATTGATGCGTTTTTGTCACTTCTTTAGTTTCTATTAATGTTAAAAAACCATCGGCATTAGTATTTATAATCCTCTGATCACTCCCGATAATGGTTTGTTTGCTGATTATTTTGGAATGAGGCATATATTCAAATGCATCAAAAAACACATAATTGTTGATAAGGGGAGTAGGGTGCTGGGGTTCACTTTGCTTACATGCTGATAACAGCATTAATAAACAGGCAACTAACGTTATTCTTACCATTTTGGTACACCTTATCAATAATATTTTAGCGTGCGTAATTGAAATTTACTGGTTTTGTTGTTGGTGTCAAGACAATATAATTTAGTCCAGTCACCGTATTGGTTATGATCATCATAAACACAGGTTTCTTGTTTATCGGGCGGTTGCTGGTTATTAAGTTCTTCATCTGGTGCCCCCATGCCAGAGTAATAAGTATATTCAATGCTTTTATGCAATTGTTTTTGATTATTATAGAAATATTGTTTTTGTCTAGATAAGACCCGGAAAGATTTGCTTTCATCATTATCATTAACATCAAATTTTTGGCGTATTTCTAAGGAAGTTTTGCTCAATAGATCATCTTGATAAACAAATTGACTTATAAAAAAATGAGGCGCATTGCCAAAAGTTGAATTTACCACTTTTATTACTCGCCCTTGCTTATCTAAGGTTACTAATAGTTTTTTATTAGTTTGAGAATCTTCCATTGATACAATGTTGTTATGATCATCAAAATTGATTGTATATTGGTAATTCTCCCCCCTAACATTATAGCTGTATGTTTGCTTTGCATAATTAACACTAAAATTTAAATCAGCAGAAGTATATGATTGAAAGAGTCCATCGGTATTGCCAGTAATTGTTTGTATATTACTCCCTTCTAAAGTCTGGTTTTTTATTGGCTTAGAGTGTGGAGCAAATTCAAAATCAAAAATAGTCAAATAGTTATTCATTGTATAGGTACTATTTATCTGATTATGGTCACAGCCTGATAATGTCAAAACCATGCCCGCCAAAATGATTTTTTTAAATGCCATTGAAGCTTACCTTTATCCTCTAAATCTTAGTTAGTTTTTAGTTATTATTGCTGACTTTACCTAAAACAATAACGTAAAATGGCATAAAAGTCTTTATAAATCTTCAATCAAATGTAACAACTCTAATCTAACAATTTCTACTATTATTAGCAGAACCCCCATTTTCTATTGGTTACAATTTTTATATGACTAATTGGCATATTGATATAATTTTTTTATATTTGGTGATTGCTAATCCATCTTTATAATGAAGCAATCATCAATATTTTTAATTGGCTTACACCATAATCAACACTTAAGTATTAAGGAGAAATAATGAAAAAATACTTTAATCTTGTCGTTCTTATGCTTTTGGGGTTGACTTTGGTTGCCTGCGAGCAAAATTCCACTTCGTCGCCAACAGCGCAAGCGCACAAAAAAGAGATTATAGTGGGTATGCCGCCAAGCATGCACAACATCTTAATGGAACGAGTAGTGAAACCGGAATTAGAAAAGCAAGGCTATACCGTTAAACTGGTTAACTTTAGTTCTCTGCGCGATGCTAATACTGCTTTAGTTGAAGGTAGTATTGATATGAATGCCGCACAGCATCAGGCTTATTTGGATGTCTATAATAAAGAAACTAATAATGATTTAGTTTCGCTAGTTCATATTCCATCAATTTCAGCAGCTTTATTCTCACAATCTCACCATTCAATTAATGAAGTTGCACAAAGACAAACCGTTGTGATCCCTAATGATCCTTCTAATGCTGCACGAGCATTATTGTTATTACAAAAATTGCATTGGATCACTTTAAAACCGCAAGCACAGTCAGGTACAGCAAGTTTAGATGATATTGCCGATAACAAATATAACTTACAATTTAAAGCTGTATTGTCTGAACTTATCCCTCGAATATTGGGCGAAGTTGATTATGCGATTATGCCTGGTGGGGTAGCATGGCTAAGTAAAGTGCCGGCCGAAAATGCCTTAGTTCAAGAACAATTATCACCAAATTTAGAACTCATGGTGGTGTTAAAAAAACAGAATTTAAATACTGAGTGGGCTCAAGATGTTAAACAACTTTACCAATCCGCACAACTGAAGCAATTTATCAACGAAGCTCCCGAAGCAAAAGGTCGATTTATTTGGCCGCAGCAATAGTTAATTATTATAGAATTTTTATAAAATATCCTAATTATTTAATTAGGATATTTTATCATTAGGATTTGTTTGATTTATCTTGTTGGTATGCCTTACTTCTTAATTAAATCCACTCTAATAGAGCGATATTGTAAATACCCCCTAAAATAGTACAGCAAACAAGTAGAAAATTCTCTATGATAAAAGCAAAAGAGGATTTGTATATGAAAAAAATGGCAGAGCACCAAATTGTATCTATTTTAAAAGAAACTGAAGCCGGTATTCCGGTTAAAGAGCTTTGCCGAAAATATGCCATTTTATGAAGAGATAAATTGATACTTAGTATATTAATACTACTTAGCTAATCCGATCAGTGACAATTGCTCGCTTTGTCGGTATTATATTGGACATTTTTCTTATAATCGATTAGGTCTAGTGTGAATATTCAACAATTACTAACTCAACGCATTTCTCAAGCAATGATTATGGCCGGCGCAAATAGCGACTGTGACGCTTTAATCAAGCAATCAGCTAAAGTCCAGTTTGGTGACTATCAAGCTAATGGTATTATGGCTACCGCAAAAAAAATGGGGATGCCACCAAGAGCACTTGCTGAACAAGTACTGAAACATTTAGATATCGATGATATTGCTGACAAAGTGGAAATTGCCGGTCCGGGTTTTATCAATATTTTTCTTAAAGCTAGCTGGATTGCTGAGCAAAATGAAATTGCCTTAAACAGTGATAAACTCAATATCACCTTACCTGCCAAACCGCAAACCATTGTTATTGATTATTCGGCTCCGAACGTTGCTAAAGAGATGCATGTGGGTCATTTACGTTCAACTATCATTGGTGATGCTAGCGTTCGCGTATTAAGCTTTCTAGGTCATAATGTGATTCGGGCTAATCATGTTGGTGATTGGGGCACCCAATTTGGCATGCTAATTGCCTATCTTGAAAAGATGCAAAACGAACATGCTAACGATATGGAACTAGCAGACTTAGAATCCTTTTATCGTGCCGCTAAAAAACATTATGATGAAGATGAAGTCTTTGCCGAAAAAGCTCGTAATTATGTGGTGAAACTTCAAAGTGGTGATGAGTATTGTCGTACCATGTGGCGCAAACTGGTTGATATCACCATGACTCAAAATATCGCCACCTATAAGCGCTTAAATGTCACATTGTCGCTAAACGATACTATGGGAGAAAGTATTTATAATAGTATGCTCCCGGGTATTGTGGCCGATTTAAAACAAAAGAAACTAGCCGTTGAAAGTGACGGTGCCATTGTTGTCTTTTTAGATGAATTCAAAAATAAAGAAGGCGAACCAATGGGCGTAATCATTCAAAAACGTGATGGTGGTTACCTGTATGCCACCACCGATATTGCTTGCGTTAAATATCGTTATGAACAATTACATGCTGAACGTATTATTTATTATACTGATTCAAGACAACATCAACATTTAGAACAAGTATGGCTCATCGCCCACAAAGCGAAGTATGTACCAGAATCATTAAAACTAGAGCATCATATGTTCGGTATGATGTTAGGTAAAGATGGCAAGCCATTTAAAACCCGCTCAGGTGATACGGTTAAACTAAATGATTTGCTTGATGAAGCCACTGAACGAGCAACAGCATTAATTCGCGCTAAAAATCCGGAACTTACTAATAAAGAGTTGGCGCAAATAGTCGATGCGGTTGCTATTGGTGCAGTTAAGTATGCTGACCTATCTAAAAATCGCACTACCGATTATGTATTTGATTGGGATAACATGTTGTCATTTGAAGGGAATACCGCGCCTTATTTGCAATATGCTTATACTCGGGTATTATCGATATTTAAAAAAGCTGGTATTACTGACGATGATTTAACTGGCACAGTGAGCTTAGCTTCCGATAAAGAACGCGCATTAGCCACTCGCTTAATTCAATTTGATGAAACTATTGCAACCGTTGCCGCTGAAGGCACACCACATGTTTTATGTGCTTACCTGTATGATATTGCCACACTATTTTCAAGTTTTTATGAAAACTGCCCTATTTTGACTGCCGAGAACGACACTCTCAAAATGAGCCGTTTAAAACTCGCTTCATTAACCGCAAAAACGTTGAAAATTGGTTTAGAGATGCTCGGCATTAAAACGGTAGAAAAAATGTAAACATAAACGATCACCAATATTAACGGATATTGGTGATCAATTTATACTCAAACGTATGCCACTCCTGAAACATTTTTACAAGATATGATAAAATTTATTGTTCGTCACCAAAATAAACTCATGGCATTACTGCTATTATTGGTGGCAATGATCGCAATACGTTTATATCCGCATCAACCTTTATCCGAATCACTAACTTTTTCCAAACGCTATTACGATGATAATAATCATTTGATCCGCATGACTTTAGCTAAGGATGATCGTTACCGTTTGTGGACACCATTGGAAGAAATCTCACCTGAAATCATTAATGGCTTATTATTGCATGAAGATCAATGGTTTTATTACCATTTTGGTATTAACCCATTTAGTTTAACTCGCGCATTTTGGGCAACCTATATTGGCGGTGGCAATCGTCAAGGCGCTTCCACTATTACCATGCAACTTGCCCGTATGCATTGGCGATTAAATACTAAAACCATTGGCGGTAAATTACATCAAATCGCCAGAGCGATCCAGTTAGAACTAATGTACTCTAAACATGATATTTTAGAGGCTTATTTAAACTATGCCCCTTTTGGCCGGAATATTGAAAGTGTTGGCGCCGCATCTTATATTTACTTTAATAAACCCGCGTCACAAGTTAATCTACCTGAAGCATTAACTTTAGTTGTTTTACCACAATCCCCTACTTACCGAATTGACCGTAAAACCGGCATAGCCAGTGAAACACTCGTTAAAGCCAGAAATCAATTATTTGAACGTTGGCAAGAGCAATATGTGGTTGATAGTAATATCACTGCCCTTTTTTCACAAAAACTGATCTTACGTCAACCGGAACGATTACCTTTTATTGCGCCTCACTTTGTTAATCAAATAATTCAACAAAATAACAGTCAGGATGATGAAATCAAAACCACGCTGGACAGTAATCTGCAAAAAATTATATCACAGCAAGTCAGATTTTTTGTTGAACGCAATCGTTTAAAAGGGATTCAAAATGCTTCGGTGATCTTAGTCGATACCCAGACCATGAAAGTTAAAGCACTGATCGGCTCTGCAAACTATTTTGATAACATCATTCAAGGACAAGTTAATGGTACGCTTGCCAAACGTTCACCCGGCTCTACTCTCAAACCCTTTATTTATGCACTTGGTATTGATCAAGGCATTTTACATTCTCGAACTATTTTAAAAGATGTTGCCACCGATTTTGGTGCTTACACGCCCGAAAATTTCGACCGTAATTTTCGCGGACCAATTTCGGCTACTGATGCCTTAATTCATAGTCGCAACATTCCAGCAGTGACGATAGCATCTAAATTACAACATCCAACATTTTATCAATTTTTAATTAATGCTCATGTTCAAAAGCTTGCCGATGAATCACATTATGGTTTAGCTCTTGTTTTAGGTGGTGGGGAAATCACCGCCCAAGAACTGGTCGGGTTATATGCTATGCTGGCAAATCAAGGCAATTGGCAACCCCTGAAATTTGTTGAAACCAATGAACAATCCCAACCAGAAAATATATTAAGTCCACAAGCAGCATTTATGACCATAGATATGTTAAAACAAAATACGCGTCCACAAGATGTATTAAGCAAAATGCAAAAAAATATGATTCCGGTTGCATGGAAAACGGGCACATCCTGGGGATTTAGAGATGCTTGGACTGCTGGCATTTTCGGCAAATACGCTATGGTAGTTTGGCTAGGTAATTTTGATGGTAGTGGCAATAACGCTTTTGTTGGCGTTGATGCAGCAACACCCTTATTTTTTAATATTGTTGAGAGTATTAACGCTTATTACCCCAATTTACGTGAACCGGTTCGCCCGCTGCCAAGCAATTTAAAGCGTATTGATATCTGCTTAACGAGTGGCAATTTAATGACAAAATGGTGCAAAGCAAAAGGTAAAACCTGGTTTATTCCGGGCGTGTCACCAATCAAACCTGACACCATTTTCAGACCGGTTATGGTTGACAATCAAACCGGTAAGGCCGTTTGCCCACCTTATGATTTAACCACTTCTCATGTAGAGGTTTTTGAATTTTGGCCTTCTGATTTAGCCGCCATTTTTGCTAAAGCCGGTATACCCAAAAAAATGCCACCTACTACCAGTCATTGTGCCTCTGCGCAAAGTTATTTAGGTGAACCACCTAAAATAACCTCACCACTAAAAAATGTGATCTACCAATTTAGGCCTTCGAAGCAAAAGAATGAAAAAATCAGTTTTACAGCAACCAGTGATGGTGATGTCAAATCTCTCTATTGGTTTGTTAATGATAGTTTTATGGGACAAACTCCACCAAGGCAATCAATTGATTGGGTACCAACCGAAAGTGGCACATTCAAAATTTTAGTGCTTGATGATATGGGCAGAAGTGATTCGCGCAGTATAAAAGTAGATCTTATTAACCAATAAGTACAAACTAGCTATAGCAGTAACACTAATAACTAGCTAGTTTTGACGGTTATTTAATTATTAATTTACATCACTTGCTTAACAATACAAATATCTAAGCTATCAACATGATCTTTAGCAAATGAGGCAAATTGCATAAAATGAGGTGTTGCATTGTGAATGTCAATTGCTTGTTGTGATGCCCATGTTTCAATCACAACATACACACTTGGATTATCAACGCTTTGATTCAGTTCATAACGAACACAACCAGCTTCGGCACGGCTACCTTCGACTAGTTTTTTAAAAATAGGTTGGAAAGCGGCATCAAATTCTGGCTTAACTGTAATAGTAGCAATAATATTTAATTGACTCATAAAAACCTACCCTCTTTTAATAAAAACGACACAGTTTTAGTAGTATATACAGGGCAGATTTATTATGCCAATAATATCACGCTGTCATTTTACTAATCTCATTTTTGTGACAATCAATTATTAATAATAAATAATCAGTTATCATTTTCGGTACAACTTTTATTATTTTGAGTAATGATTAATGGTAGATTTTTAGTTTTGAAAATCTCAAAAATAATACTTTAACTATTTCATTTGTTTATAGATTTTTTCAATTTTAACGCTTGATATTAATATTAGTTTAGTTAGAATTCTCGCAGTTTATTTAGTAAATAACGAGTATTTGGCCATGTCAAAATATAAATCAGTAATCTTAAACCCTATTATTATTGGTGTTACCTTTGATCCTCCTTTTTAGGAGGATTTTTTTTATCTATTATTTTCAATGTTATAAACAATTCAATATGAACCAATCATAGAGGCACACTATGACAAGTAATAAAAAAATGTTATTAACTACTCGTGATCAAAGTTTAAAAAACTATTTAATGAATAAGATTAAAGAACACGGTGGTTGGGTAAATGCGCATATGCATGCTGACCGTGCTTTCACAATTAATGTGGATAGTTTCGATGTTTATCAAAAACAAACTTTAATTGAAAAATGGGATACGCTTGATAAAGTTAAAGCGGCCATGAGTGAAGATGATTATTACCGTCATTTTAGTATGGCAGTTGAACGCATGATTGAGCAAGGTGTGAGCGCTATGGGTTCATTTGTTGATATTGACCCTATTGCCCAAGAAAGAGCCATTAAAGGTGCATTAAGGGCACGCGAAACCTATAAAAACGATATTATTATCAAATTAGTTAATCAAACTTTAAAAGGTGTTATTGATAAACAAGCTCGTTATTGGTTTGATAAAGGTGCCGATCTAGTTGATATTATTGGAGGTTTACCGCGCCGTGATGAGCGCGATCATGGACCAGGCATGGGACTGAAACATTTAGATGTATTAATGCAAACAGGTAAATCGTTAGGCAAAATGGTACATGTTCATGTTGATCAGTTTAACTCGCAAGATGAAATTGAAACTGAGCAACTCACAGATAAAACGCTTGAACATGGTATGCATGGTCGAGTCGTTGCCATTCATAGTATTTCAATTACCGCCCACAGTTTAGCATATCGCCAACAACTCTATCAAAAAATGAAACAAGCACAAATGATGGTAATTGCCTGCCCTTTTGCTTGGATTGATAGCCCTCGCCGTGAAGAACAAGGTCCAACCCGTAATTCATTAACTCCAGTAGATGAATTAGCTGCTGCCGGAATTCCAGTTGCCATCGGCACAGATAATATTAGTGATTACATGCTACCTTTTTCAACCGGTAATATGTGGGAAGAGCTTAAATTGTTAGTGACAGGTTGCCGTTACACCGATCTGGACAACGTGGTTAATGTGGCAACAAAAAATGGACGAATGGTGTTAGGCATTGAGTAATTTATATTAAGGCTATCTACTTTATAATCAAACTACTTTGGTTTTAATCAGTAATTGATAAAAACTCCCAACTAATCATAAATGATGACCAGTTGGGATTATTTTTTATTATTCGTTATAATTTGTTTATTTCATCAACTAGCTTAGAAAATTCTGCTTGAAGTTCAGATTTTTGTTGTTCACGTGCTTCATTAGTAAGCATATATTTATCTCGCAAATAACCTTCACTATAGTCATGATATCTACTCGGTACATCGCCAGAATAACTATAATTAATTTGTGAAGACGTTTTTTCGACTTTGAATGAATGACTATAATTCAATAATCCACTGACTCTGATATCAGTAGTAATTGTGACACTATTCATTAACGTTTCGGTTTTGATGTTATATTTTTGTTCTTTTTCGGTTCTACTATCATTAGTTATTGATTTATCTCGATCTGCATAATTTTCAGATGAACTTATATCGATATAAATATCAGAACCTGAACCAACTGAAATATAATCATATATACGAACTACATCCCGAAAAATGTTCTCATATTCATAAGGACGAACAGCAACGCTAACTTTGCCTTTATGAGCATAATCAGCCGCTTTAATCGCAGCATCATGATAATTTCCATAAGGACGATAAACTTGTGCTGCCGCATTATAATTTTCTGCAGCTTGGCGATATTGAGCACGGCTGTTGGCATAACTAGCAATTTTTTCACCCAACTGATAAGACGATTTTGCCTCATTCATTCGGTATAATTTATCATAATAGCTAGCGAGTTTTTCACTATCTTTGTATTTTCCTAGAGGTTTATAAACTAAAGCGGCATTTTGAAAAGCTTCAGTTGCATTTTTATAAAATTGCATTCGAACAAAATTTTTACCTTGATCATAAAATTCCTTTGCTGCTAATTGCATATATTTGGTATTGTTTAATTTAAATAGCCTTGCAATATCTTTATAGTTATAAAAACTCAAACCTTTCTGATATAAATCAGCTTTCTTTTTATAATCTGCACTATCATGAGCTATTATTGAGTGACCTTGATCATAATACGCTTTTGCTATATTTTCGTTTAATTTTGTCGCAGTATATTTATTCAAAAAGAACCCAAGTTCCTGACTATAAAAATGATTACTTAAGCGTGCTCTCATTTCGGATAATTTATTGTTGGTCATAATGCGGCTATCAAAATCAGTTTTAGCTGTATTGGCTAAAACTGTTTCATAATAAACCATCACATTTTCAACAAGATCATGTAATTTTATGGCTTTATCTTGGTTAAATTTATCTGGTCCTGCTTGTTCTATATCTAAAGCTAATAAATGTATACTTTCTAAATAATTGCCTTGTGCGTAAGCTTCTTCTGAAGTTCGAGTGTGACAACAGCTCGCCAACAATAACATAAATAAAACTGCTATAACAATTCGCATAATATAACCTTTTAATAAAAAACAAGAATTAACCAATCTATTAATGATTAAGATTAGTAAGTAAATTATAAAATAACAGTATTTTCTTAACGTTTTGGGCTAAAGATAAAATTTATATTTATATTAACGCGGTAGCCCCCAATAAATTGATAATATTGGGGAAAGCTAACTATAGCCAAAAATCTAGCGTCTGGTTGGTTTTTTAGCGGTTGCTTGTCTTGAGGATTTTGTCAAATTGCTGATTCGAGCTCGTTTAGGTCGGCTAACACGTTGATTAGCTGATGAAGCAATGAAACTTTTCGCTTCTTTGGCAAGGCCGACCGTTTCACGCAAATAATTGACGGCATCAATGCCTAATTCCATCCAAGTTCCACGTGATAATCCCTTAGGTAAAGTAATATTACCATAACGGATACGTAGTAAGCGGCTGACTTGTATGTCGATAGCTTCCCATATTCTACGTACCTCACGATTACGCCCTTCTGTGATTACCACATTAAACCATTGATTGATACCATCACCCCCTTGTGCTTTGATAGACTTAAAAGCGGCTGGACCATCTTCTAATTGTACTCCTTTACGTAGCTGATTTAATTGTTGATCTGAAACTTTGCCAAATACCCGCACCGCATATTCACGTTCAATTTCATGCCGTGGATGCATAAGTCGATTAGCAAGCTCACCATCAGTGGTAAACAATAATAAACCAGAAGTATTAATATCTAGTCGTCCAATATTAACCCAACGGGCATTTTTTAAACGAGGCAAACGTTCAAAAACTGTTGCTCTACCTTGCGGATCGTTGCGAGAACAGATTTCACCTTCTGGCTTATAATAGGCTAAAACACGACAAATCTCTTTCTCTTTGCTTCTTAGTTGAATCAAATGACCATCAATGCGGATTTTAGGACTTGCATTCACATCTACGCGGTCACCTAGGGTAGCAATTTTACCATCAACACTTATTTTACCTGCCACAATCATTGCTTCAATTTCACGGCGAGATCCATTACCCAGATTAGCTAATACTTTTTGTAACTTTTCAGTATTATCAGTAACGGGAACTTTGCGCGAAATGGTTGCGGTTTGTTTAGTCGTTTTTAAAGCCTGTTTTGCACGACTTTGTTTAGGGATGCTTTTACCTGCTGCTGTTACTATTTCACGAGAAACAGATCTACTATTTTTCATATTATCCTCACTGTTACCTTCTCAGGTATCATTTTATTTATGCACAATTTCACTAATGCATCAATGATATATAGACTTTGATTATTCAAATGGCGTAGTATCACCACTACCATGACGAATAATATCAGGATAGTCATTGGTCAAATCAACAATAGTTGTTGGTTGCTGCCCAATGTATCCACCATGCACAATCGCATCAAGTTGATGGCCAATTTTATCTTCGATCTCATCAGGATCTGACTGCGCTTCATCATCATTAGGTAAGATTAAAGTTGTGGTCATCAATGGTTGCCCTAATAATTCGAGCAAAGCCAAATCAATTTTGTTATCTGGAATACGTAAACCAATGGTTTTACGTTTTTCATTCATCAAGCGCCGCGGTACCTCTTTACTTGCCTGTAAAATAAATACGTATTTACCGGGTGTATTATTTTTTAACAAACGAAAAGTTGTATTATCCACAAATGCATACGATGATAATTCTGACAAATCGCGACACATAAGCGTAAAATTGTGATGTTTATCAAGTTGCCGGATTTGGCAAATGCGATCAACACCATATTTATTATCCAACAAACAACCTAGTGAATACCCTGAATCGGTAGGAAAGGCAATCACACCGCCATCGTTTAATATTTTCACTACCTGATCTAATAGTCTAGTTTGCGGATTATCCGGATGAATATAAAATGTTTGGCTCATAATGTTCTTCTATATTAATATGCTATTTAAAAATACTATTTTCAGTATTGAATGTTATTGCATAAATAAAACTCAACCGAATGCGTCTCAAAACAATGCTAATTAAGTAACCAATTATGCCAAATGGGTATAACACTACCTGGCAATGGCGTAGTTTTACCCAAATCTAAATAGTTAACCAAATCATGAAAATCTGAACCTTGTGATGCCAGCAGCTCAAATTCATTAGCCAATTTAGCCAATTTTTGTAAATCATCTTGAGTTTGTCGACTTTGCGAAACTTCAATAGCATCACCACCACAAGCTTTAAAATCAGCCATTAGTAATTTCAATTTGGTTAGTGTTAAATCATAACGAGTTGGGTGTGCTAAAACAGCTTGCCCCCCAGCGGCATGAATGACATTGACCGCATCGCTAATACTACAGCATTGGTTAGCAACATAAGCATAACCACTTTTACCCAAATATTTTTTGAATGCTTGTTTAACATCTTTCACCCAACCTTTAGCTACCAAAAACCGGGCAAAGTGAGCTCGTGAAACAATATCACCTTTAGCAAACTGTTGCGCTTGTGCATAAGCATCTTCAATATGCAATTTTGCCAATTTTTCACTAATGGCAATGGCACGCTTAATTCGTTTTTGTTCTTGCGATAATAAAAGTGCTAATAATTCGGAATGTTCAATATCAATATTCAAGCCGACAATATGGATTTCATTATTTTTCCAAATCGTGGAAATCTCAACACCACATATGAGTTTTACTGGTAAATTCTCATCTTTAATGACATTCTGAGCTTCTGTGATGCCTTTAATTGTATCATGATCAGTAATAGCCAAAATATCAATTTGGTTGTTAACAGCTCGCCTAACAAGTTCACTCGGCGTTAAGATACCATCAGAAGCTGTGGTATGAGAATGTAAGTCAATGATCACTTTTTTCTCGAAAATTATTTTTAAACGTGTAATATACCACACAATTTGCATGACCACGAAAAGGTATATTATGAAAGATCAAATTCTCCTCGCTCAACAAGACACTCAAACCATTATTGAAGAATTGTTAGAAGATGGTAGCGATCCTCATGCGCTGTATTTAATTGAACATCATATTTCATCTGAACATTTTGACAAACTTGAAAAAGTTGCCGTCGAAGCTTATAAATTGGGTTATGAAGCAACTGATCCTGATGAAGATGTTGACGACTTTGGTAATGTAGTTATTGGTTTTGATATTGTCTGTGAAGTGCCACTCGATGCAGAATTGATTAATGCACAAATTGCTCAGATTATTACGCTTACTGAGCAATTTGGTGTTAATTATGACGGTTGGGGAACTTACTTTGAAGATGGCAGTGATGAACTTTATAATGATGAAAATCAAGATACAGAAACTATTCATTAAGCCTATAGAACAACCATTCATTTTTATTTATCATTACCATTCTTACCCATTTAATAATGGATAAGAATGGTTGTTTGATACAATTATTTTAATTGTTCAACCCGACTTGTTCTTTTTTGGTCAGGTGAAATACTACGAATTAATACCGTTTCTCCATTTGTAATGCTAACTGGATCATTATATCGGTTCCAACTCTTGCCATTATTGACTGAGTATTCAATGCTTAAACCCGGAAACACAATATTAGCCATTAATTTACCATTTTCTAATTTAGCGCCAGGTATAGGTAAACGATAACTTACCTTAGCTACATCTAATTTTTCAAGCTCTCGTTGCCCCACTAAATTAGCGAAACGATTCCAATCATCAAGCAGTTTTTTCTGGTCGACATAGTTTGTCTCACCTTGTTTATATTTAACGCCTTTCTTATAATCAGTTTCCCAATCAGCTTTATGCCATGCACGCTCGGCTATACTCAGTAAGCGAGGGAAAGCCATATAAGCCATTTTTTCATCGGTTCGAATATCTTCAGTCCATATTTGTGCAGACAAACCATATGTACCTGGCCAATTCATGGTACCTTCTGCTTCAAATACATCACCATTACGATCAAACGAAGTTTCAGCATTTTGTGGCAAATTATCAGGTGAAAAACTGAAAACTTTACGTTCATCATTAAAACGAGCCGCCCAATAATAACCACTTTCTAATGGGTTAACTTCATAAGGCATATCGAAATAAACATAGTCTGGATTAGAGATAATGACTTTATAACCTTTATTCGCCCATTCACTGGCTGAATCATACCCACCCCAGAATAGCGTATCCCAGAAATTAACGGTTACATCATCAGTTGCAAAAGATTTGGCATTTGGCGCAAATTTAACACCATCTTGCCAAGCTTGCATGCGGTTAATGCCATTATTTTTAATCATTTTACTTACTTCTACCGCAAAATAACTTGGCAAATGTTCAATATCTTCAACAATTCCTTTATTAATAAAAGTTTGGCAAGCTTGAGATTTAGCCCAAGGATGATCTTCAACACTTTGATCAATCAAACCTTTCCCTTCAGCTTTGGGTGAAGCATTGATATCTTGATAACCACCACCTAAATAAATATTTTTAGCCTCGTCACCGCCAAAATGCCACGTAGATAGTGGTTGGCCGGCTACTTGATGCATTTGCGCTATTTCAGTAATAATTTTATTAGCAAATTTTTTGGAAGAATCCAAACATGGATTTAAATAGCTTTGTCGATTATAAAATTGTACAGAGGTAGTATTCGAAGTATCGGTTGGATCAACTAATCTATATTCATTCGCTTCTTCTTTTTTACCTTCTGCCATTAAGCGATTATATCTAGCCTCCATAGACATTATTGCAGCTCTTGCATGGGCGGGCATGTCAATTTCAGGAATAACTTCTATAAAATGTGCTTTAGCGTATTTTACAATTTCAATATAATCATCACGCGTGAAATAACCAGTGCCATTCGTATTACTATCCGGGCCTGAACCTAACTGAGGTAAAAGGCATTGTTGCTCACTCAGGTCATGACAACGTTTACTGCCAACAGAGGTTAATTCAGGAAGTCCCGGAATTTCAATACGCCAACCTTCATCATCACTTAAATGAAAATGGAATTTATTCATTTTGTATTTTGACATGGTATCTAATAGCTGCAATACCGCCTTTTTGGTTTTAAAGTTACGTCCTGTATCAAGCATAATACCTCGGTATTCAAATCGAGGTTGATCTTCCGCTGAAAGTGTCGCTAGTTGATGTGTTCCATTTGCAGAAAGCATGGATAAAATCGATTGTACCCCATAAAAAATACCACTGTCATCATAGCCAATGATAGTTGCACCTTGCTGAGTGATATCAAGTTTATATGCACCATTAACCCCTTTATCAAAAGCACTTTTTTCAATTTTGCTTTCAATTTTAAAACCTTCCTTGGTAACTGGGATATTCAATTGCTTAAAGTGAGTTTTTAAGATATCTACACTTTCATTTTTGATATCATTCAACACTAAATTAACACCTTGATGATTAAGGGTAATATCTTCATTACCGACGGTTAACCTAGTAGGTGTTGGTAAAATTTGTCCTCGCAGAGAATGTGCATCGATTATGGTTATATCCGAATTACGTTGATAACGATTTTGCGGGGTCATTAAAATATTATGATCATTTGGTGAAATCTTCCATTGGTCACCAAGTGGAGAGACAAATGCTGATAAATTATCAGAACTTGTATTAGTATTAGCAATCACTTTTGCTTTTGCATCTGTAGAGGTGACATACCATCTTGGCATTACGTCACTTTGGCTAATTTGCCAATATTCACCAATGATAGGAATGGTTATGGTTTTATTTGCATCAAAACCAGTAAATTTTTCTGTCGGTTCTAATTTATGTAAATCGCCAGTAATATGCGTTATTTTAAACTGATCGTTATTGACCTTAAGAATCATTCTAATGTTATCAAAATAAATTGACCAATCTTTATTGTTAATTGCTGGACCACTGTTTTTGAGTGAAATGGTAGCTTTATTACACGAAGCCCAATCTGCACCTAATGCCGCACAATCCACCCCATTATTATTCGCACTATTACCAACTACTTTATAATTAACTTGTATTTGTGAACTTATCGCATCAACTACTTGTTGGGTGGCATTTGCTGATTGCATTACACTAAAACTCAATAATGAAGTTATTGCTGATGTCAGTATCGCTTTGTTAAACTTTTTCATGATGTTTACCTATTTTTGTTGACCATTGAATACAGTGAATGGGAGAGTAACAATAAATTTTATATCTCGTTCATCTTGGAAGATATTGCCATATCCGCCACCCCAGCTTGGAATATTAGTATGGTTGTTATATTTGGTATAATGTAATTGAAAAGAAGTATTTTTAGCCCAACTGCTTTGCACGGTGTAACCTAAATCAAAATTATAAGCAGATTCAATCAAACGTTTTTTCTGATTAAATTCTCGATTAGTACTTGGTTTAGCATCCCAGCCATAAGCATAAGAAGCCCCTGCTCTCCAACCAGTTAAATAGTGAGACAGATGACCTAAATCATATGTCACTTCAGCAAATGCCGCTTTTTCGCCATTAGCATTGAAGTCGGAACGTGAATTCCACCAAACATCTAAACGACCATTAGATGAGGCATAATCAGGCGTCATACGTTGTAAAAAAAAGCCTTGTTCACCTTCTGCTTTAACTGCCACACCTTCAAGGCGAAAACCAACCGGCCCAACTTGGTATCCTAACGTCATTGCTTGTAACCAGGCTAAACCATCATACACATCTTTACCGTGATGCGATTGATCTTTGGCTCCATAAAATTGATAACTCATGGTTAACGGATTATCAAAAACATCCATTTTATAAGATGCCTTAGCAAAATATTGATTCATATAGCTATGCGCTTGCCCAAAAGCACTTTCAAGTACTAGATCATTTTTAAAATCATACTTCAAACCAGCTGAATGCAAGTAATCAATTTTTTTACCTGCTCCCCACTGGCGGAATTCATAAAGACGTTTATACCAAGGTGCTTTATATTTATCTGCCCACATATAGGACATGGATAAGGCTCCAGCATTTTCAAAATCCAAAGTCGTGCCAAATTCAAGTCCATGATAAGTACCCGGTAACAAACTCCAATGCGGAGCAAGTAATGTTTGACCAGAAGGTTGAATATAACCAGCTTTAAGCCAAAATAGTTCGTCAACTTTAAAGTTAACCAAGGCTTTATACAAACTAAGGCCACTTACATCTTTCTTCCAATCTTCGTCCCAACGTGTTTTAGCACCACTAAAGCCAATTTCATTTGGATGTCCATTACCACCATTACTCACTTCCCAAGCACCATATTCACCTACTTCAATAGCCAACCTATCAGCAATAAATCCTGAACGAAAATCTAAGTTACTATTGAATGTTGATTGCCTGATATTACTTTCATATTTATGTTCATCGACATTTTTACGTTCACGGTCACGATTCCAAAAAAATACATTACCGGTTAATGAAGCATCATTTATAAAATTACTAACCTCAGTGGCATCAGCAGGAAAAACACAAGATAAAACTGATAAAGATAAAATAAGTTTAGTTAAAAGATTAACTGGACGCGGTATAACTTGCACATTATTAAAATTCATAATTATTTCCCTAACATTATTCTGTTTAACTGCTATTGAAATTCACTAATTTTTAACTTGTTTTAATGAACCAAAGATCAAATCAATTTTGATCTTAAACTTTTTAAGCCACACTACATTATTTTGGGGACATATTTCACACAGATAAATCTCAACAAATTTCAAAAAAAATTAGTCAAAAAATATTGCAAATATGTATTTTTATAATGCATAAACATATTTTAGTTAGCAAATTAAATGATCTAAATTCGTGATCAAAATCACCAAAAAAATAAATTATAATGTTATTTTCACTAAAATTTTGACCTCTTTTTTTAGTGTGAAAAATAATTTTGTGTTTTTATTTCACGGTTAAATAGCTATTGAGACTAAATTTTGATTAATTGAATTATTTTAGATTAGTGATAAAAAGCGAGAATAAAAAACAGAGAATTGTTTAAAATTCTCTGTTTTTATTTTGTTTGACAGGAATATACAATAATACCGTAAAGCTAATTACTTATATAAAAGGCCGTTAAGTAAGATAATCAATTAACTTTCAGTATCAATTTCAGCAAAACTTTTAACTAACTCATCAATTGCTTTCATTTGTGATAAAAACGGTTCAAGTTTAGCTAATGGTAACGCTGATGGCCCATCACATTTAGCCTGATTTGGATTGGGATGAGATTCTAAAAATAGTCCGGCTATTCCCACCGCCATACCAGAACGAGCAAGTTCGGTGACTTGACCACGACGCCCCCCCGATGCGGCCCCCATAGGATCGCGACATTGCAAAGCATGCGTTACATCAAAAATCACCGGTGAGCCATTACTGGCTTTTTTCATAATATTAAAACCGAGCATATCCACCACTAAATTGTCATAACCAAAGCAACTTCCGCGATCACATAAAATCACTTGATCATTACCAGCTTCTGCAAATTTTTCAACAATATTACCCATTTGACCTGGACTGACAAATTGAGGTTTTTTAACGTTAATCACCGCGCCGGTTTTAGCCATAGCAACGACTAAATCTGTTTGGCGTGCTAAAAATGCCGGTAATTGAATCACATCAACGACATCAGCAACCGGTTGACACTGTTCTTCAGTATGCACATCGGTTATGATTTTAATCCCAAATTGTTGTTTGAGTTCTTGAAAGATTTTCATACCTTCTTCTAAACCCGGACCGCGGTAAGAGTGGACAGATGAACGGTTGGCTTTATCAAAGGAAGCTTTAAAAATATAAGGAATCTTAAGTTTATTAGTTACCGTGACGTAATGTTCACAAATTTTCATGGCTAGATCGCGCGACTCAAGCACATTCATACCGCCAAATAATACAAATGGTAAATCATTGGCAACCGTGATATTACCAACTTTCACTTTTTTTTGTTGCATCATAAAATATATCCTAGTTAGGGTTTAAACCAACGACCAAGTGTCACACGATCATTACCACTATAGTCAGTAAAGGTTTCAACTAATTGAAATCCATGTTGTTTAAAAATCATCTGTACTGCCAGGCCTTGTTGCCAACCATGTTCAATCAGTAACCAACCATATTGATTTAAATGTTTGGTGGCGCCTTGAATAATTAATTTAATATCCGCTAAACCATCATCTTCTGATACCAATGCACTTCTTGGTTCATAACGGACATCACCTTGCGATAAATGAATATCAGTAGGTTCAATATAGGGTGGATTGCTGACAATCATGGAAAACTTGCGGCTTTTAATAGGTTTATACCAATCACCGTGTAAAAGGTAAACATTATTGGCGCCAATCTGAGTAGTATTTTGTTGGGCCAAAATTAGTGCATCTTTATTTTTTTCAATGCCAGTAAATAAACAATCCGGACGCTCAGTCGCCATCGCAATGGCAATGGCACCTGTGCCAGTACCCAGATCTAATACTTCACAGGGTGTTTTAGGTAAATACTCTAAGCCTAATTCAACTAATTTCTCGGTATCTGGCCTTGGAATCAAGGTCGCATTAGAAACTTTGAATTTCAACGACCAAAATTCTTTTTCGCCGGTAATATAGGCAATTGGTTCGCCATCTCTTCGTCGTTTTAAGTTGCTATCTAAAGCAATCAATTCTTCATCGGTTAGTAATGTCTCGCTAAATGCCATTAAAAATGTTCGGGTTTTATGAGTGACAAAACTTAGTAAAATCTCGGCATCGCGTTTTGGACTTTCACTATCGGTTAATATTTGTGATGCACTTTTGAGCCATTCTAAATAGGTCATTCGTCTTGTTCCGATAATGCCGCCAATTGATCTGCTTGATACTCTTGCACAATAGGATCGATTAACATTTCTAATTTACCTTCCATAACTTCATCTAAACGATAAATGGTCAAATTGATACGGTGATCAGTAACGCGACCTTGTGGATAATTATAAGTTCTAATTCGGTCAGAACGATCGCCTGAACCTAATAGGTTTCGTCTGGTAGATGCTTCTTCCTGTTGGCGCTTACGCATTTCGGCATCTTGAATACGCGCGGCTAAAACAGACATGGCTTTCGCTTTATTTTTATGTTGTGAGCGTTCATCTTGACACTCAACCACGATTCCGGTTGATAAATGGGTAATACGGATTGCAGAATCAGTCGTATTAACATGTTGACCACCAGCACCCGATGAACGATAAGTATCAATTTTCAAATCTGCCGGGTTAATTTCTGGCATTTCAGCCTCTGGCACTTCCGGCAACACCGCAACGGTACACGCTGAGGTGTGGATACGCCCTTGTGATTCTGTCTCTGGAACACGTTGAACACGGTGCCCACCTGATTCAAACTTTAAACTACCATATGCGCCATCACCAGTAACTAGCATTATTACTTCTTTATAACCACCATGTTCGCCGTCATTAGCACTCATAATTTCAACGCGCCAATTACGTGATTCAGCAAAGCGAGTATACATTCGGGCTAAATCACCAGCAAAAATAGCGGCTTCATCGCCACCGGTTCCGGCCCTTACTTCAACAAAACAGTTATAATCATCATTAGGATCTTTTGGTAATAACAAAACTTGTAACTGCTGTTCTTGCTGCTCAACTTGATTAAGCGCTTGATTAAGCTCTTCTTGTGCCATTTCACTCATTTCAGGATCTGACAACATCATTTTAGCGGTTTCAATATCTTCTTGAGTTTGCTTCCAGCTGGTAAAGCACTTCACTACGCCCGACAATTGCGAATACTCTTTTGAAAGAGTACGGAAACGATTTTGATCAGCGATAACTGAAGCGTCAGATAATAATGCTTGAACCTCTTCATAACGCTCTTGCAGAGTTTCTAACTTACTGATAATTGAAGGTTTCATAAATATCTATATTTTTAATAATGATTAATTGAATTTGCTGGGCATTATATACTTAATCACTTGCAAAATATAGTTGCGACTGATTGTCTGCTAGCAATTCCAGCTTAAACTAACTATAAATTTATTAAACTTATTGCAGTTGTAATCAGTGGTTAAAATAATATATTGCTTACAGTATTATATTGTTAACAAGAAATAATTTATTAATAAAATAGCTTTAGGATAGTTACATCAACTTTTGTCTGGAGTATATTTAATACATTTACGTAACATAATTGATATTACTCAACCAATTTAAAAGGATGCCAATATGAAGCAAACAATGTGGAAACTTAAAAACGCTATTAAGAATTATGCTTGGGGTAGCCTTGACAGCATGAGCTTATTATTTGGTATCAAAAATCCCAACCAGCAACCAATGGCCGAAATGTGGATGGGGGCTCATCCACTAGGGTGTTCTGTGGCGGTTACTACCGACGATCACAACATTAAACTAGATGAACTCATTGCAACAAATCCGTTAGCAACTTTAGGTGAAAACACTTTGGAACATTTTCATGGTCTGCCTTATTTATTCAAAATATTGGCCGCCAATAAAGCGTTATCAATCCAAGTTCATCCGACAAGAGCAAAAGCTAAGCTAGGCTTTGATAGAGAAAATAAGCTGGGCATTGATCTTAATTCCCCGCTGCGAAATTATAAAGATCCTAATCATAAACCTGAACTTATCTATGCCTTAACACCCTTTAAAGCCATGAATTCATTTCGACCGATTGATGAGATTATAACGTTGTTTGGCCAAGTCAATATCACAAGTATTAGCAATGAATTACAACAATTGCAACAAAACCGCAATCCGGATCAGTTAAAATCCTTCTTTCAAGCATTACTTTCCCTTTCATCCGAGCAAAAACAACAAGCGATTAGCCAATTGTTAGCTAGTATAAAATCACGTGCTGATGAACCCTATTTAACAGTGCAAACTTTAGCACAAGAATATCCCAACGATATTGGCATATTCATGCCTTTAATTCTAAATGTTATTGAATTGCAACCCGGTCAAGCTATGTTTTTATATGCGGAAACCCCACATGCTTATCTACAAGGCACTGGGTTAGAAGTTATGGCTAGTTCGGATAATGTATTAAGGGCGGGGTTGACGTCAAAACATATCGATATTCCTGAATTGATTAAAAATACTCATTTTAATAGTGTGCCATTACAACAACTCACCACTAAACCGATTATTAACCAAAATAAAACTGATTTCCCGATTCCGGTATCTGATTTTAAATTTGAAATTATTCAAAGTGATAATCAATCAAGATCTGAACCTGTCACCAGCCCACAGATTCTATTTTGTATACAAGGTGATATTACTATCAAAACACCAACACAATCATTAACACTAACCACTGGTGAATCAGCGTTTATCGCTTATGCTACCGAAAATTACAGTTATAATGGCACGGGTGTATTGGCTAAGGTGGCTAATTAAATATGCTAATAACTCATTAGAGCCTAATTTCATGAATTTATAATTTAGTGATAGCAACTAGTTGGAATCATTAGCCAACTCAAATGTTATCACTATTAAGATAGTAAGTTAAAACAGATAATAAGATTCGGTAATAGATCACCTTATATCGTTCAATACAATTTTAAGAAAGTCATCGCGAAAATAATTTGTCAACTCTGGATTCCAGCTTACACCAATTTCCCAGTTAATTTGGTTCTTAAATGGAATATGTAGTTTTACGCCATCTGGTAAAAAATGTTGCACACTTTGCGGCAAAAATGCAATTCCATTCCCGCCAGCAACTAACGCTAATAGAGTCGTCATATCTCCCATAATGGAAACTTGATTAGCTATTAATAGGTTATTTTGTAGATATAATTTTGTTTCCGCTGCTAGACATGGATTGGTTAAAGGATCTAACTGCAACAATGGATAAGCAGATAATATGTGTTGCATATCGGAAGGATCAATATCACATGTCGTTGGTACCGCCAAAACTAATACCTCTTCATGAATAACTTGCGACGCTAGATTTTTGGTTATTGGCATTCTGACAAATCCGGCATGTAAATTCCCTTCTTGCAACATTTTCATTTGTATACTAGAGGGCAGTTGATTAATTTCTACATCACATTCTGGATATTGTTGCCGAAATTGATTTACCCATTGTGGAACATTTTGAAATGAAGAAATGCCAAATCCTATCAATAGTTTTTCATGTTTCGGGTTATTCAATTGTTTAGCATAATTTAAGAATTCAACATGAGATTGTAAAATTTCATTAGCCTTTGGGTAAAGTTGCTCCCCAAATGCAGTTAAAGTGGCACCGTGACGACCACGTAAAAAAAGCTGTCCATTAGTCAATTTTTCTAGTGTCTTTATCTGCTTCGATAACGCCGGTTGTGTTAAAAACAGCGATTTAGCAGCATTTGTGTAATTGCCCTTTTTCACCAACGTAACAAAAGCGTTTAGAAGTTTTATATCTATTCCTTTCATTTATAGATTCCAGAAAAAAATTGAATTATACAGCTACTAATAACCAACATATCATACCATTTAAAATCTATAAAGATAACAAGTCTTTTGCTGTTTTGCTGGCATAGGATTGTTTTTCATAACAATTGATAATCAAATTAACGTAATTTAAGCAATACCAGAAAATATTGTGTAATCAGTTGAAATTCTCGAAAGATCAATAATGTATAAAATAAGGATAGTATAAATGAATAATCATATACCTAAAATTGCGGCAGTGTTGTTTGATATGGATGGCGTACTTATTGATTCTAATGCTGTCATAGAACAAGCTTGGTTAGAAGCAGCTCAAATGTATGGTATAACAATATCAGAACAAGATATGCTGCAACATATTCATGGGCAACCCGGGCCACATACTATCCGTGCACTTTTTGCTGATCTGCCCATAGATGATCAGCAGAAAGTTCAAGCTCACATTATTGATTGTGAAAATACGGCAACCTATGATCCAATTCCCGGAGTGGCACAGTTAATCACCGCACTCCATGCAGCCAACATTCATGTTGGGATTGTAACCAGTGGCTGGCGCGAAAAAGTTGATCGGGTAACAACCATGCTCGGCGTTGATAAATATATTTCGGTTATTGTTGAACGTGATGATGTGAGTCGTGGAAAACCATTCCCTGACCCTTATATTTTAGCGGCAAAGCGTTTACATCTACCGTCAGAACAAACTTTAGTCTTTGAAGACTCACCTAGTGGCGTAACTTCGGCAGTTGCAGCTGGAGCATTTTGTATTGGCATTGGTAACACTGCATTAGTCGAATGTGGCGCAAAGCTAACAATACCTGATTTTACTGGCGTTAGTATCAACAGGCAGTCAGATGGCGAGATTATTATTACTTTTAATACTAATCATCACACGTTAGTCATGCAAAAATCGACTTATCCTCGCCAAAAAAGTAGACAGAAGTCTCTACTATGATATAAATAACAATTATAAGCGAAAACAGCATGGTCAAAAAATTTAGTCTTGAATTCAAACAACCTTCCGTTGATTATCTATTCACAAATGCACACCATTCAATAAGTGAGCTAACCAACCATCTTGGCGTAGGTAAATCAACCCTAAATGAGTAAGGTAACTTGCCCCAATAAAACTAGTTGCCGTAAATTAACGCCAGAGCAACAACGGATTATTGTGCTTGGTTAAAACGACCAAGTAAATCAACAACACTGACCAAGCATATTAACAAGCAGTATTGGTATCATAAAGCTCGTTTAGGTGCACCGAGCTTAGTTCATGATGTGAGGAATAAAGGGGGTTCACGTCTGAGAAAAAACGATAAGTCGTGTTTTACAACACTTAGGGTTACGCAGTAACGCTGCACAAAAATTCATGATTGTTACTACCAAACGAGGGAGGAAGCAATCTTAACAATCATTCCAACTTTTATCATCCTTATCTATCCGTTATATTAATCCCCCGGGGAACAGGGTTATCCAGCGGCAATGACGTGTTTTTCAAACGGGGACTTGCTGAGTGTCTGTAGTAAAAATCAGAGTTTGCAGGTATCCTGCCGGATGATGATGCAGCTGGGCATAATTCGCGGCTTGACGCTTGACAAGCTGGCCAGTATTAAAGCCAGCCTGTTTCAGCCACTTGTCGGGCAATATTTCGACAATAATACCAGATTACATTAGAATACGTTCAGGTAGATGGTGGCCGATTATGCATAAGCTGGGACCAGAATGGCATGAGTATCCTCATATAGACATAAATAGAGGGGCAGATGGTGCAAAAGATATTGTTCATATAGCGATAGGAAAGTGATATGAAATACACTAAAGATGAATATATTAGGTTAGGGCGAACTTTACAGAAAGAAGTAGCAGAAGATTTATCAGATAATGTTATTCAGTTCACTTTTGTTGCTGTAACATTTAAAGAAGGAAAATATAAATCTTTCTATCAAATAACCAAATGTTATGACTTAAATCCATTTGATACGGAGACTGTTATTCATGATATACGTTGTTTTGAAAAGTATGAAAAAATGTCTGAGTATTTAATATCACTCGGTTTTTCAATTAATGAATTACTGCCTGCGAAAGGACAAAAAATCAAGTTCTAACTTGTTATTAAAATATGTGCCAGCCAGCGAATGGTGGCGTGTTCATCAAACGGGGGGACTGAGTTGCTGTAATAAAAACCACAGTTTGCAGTTATCCTGCCGGGTGATGATGCAGCCGGGCATAATGCGCTGCTTGGCAGGCTAGTCGGTGTTAAATCCTGCTTCATTCGCCACTTGTCAGGTAATATTTCGACAATAATATCAGGTAACATTATAATATGTTCTGGTATTATTCTCCACAAACAGGCTGATTTACCCAGCCTAATCCGATAGGACTGGTGGATGATTTAATCTTTACCAGTATGCACCTAATCCGCTAGGGTGGATGGCCCCTTGGGGATGGATTTGTTGGTCAACAGTTAGGAAAAATTTCTGGAAAAATGAAGCAAAGGTTAATGGAAGTAAATATTCACCGAGGAACCAAGCCCGGATGGCTAGAGGTCTTGCGCCTAAGATGAAAATTCAAGTTTATTACCCAAGAAAACGTAAGCTTGAGATAAAAAATGAACCAATGGAAATCCATCATAAATACTTGCCTCAGCGAGGAGGTTCTCAAAAAACGCATGAAATATGGAATCTTGAAAAAGCTACGCCTTGGGGGCATGCTTCTATGGATCCATATCGTCATACTGGATTCAATCTATTTAAAATAATTAAAGGTACAAATTCATGGTAACAACGAATGATGTAAGAAATTTTGTTAAATCAGAAAGTTATATCAATTTATTGAACAGAACTATCTTGACTTTACAGTTGGATTTTAGCGATGAAGAGCCAGAAAGCCAAATGTTTAATATTGATGCTGGTATGATAAATAAATCTAATATTGGACTGGATAAATTATTGACACTCTGTGTAGAGGATGTTGATAAATTAATTAGATATGTTGAACTAAAATTATTAAATATAGAAGATGACGTTGATGAATATAATGAGGATGAAGAAGATAAGGATGTTTTAATAGAAAGATCACCTTTTTATAAAACTTTTTTAATTAGTTATCTCATTGAATACTTTTTTTTGAAAAACGATCCAAAAGGATTAGATGGTTATTTAAAAGCTTTACGAATTCCTAGTTACAAAAAATATGCCTCTGAACTAAAAGATATTTATGGTCAACTTTAATAGTCCAAAGCCGGAAAGTTCTTTTTAGACTTTCCGGTTTTCATCATCTTTACCTACAGATCAATTTAATGAGCAAGGTGAGATTGTCTGGCGAGCCAACTACAGGTATCAAAATCATCTAAAGTTTATTATCCTGACGGAACAACAAAATCTACAGATATAGTAAGAGTTATAATCAGTGAGAAACAGCTTATCCGTATATAATAGGTGATTAAATATGTATATATGTTTTGAAGTTAAGAATAAAGAAACGCTAGGTGATATCGATGAATATTTAGATGAAGAACTTACTCCATTCCAATATTCTTTGGAAGAGTTAAGTCGTTATATTGATGGTGAAATAACTATAGAGTTAGATAAACAACATTTAATATATCTTGATCTTTATTCTGATTTTTCTTTGAATCTTGATGAAATTATTATTTTTATTCATAGAGTTAAATCTAGTTGGGTTGGTGAAGATTATATTTGGTTTTGTGAGCAAGGCCGTGATATTTATTTATATTATAATGTTAATGATGCAGAAGTTAATCTGTCATATACAAAAGGTAAGGAGAGCGATAAAGGGAAAGAAAGAAAGTTATCGCCTGATTTTAACGTAAAAGTTTCCAAGCTAGAATTTATAAATGAATGGAAAAAAGTTTTTCAGAAGTTATCAGAACTTTTTGAAGAAAAACTTAATAAAAAAATAGAAATACCATTTTAATATAGTTATAATCGGAAAAAATCTTAATGAATAGATTAATTGCTGCAATTGAACATGGGAAAGTCAGAGGTTTTGAAGAAATCAAAATAATAAATGGAGAAAGATATTATTATCAATATGCTTTAAAAAAAATTAATGGTAATTATATGACTTATTTATTTTTTATTCTTGAGTCTAAAATGGATTCTATAGAAGATTATGGCAATGAAGGAATATATACATTTGATAACTTAAATGATGCTTTTGATTATTTTAACAAAATTGGAATCAATCCTGCCTTTTTTAAAGGAATGAGAGGTACTTTACCTTTTTAAATATTGAGTTTAGTTAAAAAGCTCTTTTTTAAATTTTTCCTATTGTTATTATTCTTAAATATCAGTCATTCACAAGAACAATATGAACAACAGTATTACCAAAACAACAAGATTATAAAGGTAAGTACTATCTGATATTTCGGCGAGGATCAGTGTAGTTCAACTTTTTTAAGATCAGCATCTGACATCCCTTTTGCTAACTAAATATTTCTATTTTTTAGGATTGTCGTAATTTGCATTATTTCTGGGTTAAACATGCTAATATCCCAAATATCTAATAATGTAGATTTATCTTTTTACCTCTGTTTAATAAGCTTCAAAGAACAAAAATCCCGTCCTTGAATTCAAATACTAAGTGCGAATCTTAACTAAAATAATGGTGACAATAAAAA
>CALYPG010000027.1 GCA_945271295.1 uncultured Gilliamella sp. | reverse complement strand
TTTTTATTGTCACCATTATTTTAGTTAAGATTCGCACTTAGTATTTGAATTCAGCATTTCTGATTTAATAACTTTCCATATGAATTATGTTAAGCTGTCGCATTAAATGACAAATTATTGCATAATACACCGCGTACTAAATATAGAATTGAGGTAAGAATTTTTATGGAACTTCTTTGTCCAGCTGGTTCTTTGCCATCACTTAAAGTGGCAATTGATAATGGTGCTGATGCAGTTTATATTGGTCTAAAAGATGATACTAATGCTCGTCACTTTGCTGGTTTAAATTTTAATGAGAAGCGATTAATTGAAGCCTCTGATTATGTTCATAAACATGGTAAAAAATTACATATTGCCATCAATACCTTTGCACATCCTGAAAATTTTCAGCGCTGGCAATATGCAGTTGATACAGCCGCTAATATTGGTGCTGATGCGTTAATTATTGCCGATTTGGCGATGCTTGATTATGCAGCTGAAAATTACCCTTCTTTAGAGCGCCATGTTTCAGTTCAAGCTTCTTCAACTAATGAAGAATCAATTAAATTTTATCATAATAACTTTCAGGTACATCGCATTGTATTGCCTCGTGTACTTTCCATGCATCAAGTAAAACAGTTATCACAAGTCTCACCAGTACCACTGGAAGTGTTTGCCTTTGGTAGCCTTTGTATTATGGCTGAAGGCCGGTGTTATTTATCCTCCTATTTAACTGGTGAATCACCCAATACTGTTGGTGCTTGCTCACCAGCAAAATTTGTCCGTTGGGAAGAAACGGAAAAAGGATTAGAATCTCGCTTAAATAATGTATTAATTGATTGTCATAAAAAGGGGGAAAACGCTGGCTATCCAACTTTGTGTAAAGGCCGCTATTTTGTTGGTGATGAGCTTTATCACCCTATTGAAGAACCAACTAGCTTAAATACGATTGAATTATTACCTGAACTTTTTGCTGCTAATATTGCATCAGTAAAAATTGAAGGGCGTCAACGTAGCCCTGCTTATGTAGAACAAGTGACTAAAGTATGGCGACAAGCCATCGATCGCTATACAACCAATCCACAATCTTATCAAGCGGAGAAAAGTTGGATGGACACGTTAGGATCTGTTTCTGAAGGGACACAAACAACATTAGGTGCTTATCATCGTAAATGGCAATAACCTGATAATCATCAATACATTCAATAGTTAATAGATAAATATAATTTATTTAAGCTATTAACATTAATAAATAAAACATCATTTTTAATACTATCTAACATTAACATATATAGTGAGTAAAACGATGAAATATGCATTAGGACCAGTGCTTTATTACTGGCCTAAAACCGAAACTGAAGCTTTTTATCATGCAGCTAAAGACAGTGAGGCTGATATTATTTATATGGGCGAAACGGTTTGTACCAAGCGCCGTGAAATGAAAGTCCCTAATTGGCTTGATTTGGCAAAACAGATAGCGCTAACAGGTAAACAAGTGGTACTTTCAACACTGGCTTTACTTGAAGCACCTTCTGAACTTAACGATTTACGGCAATTAGTGAATAATGGTGACTTTTTAATTGAAGCTAATGATCTGGCTGCAATCAATATCGCTCATGATAATAAACTACCGTTTGTTGCAGGCCCAGCTATTAACTGTTATAACGCCTTAACCTTAAAATTATTACAAAAACAAGGTATGATACGGTGGTGTATGCCTGTTGAACTTTCGCGTGATTGGTTAGTTAACATACTAAATCAGTTTGCCAGCTTAAATATAGAACGCATGTTTGAAGTTGAAGTGTTTAGTTATGGCTATTTACCACTTGCTTATTCTGCCCGTTGCTTTACCGCGCGATCAGAAGATAGGCCAAAAGATAAGTGCGAAACTTGTTGTATTAAATACCCTATTGGCCGTGAAGTGTTCTCCCAAGAACAGCAAAAAGTATTTGTGTTAAACGGCATTCAGACACAAAGTGGTTATTGCTACAATCTAGGTAATAATCTTAAAGATATGAAAGGATTAGTGGATATTGTTAGGATATCACCGCTTGGGCGTGAAACACTCGATATCGTAAAA
Organism: uncultured Gilliamella sp.; assembly: GCA_945271295.1. GTDB lineage: Bacteria > Pseudomonadota > Gammaproteobacteria > Enterobacterales > Orbaceae > Gilliamella. The sequence continues at coordinate 36,348 of CALYPG010000027.1, read as the reverse complement.
CAATTTAAAACAAATGAAGATGGATTAAATCCCCTACACATTGAACACAAACGAGATTGTAATGGTTACTGGAATGGTATTGCCGGACTTGAACTTACGCAATAAATATTTTATACCTGAACAGTTTAGGGCTAATTTCCCTGCCCTAAATGGTAAAAGTGTTTATCTCGATTCAGCGGCTACTGCGTTAAAACCGCAAGCCATGATTGATGCAACACTGGAATATTATGCTCATAGTACTGCAACCGCTCAGCGCAGCTTGCATCAAGACGCTTTACAGGTCACGGCAAAAATTGATAAAGCACGGCAATATGTAGCGGATTTTATTCATGCCAATGAGAATAGTGAAATTATTTGGACACGTGGAGCAACCGAATCTATTAACTTAGTCGCGCAAAGTTATGCTCGCTCTATATTAAAACCTAATGATGAAATTATTGTAAGTGAACTTGAACATCATAGTAATTTATTACCTTGGTTAATTGTGGCACAGCAAACTGGTGCTAAAGTAATTAAATGGTCATCGGCTATTGACGAATTATCAGCGCTAATTTCTTCTCGTACCAAAATTGTGGCAATTACGCAAATGTCAAATGTTACCGGATTCTGTCCTGATTTAGCCACAATAAGTCGAATTACCCATCAATATCATGCAATTTTAGTGGTTGATGGTGCGCAAGGTATTGTCCATCATTCTTTAAATGTCAAACAACTTGATATTGATTTTTATGCTTTTTCGGCACATAAATTGTATGGACCAACTGGTCTTGGTGTTTTATATGGTAAAAAAGAGTTGCTCAACCAAATGAGTGTTTGGCAGGGAGGCGGTAAAATGTTAAAAACCACCACCTTTAATGATTTTCAACCTGAAGATCTGCCATACAAATTTGAAGCCGGCACCCCAAATATTGCTGGTATTGTAGGTTTTTATGCCACACTTGACTGGTTAAAAAATTGGGATTTAACTCAGGCTGAGCATTATACTGAACAATTAGCCTGTTATACACAATCACAATTAGCTAGACTCACCAATATTGAATTTTACAGTATTGATAACAGCCCGGTTATTGCCTTTAATTTAAATAATATTCATCATAACGATATTGCCATTTTGCTCAGTGAACAACATATTGCCATCCGAACTGGCGAACTTTGTGCCCAACCACTAATGCGCAAGCTTGGCTGTCATGGTGTGATTCGAATTTCAATTATGCCTTATAATAACCAACAAGATATTGATGATTTTATTAAAGCATTACAAAATGCCATTGAGATTTTAGAATGATTTTATACTGAAACGCATAGTTAACCTGAAACTTTTTCACAACTATTTAATCATAAATAAGGCAATTTTATGCTATCACAGCAAACATTATTGGAATTATTTTCACCATTACATAATTGGCAAGAACGATATCGACAATTAATTATATTATCGAAACAATTACCAACTTTTCCAGATAGGCAAAAAACAGATGAAAATCAAGTCAACGGTTGTGAAAATCGTGTTTGGCTTAGCTATCAAAAACAAGTTGATAATACTTTTATTTTTCAAGGTGATAGTGAAGGAAGAATTGTAAAAGGGTTACTGGCAATTTTAATCATTATTGCTAATAACAAAACTGCTAAGCAGATCCGTTCAATTAATTTTCAGGCTATATTAAGCCAACTTAAAATAACTAATGAGTTAAGTAAGTCGCGCATGCAAGGATTAACAAAACTAATTGAACGTATTCAATCCGTAAGTTAACCCAACTAACCAAAAGGGAAGAAAACCACATCTTCCCTAACCATTAAATGACTAATCAGTGTAAGTAAAGAGTGTAATTACCTTTCTTACCCCATTAACTTTACTTGCAATATCCGCTGCTAATTTACCTTCTAAAGGGGTAACAATACCAATTAAAAAGACTTCACTATTTTCAGTTACCACTTTAATATTACGTGCTTTAGATTGAGAATTTAAAATTAATTGAGATTTAACTTTGGTTGTAATCCAGGCGTCATTGGTGATAGCCCCACTACCGATTGGCTGACCTAAGCGAATTTGATTAAAGACCTTTTTTACTCCCTCAACTTTACGAGTAAGATCTACCGCTTTAGCACTTTGTTGACTGTTAGCTTGCCCAGTCAACAGCGCATTTCCATTATACGTGCTAGCTGAAATACGCGCTCCAACGAAGTCTGTTGAGTACTCTTTCAATTTTGCGTTGATCCGTGAATTAAGCGAGGTATCATCCACTTGAGCTCCCGTCGTACGCGGATCGGTGGCTACTTTAGCTGTAGCGCCTGCCCCTACACCAATCACTGCTGCAACACAGCCTTGTAACATAAATGCACTTGACATTAACATGACCACTAATGCAACTTTTTTCATTATAACTCCCTATTATCTGTTATTCAGTAATTACCCTATACTGAAGTTCATTTTATTATGCCTTGTAGATATTGATTTGCAAAATAATTTTATTATTTATAACTACAAAAAGTATAATAATTACTTATTGATCCTAAAGAATAAACTCAACTAAACGATAACAATTATTAAATTAAACAACAGTTTCTTTTTTTCTGAAAAATCTGGTATCTTTTGTTATAAATTATTAGAACTAAAATTATTGAGTTGCAAATATGGATCAAAATTATATTGATTGGTTATATGGCTTATCTGCACCAATGGTCGCCTTAAATAAAGAATATGGTGCAAGTTATACCACTCCGTTTTTTTTCCCCGATCGCGATTTTGTTGATATGAATGATGACTGGGGAATTGATTCACGTAATAGCCTATTGGAGATGGTATTTAAAATGGTCGATAATGGGCATGCTCCAGCATTATCTCGTTATTATTTTATGTATGCCCGTTTATTTGAACATGAGTGGATTGAATATTGCCGAACACTAACTGATTATCAAAAAGTATTGATTGAAATGGTAGAACAGACTTCCTCAGTATGTGGTACCGGCGGCATCCGTGCTTGGGATTATGCCCGCATGGGATACATTTTACGTAATGGTACCACCAATAAATATATTAGCGAACAAGAAGCGCTGTGGATTTTTTCACGTATTGGACTTCGTGCTCAATACTATTTTAAAACTTGGCACCACTATTTTGCTAGTTATTATATTGGATTCCACTATTGGAAATCACTAAATGATGATGATCAAAATTTAGATACGTTACGCTGTAAATTGAGCAGAACATTAAGAACACACACAATGGCTATATTGAGATCAGATGAAGAATCACCGTGTAATCGCTTACCTTGGTTAATAGATATTGAAGAATTGGAAAAACCTGAATCATTAATGGAGTATGATTGGTCATGATGGAAAAAAGTTGGCAGCTATTAGGAATTGAAGAAACTACTGATAAAGATGTTATTCGTCAGGCATATCGAGCAAAGCTCCCAGTATATCATCCTGAAACCGATCCTGATGGTTTCAAAGCCCTACGTGAAGCGTATGAATATGCTATGCATTATGCAGATTTTCCTGAATCAACAATTGACATATCTGTGGCAGAATTACAACCGGAAGAAAACACATCTTCTGAACTTTCGGAACAAGAGCTTCAAGCCAATGAGATCTGCCAAAATTATCAAGCATTATTAGACGATCCAGAGCGCCGTTACAATATTAATCAATGGCATCAATTTGTTGCCTCATTTTATGATTATCCTATGGAAGTTATTGATATTGCAAAATGGCAGTTACTAGAGATAAGCTATAATGCTTCTTACTTATCTCTCACTTGCGCAAAAGTATTAGCCGATAGTTTACGCTGGCGCCAACAACTGACAACCCAATCACCTGATAAAGTAGAGCAGTATGACAATTTTTTAAACCAAGTTAACAATGGTGATTATTTTGATTATGCATTATTACCAACCATAAATAAAACAATACAAAATGTAACTTTAGATTATTTTGATTTTGCTAGATGGATATTTTGGGAGCGACCACCTGAAGTTGGGGAAATGAATTATTATTTATCACAAGATACTGTCGTTTACTTACCTGATGATAAACAACTGATGCTACAATTTGCCAAATGGTTCAGTTTTGCTCTAACCCCTAATCAGGCAATTTTAGACTATGCATTATCGCGCCTAAACCAAACTGATCTTGAAGAAAACTTAATTATCGAATGGAAATATATTGTTGCAAATCAATATTCACTTTTGAATGATAAAGACAACAGCTTAAAGTATTGGTTAGAAATCTATAATTCCGGACATTACCAAGAAAAATCAGTCAGTTGGTTGATTCATTGGTGCGCAATAAATGCTAAAAATTATTTACCTTTATTAATTTTTGCCTTGAATCAGTCACATTGTTTGGCAATAGATATCGCGGAAGATCCATTATATACGGTTCCACGGTTAAGCCCAACCACAATTTCCCTGTTAATTAAATTGAAAAAAGAAGACTTTTCAACTGAAATTGCTGAGTTTATAACATGGGCTTTAATGGAAAATTGGGACTATCGGCAAATTTTATCATCTATATTAAATGATGACGGGTCCAATCGGTTAGCTAGGTTATATCGTCATGCCATTATGTTACGTCACGGCAATGAAATATTGTTACAAGAAATACTTGATGAACAAAGTGAGGACGCTTTTGAACAATTTATTTTACAAAATCTACAACGCCAAGCTAAACAAAATCTTATATGGTTATCTGAATTAAAACCAGTAAAAGAGTTTAAGGAGTGGTTATTTGACAATAATGAAACAGTACCAATTCCAGAAAAATTTAATCCTCAATCGCAAAATAATCAGTTAATTGTTGTTCGTTTGTTGTTAGATAGGTTTGATTATCTACCTTATACTGCCAAATTACGCTTATATAATAATTTTAATTACTCCCATATGGAAATGAATGATTGGTCTGTTTTCTTTACTATAAAAGAATTTTGTGATTTCCCTATGCCACCTAATGCTTCAATCAGAGCAAACAATAAAAATGCTTATTGGCAATGGTATCGTTATTGTATATTAGTAATTGCGCTGGCTAATGAACCGGTAGAAACCATAAAATACCTGCAAAAAGAACATAATATATTTTATATCCCAGACGATAGCCCAATTTTTTCAATTGTTCAAACAATCAAAAATAACCATTGCCAAGATATTACACAGCTATATAACGCAATTGAAAGTAATAATAAACTAATTAATTGTATATTAATCAATTATCCAGAATCTATCGAATCGGTTATCGATAAACCTAATAACTTTGATTTTGCTGATATTACCCAAAAAATCGAACAGTTATGGCAACCCAAATTAGCCAATAGCAATCCGATTTATTTAATGTTATTAAACCAGATTTTGTTAAGTAAATATGAACAAAAGCCAAAACTTCATGAGGCTCAACAAAAGATTGCTGGTAATTCCCAAGAGTTAAATAAAATAGCCAAAATTCTAGAAAAAGAGTGGAGATTCCCACTTACTTTTGATAAAGAGAAATACCAATATACCGAACAAGTCGAAATAATAAAAAATTTTGCTGAACGTTTATCTCGTTATTATGGTTTATGTAATGAAGAAGAACTACAAACTTTAATCGAATTTAAAGATGATGCCGATAATGATTTAATATTGCGGCTTTGTTGTGCATTACTTTTGAAACAAAATACTCAAAATCAAGAAAAAATAAACTCACTGGCAATCGCTAAAAACAGCCCTTGGCAATTTTGGCGTGTTAATGGCCGAACAGATATAAAAGGGTTCTTACTACAAATATCCTTTAGTTTAATTTCATGGATAATCATTGAACTGTTTGGACTTGAAAAGATGCTAGACACAATAACCTTTTCAATTATTTCCTATGACACAACGGCCTTTTCAATTATTTTCTATATTATAATTATTAATGCTTTTTTTGCGGTCAAACGACGTTTTAATGATATATATCGTGGTCAACCATACTTTGCTATATTATTTATAATTTTTTTGCCGATATTTTTAATACCTTGCTGGTTCTCGAGTTTCGAAAAAATCAATCGCAATGGACCGCCTATTGAAAGAAAAAAACCGGTAAGCTAACAAGCAATCCCCTTTCACTAATAATCATAAAGTGAAAGGGGGAACATAAATCTTTTTTCTTATGAATAATGATAGAAACTAATTATTAATTATTTATCAAGTTGTTGCAAAATTAACTCTATTTCATTACGCGCCGATTCAATTTCATCTGATTTTTGTTGATCTAAAACCACCAAAAAGTGCTCAATACATGATCCAATCGAAATTCGCTCATCACCCAACGATTGTGCCCAAGCTCGCTCAAGTCGCGCCAATAAAGTACGATTAGGCATTTGATCGCGCGGATGAATTTTTAATGATTTTAAGCGATTATGGCTTTCCATTTTTTGTGCATCGGTTAAGCCTATCGGACTATGATCTATTACTTTGCCATGTTGCATACCTGTTTCAAGTGAAACCACATCAACTTCAAGTAGACCATTTAGATCATAACTAAAGCGTACATCAATACCTTGAGCTTTTTCCATAGGTGTAAGTGGCACATCAAATTCATCGATTAAAACATTATTTTCAACGCGTAGACTTTCACCTTGATAAACTGACAGACGGATAAATTTTTGCTGTGGATATACAGTATAAAAGGTTTTCATTTTCGATGTTGGTACAATAGTATTTCGTTCAATAATTGGCGTAAATAAGCCACTTATATTATCCGAACAACTTTCTACCCCCAGAGTATATGGGCACACATCAGTTAAAATGACTTCTTCAACATCTTGGTTACGTAATCGACAAGCTGCTTGAATAGCTGCACCTTGAGCAACAATTGTGGTCGGGTTAATATGGCGATAAGGCAATTTACCAAATAACTTTGTTACCAATTCACGCACCACACCAAGTTGTGACGAGCCACCAACTAATACAATATGTTCAAGTTGGTTAGGCTTTAGCCGTGCATCACTTAATGCTTGTTCAACCGGAGCTCGCAGGCGATTAAGTAATGGTAACCAAAGTGATTTAGCCTCACTTTCACTTAACCCAAATTGCCATTGCTTATCTTGCCACAACCAAGTTAAGCTGTGTTGTTTTTCATCATTTAATTTACATTTTAGCTGCTCTGCTAAATCTAATAAGCGAGCATAGTCATCAACCGGTATTTCTTGTTGGTTTAATTTCCATTCTTTTAGACAAGCTTTAACGATATCATGAGTAAAATCTTCACCACCTAAATAGTTATCCCCTGCCGTAGCATGAACTTCAATAATAGGCATTGAATATTCCAGTACTGTAACATCAAAAGTGCCACCACCTAAGTCAAAAACTAAGGTATTACCTGATTGTTCTTCATGCAACCCATATGCCATGGCAGCTGCTGTTGGTTCATTAATTAAACGAACGGCATTTAAACCTGCAAGTTCAGCTGCAAATCGGGTTTGTTTACGTTGCTCATCATTAAAGTAAGCTGGAACCGAAATAACCACATCGCGAATTTCTTGCTTTAAAAAAGCTTCAGCATCGGCTTTTAACGATTTTAAAACTATTGCTGAAAGTTCGGTTGGATTAAACTTTTGATCTCCTAATTCATAAACTTTATTTGAACCTAAAAAACGTTTAAATGCTGCTGCGCTACGATTTGGGTGAGTAGTTAAGCGTGATAAAGCCGCATGACCAACTAAAATTGAACCATCTTCATCAAGACTAACTACGGATGGAGTAACCACCTCACCGATTGAATTAGGAATCAGTATCGGCTTACCATCTTGCCATACACAAATTAAACTATTGGTTGTACCAAGATCAATACCAATTGGCTGGAGCATAAATATTTTATTCCCTTAATAATATAAAATTTAATATTAATAGTATTATATAATTATTACAGTTTAAGGTGCAATTACATCAACATTTTCAGTTCTAAATGAATTATTATGTAAATAAAATGAATTTGCTTTTGAACATTTTATTTTGATTTCACTTACCAAAAAAGAACACTGATAATTATATAGAATTTACATAGTTAAATTCAGTGCTGTCAAATAGAGATTTTTTTAATGGATTTAATAACCTGGTAAACCTGATAAAAAAACAGATCCTCACTGCACTATTAGTATTTGGTAGACTTGGATGCTATTAGGTTGATATAGCTTTAGCTAGTATCTCCATTAAACTAATTTAATGGTTGTATCGTAGTAGATTATTTAGTAATTAAAACTTACTCGTATAAGCAATCATAAAATCTATTGCATTATGATCTATTTCAGACAATCCGGTTAATTGCTTTTTCTTCTCTTTTAATAGCTCTCTGCCTTTGAATATATAACTATTATCGTTATTTAATATGCCAAAGCCAATTAATGCAAAACCCACATCATGTGCCATCATATTTTTAGGCCAATTGTCATAAGATTGGCTACAGTCATGAATTAAATTGTTAATATCCGTATAGTTATCTATAAAATCTTTTTTAGTGGCAATAAAAGCTTCATTGTAAGAAAAAACAAATCTTTCTATGTCCTCGATGCAACCGACTTTTGCTGATGGATCTGTCGGCCAGTATCTAGGCCAGTAATTACAAACATGCGTACTGGTATTACAAATCCAACCATAATCGCCATCAGTATTATGTAAAATATCTTGTATTACTTTAGAAATGTTTTTATGAACAAGAATGATTCTCTCAAAAAAACGAAAGGGAGGGTTGTTGTCTAACAAGTAAAATATTATTTGATAAAAAACATCATCAGAAACTTGAACATCAATAACTTTTTCTCTAGATTTAGGTGAACTTTTTAATACGGCATTATTTTCCTTAAACACGTTTAATAATATATTCTCTATAACAATGTTGCTTAAATCTGCTTTTTTCATATGATTAATCCCTTAACGCTAAAGTAGTTTACCTGTTGTTGGATCAACGTTTCGTGCCATTGTTAATATTGGTCAGGTAATGTCTACTTTTTTACCACAATAAACTCATCCTATTTTATTATCACCAACAATACTATCAGCTTTCCTAAAATTCCCATACCTAGGGATATTTATACTTATCTCTTTATCAAATAGGAATGACAGTAAATTCTAATTTTTTATATTTCCTTCTATTTCAATAATTTGACTAACCAATCTGCCCGTTTTTAATCTGGTGCTAATTAATTCACCAACGTTAACTTGTTCACTACGGCGAATCACTGTTTGCGCTTGATTTGTGGTAACGCAATAGCCTCGCTCTAGTGTAGCAAGTGGGCTAACACTGTTAAGTTGTGATGTTTGTATGGCAAACTGATGTTTAGATTGAACTATTTTTTGGTTTATTAAATTAATCATTTGTTGCTGTTTTTGCTCAATTCGTTGAGTTAAACAAATAATACTATTTTGTGGGGAAACACGTACCAACCTTTTATCCAAATAGTTATGGTGATTTGCTTGTCTAAGAAGATATTGCTGAATATTTTCATATAGTGCATGGTGTATGCTTAATAATCGATTCAACTGTTTTGCTAACTTAGCTTGTGGATGCTGTATTTGTAATTGATGAAACCACTGACTAAGTGTTTCACGGCGTCGCATAATATAATAATCGATTGCCATCGACAAATGTTGTTCTTGGACTTGGATCCGCTTGATTTGTTCTAATTTATCACGACTAACTAACTCTGCCGCCGCCGAAGGTGTTGCAGCTCTAATATCAGCAACAAAATCAGCAATAGTAAAATCGATTTCATGACCAACAGCACTAACGATGGGTAATTGACTAGCAAAAATGGCACGCGCGACCACTTCCTCATTAAATGACCAAAGATCTTCAAGTGATCCACCACCACGGCCAACAATTAAAACATCACACTCTTGACGAACATTAGCAAGTTGAATCATCTTGGCTATTTGTGCCGCTGCTTGATTACCTTGTACTTGTGTTGGATAAATAATCAATTGCAAACTGGGATCGCGACGTTTTAATATTTGACAAATATCATGTAGTGCTGCACCGGTTGCAGAGGTAACAATGCCAACAGTACGGATATTATCTGGCAACGTTTTTTTATAAATAGTATCAAATAGACCTTCGTCATTGAGTTTTTGTTTTAACTGCTCAAACTTTTGTTGTAACAGTCCGGCACCGGCTGACTGCATATTATCAATCACTAATTGATATTCACCGCGCGCTTCATAAAGTGTCACTGTTGCCCGGACTAAAACTTGCTGACCGTTTTGTGGGGTAAAACCTATCCTAAAATTGCTATTACGGAACATAGCACAACGGACTTGCGCGGTATCATCTTTTAAGGTGAAATACCAATGCCCTGATGAAGGTCGAGAAAAGTTGGAAATTTCACCAACCAACCATATCTGACCAATAGCATCAGAAAGTAAATCTTTAACCATTTGGTTGAGATCTTTGACCGATAAAATCGTATTACCCTGCATGCTATTACCTTTTTAGCTGTATTCTAGTTTACGATAAATCAAATTGCGCCCAAATGGGTGCATGATCTGATGGTTTTTCCATTGCCCGGATATCATAATCAATTCCCGTTTGTTTACAATGGGTCATTAGTTTTTGACTAGCTAAAATCAAATCAATTCTAAGCCCTGTATAAGTATCAAATCCCTTAGAACGATAATCAAACCAAGAATATTCTCGATCGATTGGATGATGGTTGCGGTAGGTATCAATAAAACCGAGCGACATTAAGTTTGTCATCCACTCGCGCTCTTCTGGTAAAAATGAGCATTTACCCGTACGCAACCAACGTTTACGACTATCTTCTGAAATGCCAATATCTAAATCAGTTGGACTGATATTCATATCCCCCATAATTAAAGACAATTGGTTACTTAGTTGATTTTGTTGTAAATAGTTAATCAGATCTTGATAAAATTTACGCTTAGCTGGATATTTAATTTCATGGTGCAAACTTTCACCTTGCGGAAAATAACCATTGATGATGGTTAAATTACCTTGACTGGTTGGTAACTCCACCATAATCAATCGACATTGTGCATCATCCACATCAGTTGGAAAGCCACATTGTACCGACAATGGTTGTTGTTTAGTTAACAGTGCCACTCCATAATGCCCTTTTTGCCCATGATAATTTAAGTAATAACCAAATTGTTTTAGTTCTTCAACAGGAAACTGATCATCATGAACTTTGGTTTCTTGTAAACCAATCACATCAGGCTGATGTTTATTAATAATAGCGGCTAATTGATGGATGCGTACTCTGAGGCTATTAATATTAAAAGAGATAACTTTCATAATAAATTTATTGTCTTTGATTTAATGTTGCATTGCGCCATGCTACCAAAAATACGATATACTGTTAAGCTATTATAGAAAAAGCCCCTATTGTTATAAAAAGGAATAACCGAACATGTCTGAGGAATTATTAGCATTACGCGATGAAATTGATAAGATTGATAAAGCTATTTTGGCTCTTATTACCGAGCGATTAGCATTAGTTACTCAAGTTGGTGAGGTTAAAAGCAAACACGGTATTCCTATATACGATCCCAAACGTGAAACCGATATGTTAACTAAAAGACGACAAGAGGCTGAAAAAGCGGGAATTTCTCCTGCCTTAATTGAAGACATATTACGCCGGCTAATGCGTGAATCCTATATTAGCGAAAATGATAAAGGTTTCAAAAAAGTCTACACCGGTCAAGGTTCAATTGTGATTATTGGTGGTAATGGACAAATGGGAAAGCTGTTTTCTCGTTTATTTAAATTATCAGGGTATAATGTTAAAACGTTGGGTTCAAAAACTATGCATCAAGCTAACGAAATAATCGCTGATGCAGCAGCCGTCATTGTCACGGTTCCGATAAATAAAACGTGTGAAATTATTGAACAATTACCATCACTTCCCAAAGATTGTATTTTAACAGATTTAACTTCAATTAAAGTTAAACCCCTAAAAGCAATGTTAGACAAACATCCCGGTCCAGTAGTAGGTTTGCATCCTATGTTTGGTCCTGATGTCCCCAATTTAGCCAAACAAATTATAGTTTATTGCGAAGGGCGTGAACCTAACCAATACCAATGGCTGATTGAGCAAATGCGAATTTGGGGAGCAAATCTATGCTCCATCGACGCAAAACAACACGATAAATGTATGTCTTTTATTCAAGCTTTGCGGCATTTTACTTCTTTTGCCTACGGAGTTAATCTGCAACGTGAACATGCAGATTTAGAACAATTAATCGCCTTATCTTCACCCATTTATCGATTGGAACTAATGATGGTTGGTCGGCTTTTTGCTCAAGACCCAGAGCTTTACGCTGATATCATTATGGCATCAGATGATAATATTGAACTAATTAAACGTTATTATAAACGATTTGGTGAGATGGTTGATTTGCTTGAGCAACGTGACAAAGACAAGTTTATCAATAATTTTAACGAAGTAAGTGCTTGGTTTGGTAATTATGCACAACGGTTTATCAAAGAAAGCCAAGTTTTGTTAAAATTTGCGAATGATAATCGAGAATAAATTTATACTAAAATTTATACTAAAACGTATGCTTAATCTGAAACTTATTTACAAAAGACAGGATTTAAAGTTTACCAATTTAACAAATACATTTTAGTTTGAGGAAATTAGATGTCTAATCGAAAATATTTTGGTACTGATGGGATTCGAGGCAAAGTCGGGCAATACCCTATCACACCCGACTTTGCATTAAAGTTAGGTTGGGCAGCAGGTCGAGTACTAGCTAAAGATGGGGTTAAAAAAGTTTTAATCGGTAAAGATACCCGTATTTCGGGTTATATGCTGGAATCTGCACTTGAAGCAGGATTTGCATCAGCTGGGGTTGCTACTGCTTTTACCGGTCCCATGCCAACACCTGCTATTGCCTATTTGACTCGCACATTTCGTGCCGATGCTGGTGTAGTGATTTCTGCTTCTCACAATCCTTTTTATGATAATGGGATCAAGTTCTTTTCAACCGAAGGGAAAAAGCTTGATGATGCAATAGAACTAGAAATTGAAGCCCAACTTGAAAAAGAAATTGATTGTGTCGAATCTGAGCAACTTGGACGTGCCAGTAGAATTACCGATGCAGCAGGACGTTATATAGAATTTTGTAAAAGTACCTTTGATCATGATTTAAGTTTATCAGGACTAAAAATTGTGGTCGATTGTGCTAATGGTGCAACTTATCATATCGCACCAAAAGTATTACGCGAACTCGGCGCTCATGTTATAAAGATTGGCTGTGAACCTGATGGCGTTAATATTAACGAAAACTGTGGCGCAACGAATGTTAAAACATTAGCCAAACGCGTTATTGATGAAAAAGCCGATTTAGGTTTTGCATTAGATGGCGATGGCGATCGTATAATTATGGTTGATGATCAAGGTCGAAAAATTGATGGTGACTTAATTATTTATATTATCGCCCGAGAAGCATTGAGAAATGGCCAACTCAAAGGTGGAATTGTTGGCACATTGATGAGTAATATGGGACTGGAAATAGCACTGAAAAATCTAGGTATTCCATTTATCCGCGCTAAAGTTGGGGATCGTTATGTGCTTGAAAAACTCCTTGAGAAAAATTGGCGACTAGGCGCAGAAAATTCAGGGCATGTTCTATTATTAGATAAAACCACAACAGGCGATGGTATTATTGCCGGTTTACAAGTATTAAGTGCGATGATACGTAATGATATGTCTTTAGCTGACTTATGTATCGGTATGACAATGTTACCTCAAGTGCTCATTAATGTCCGTTTTTCTGGTGAACATGATCCATTAAATAACCCGAAAGTAAAAGCCGCTATTGAACAAGTAGAATCACAACTAGCCGGTAATGGTCGTGTATTAATTCGTAAATCTGGCACTGAACCGGTTATTCGTGTAATGGTAGAAGGAAGCAATGAAGTAGAGGTTCGAAAATTAGCAGAATTTATAGCCGATACAATTAAAGCTTAAAAATAGAGTTATTTATTATCATTATTTAACCCATTGATAGTGTGAGAATTTTATTAAAGTTATCGGCGGTTTGTTATTTCTTTACAAAAAATTAATAAAAAATATTTAAATTCTTTATTTCGTTAATCAAAGGTTGACTTAATATAGGTAATTAGGTTTAAAATAACACTCCAATTTTTTTAGTGATTGCTTATATCTTTCGGGATTAAAAGTAAGCAATATTTTTTTGTTTTTAGGATTAGGTAAGAGGGTTATATGACGGTTTCCTCTCCAGCTTCGCCGCAAGCTTATATCAAGCACCATCTTGAAAATTTGCAAGTTGGCTCAGGATTTTGGACGTTAAATCTTGACTCATTGTTTTTTTCAGTATTGCTCGGTATTCTTTTTTTATGGATTTTCTACCGTGTAGCTCAAAAAGCAACTAGTGGCGTACCAAGTAAATTACAATGCGCCGTTGAGATGATTTTTGAGTTTGTCAATAATACCGTGAAAGATATGTTTACTGGTCAAAATAAGCTAATAGCACCATTAGCGTTAACGGTGTTTATTTGGGTTTTTTTGATGAATTTATTGGACCTCATTCCTGTTGATTTTCTACCTTATGCGGCACAATATATCGGTCTTTCACATTTAAGAGTTGTCCCTACCGCTGATGTCAGTATTACCATGTCGATGTCTTTAGGTGTTTTTGTTTTAATTATCATTTATTCAATTAAATATAAAGGCATCACTGGATTTATTAAAGAATACACGCTTCACCCATTTAATCACTGGGCATTTGCACCAATAAATTTGGTACTGGAACTGGTCAGCCTTTTAGCCAAACCAGTTTCTTTAGGTCTCCGACTTTTTGGAAATATGTATGCGGGTGAACTTATCTTTATTCTGATTGCGGCACTATTACCTTGGTGGTCACAGTGGGTATTATCATTACCATGGGCTATTTTCCATATTTTAATAATTACATTACAAGCTTTTATTTTTATGGTGTTGACGATTGTCTATCTAGCGATGGCATCAACAACGGAAGATCATTAATTTTAACATTTTTTTGATAATAAACTGGAGTATATAATGGATAGTATGTTATTTGTAGCCGCAGGCATAATGATGGGATTAGCTGCAATTGGTGGTGCAGTTGGCATCGGCTTATTAGGTGGTAAATTCTTAGAAGGTGCTGCGCGTCAACCTGAATTAATGCCGATGTTACGAACTCAATTTTTCATCGTGATGGGCTTAGTTGATGCGATCCCAATGATCTGTGTGGGTATTGCACTATATGTCATTTTTGCTGTCGCAGGCTAATAATAATTAAAGAGGAATTGTCTCATGAATATGAACGCAACTCTCCTCGGCCAAGCAATTACATTTGTATTGTTTGTTTGGTTCTGTATGAAGTTTGTTTGGCCTCCAGTTATCCGAGCGATTGAAAAACGCCAAAAAGAGATAGCCGATGGACTTGCTTCTGCAGAAACAGCAAAAAAAGATTTGGAATTAGCCAAAGCAAATACATCTGACATAATGCAACAGGCTAAGGTTGAGGCTAATGCAATTATTGAGCAAGCAAATAAACGCAAAACAATTATTCTAGAAGAAGCAAAGCAAGAAGCTTCTCGTGAAAAAGAACGAATTGTTGCTCAAGGTCTTGCCGAAGTAGAAGCCGAACGTAAGCGTGCTCGTGAAGAGCTTAAACAACAAGTCGCTACGCTCGCTATTGCCGGTGCAGAAAAAATTATTGAACGTTCTGTTAATGAAGCCGCTAATAGCGACATCATTGATAAACTAGTAGCTGAATTATAAGGAGAATAGAGCAATGGCGGACTTAATTACAATTGCTCGTCCTTATGCTAAAGCCGCTTTCGACTTCGCGGTGGAAAAAAATAGTATTGAGTCATGGCATAAAATGTTAGTGCTAACATCTGAAGTAAGTAAAGACGAACAGATAAGAAGCATATTAACATCTGACATGAAAACCGATTTGGTTGCGAATCTACTTATTAATATATGTAAAGATGTATTAAATGAGTTTAGCACCAATTTTATTAAGATTATGGCTGAAAATAAGCGTTTATCACTTCTGCCTGAAGTGTTAACTCTGTTTGAACAATTATGTTTAGATAGAGAAGCCCAAGCAGATGTAGATGTTATTTCTGCACAAGCCCTATCTAATGAACAACTTGATAAGATTTCTGTCGCTGTCGAAAAACGTTTATCACGAAAAGTAAAACTAAAATGTCATATAGATAAATCGCTCATTTCTGGTTTTATTATTCGTACGGGCGATATGGTTATTGATAGTAGTATCAGAGGGCGTCTAAATCGTTTAAATGACGCTCTACAGTCTTAAGGGGACTGATAATGCATCTAAATTCAACTGAAATAAGTGAACTAATTAAAGAGCGGATAGCTCAGTTCAATATTGTGAGTGATGCTCACAATGAAGGAACTATCATATCTGTTAGTGATGGTATTCTTCGTATCCACGGATTAACTGATGTAATGCAAGGTGAAATGATTGCATTACCTGGTAACCGTTATGCTATGGCATTAAACCTAGAAAGAGACTCAGTCGGTGCCGTAGTTATGGGGCCGTTCGAAGATTTATCTGAAGGTATGAAAGTACAATGTACTGGTCGTATTTTACAAGTTCCGGTAGGTAACGGTTTATTAGGGCGAGTTATTAATACACTTGGTGAACCAATTGACGGTAAAGGTTCAATTCAACATGATGGATTCTCACCTGTTGAAGTAGTAGCACCTGGGGTTATCGATCGTCAATCTGTTGATCAAGCATTACAAACCGGTTATAAAGCCGTAGACTCCATGATTCCAATCGGTCGTGGTCAACGAGAGCTCATCATTGGTGACCGCCAAACCGGTAAAACAGCATTGGCTATTGACGCAATCATCAACCAACGTGATTCTGGAGTAAAATGTATTTATGTAGCAATTGGTCAAAAACAATCAACTATTGCTAACGTAGTGCGCAAACTAGAAGAACATGGGGCACTTAAAAATACTATTGTTGTAGTTGCATCAGCATCTGAATCAGCTGCATTACAATATTTAGCACCATATGCAGGTTGTGCAATGGGAGAATACTTCCGTGATCGTGGTGAAGATGCGTTAATTGTATATGACGATTTATCTAAACAAGCCGTTGCTTATCGACAAATTTCCTTATTACTTCGTCGCCCACCTGGACGTGAAGCATATCCGGGTGATGTATTTTATCTTCATTCTCGTTTATTAGAACGTGCTGCGCGCGTAAATGAAGCTTATGTTGAAGAATTTACTAAAGGTGAAGTCAAAGGTAAAACAGGTTCATTAACGGCATTGCCAATTATCGAAACCCAAGCAGGTGACGTTTCGGCGTTCGTACCTACTAACGTAATTTCGATTACTGATGGGCAAATCTTCTTGGAAACCAGCCTATTTAACTCAGGCATTCGCCCAGCGGTTAACCCGGGTATATCTGTATCACGTGTAGGTGGCGCGGCGCAAACTAAAATAATGAAAAAATTATCAGGTGGTATTCGTACTGCACTTGCACAGTATCGTGAATTAGCGGCATTCTCACAGTTTGCATCTGATTTAGATGAAGCAACACGCAATCAATTGAGTCATGGTGAGAAAGTAACAGAATTATTGAAACAAAAGCAATATTCGCCAATGACAGTTGCTGAACAATCAATTGTACTTTATGCAGCTGAACGGGGTTATCTTGAAGATGTCGAATTAGCTAAAGTGTTATCATTTGAAACTGCACTCCTTGCTTATGCCCATAGTCAATATCCTGATCTTGTCAGATTAATCGACAAAACAGGTAATTACAATGATGAGATTGAAATTAAGTTAAAAGCAGTGCTTGAAAACTTTAAATCAACTCAAACTTGGTAAGGGTGAGGTAAAAAATGGCTAATGCAAAAGAGATTAGAACGAAAATTGCCAGTATCCAAAGTACGCAAAAAATCACTAAAGCAATGGAAATGGTTGCCAATTCTAAAATGCGTAAAACGCAAGATCGAATGGCAGCGAGCCGTCCATATGCTGACATGATTCGAGAAGTAATTGGACATTTAGCGTTAGCTCAGATAGGTACCAAACATCCTTATTTAGAAGAGAGGGATGTTAAACGAGTTGGTTATCTAATCATTTCAACCGATCGTGGTTTATGTGGTGGTTTAAATATCAATCTTTTTAAAACTGTCCTTGCTGATATGTCTGCATGGCAGGAAAAAGGGATTGAAGCAGATGTAGCTTTAATTGGTTCTCGAGGTGTATCGTTTTTCTCATCAGTAAAAACCAACATCTTAACTCAAGTCACCAATTTGGGAGACGAACCAACATTATCCAATCTTATTGGTCCGGTAAAAACAATGCTTGAGGCATATGATAATGGTAACATTGATAAATTATATATTGTAACCAATCAATTTATTAATACCATGTCACAAAAACCAACAATACAGCAATTATTACCACTACCATCTTCGGAAGATAAAGAGCTGAAAGCTTCATCATGGGATTATATTTATGAGCCAGATGCTAAATCATTATTAGATGTGATTTTACGTCGTTATATTGAATCACAAGTCTATCAGGCTGTGGTTGAAAATCTAGCGAGTGAACAAGCAGCAAGAATGGTGGCCATGAAAGCAGCAACAGATAACGGTGCAAATTTAATCAATGAATTACAAATTGTGTATAACAAAGCACGCCAAGGTGCTATTACTAACGAATTGATTGATATTGTATCTGGTGCAGCCGCTGTTTCAGGTTAGTGCTAAATATTGGCTTATAATTAAGAAAAAGACGTAGAGGAATAAAAATGGCTACTGGAAAGATTGTCCAGATCATCGGTGCGGTGGTTGATGTCGAATTCCCAGAAAATGCAGTACCAAAGGTATACGATGCATTAGAAGTGGAAACTGGCACTGAAAAATTAGTTCTGGAAGTTCAACAACAATTAGGTGGTGGCGTTGTCTGTTGTATCGCAATGGGATCATCTGATGGTTTAAGGCGTGGACTTAAAGTAGTAAATACAGGTCACGGAATTGAAGTACCCGTTGGTACTAAAACACTCGGCCGTATTATGAACGTACTTGGCGATCCTGTTGATAAAGCAGGTCCAATCGGTGAAGAAGAACGTTGGGCTATTCACCGCGCAGCACCTTCATATGACGAGCTAGCTAACTCAACCGAACTACTCGAAACAGGTATAAAGGTTATTGACTTAATTTGTCCATTTGCTAAAGGTGGTAAAGTTGGTCTATTCGGTGGTGCAGGTGTTGGTAAAACAGTTAACATGATGGAGTTAATCCGTAATATCGCTATCGAACACTCAGGATACTCAGTATTTACCGGTGTTGGGGAGCGTACTCGTGAAGGTAATGACTTCTATCATGAAATGAAGGAATCCAATGTACTTGATAAAGTATCGTTAGTTTATGGTCAGATGAATGAGCCACCAGGAAACCGTTTGCGTGTTGCGTTAACTGGGTTAACCATGGCAGAAAAATTCCGTGACGAAGGTAAAGACGTACTATTATTTATCGATAATATTTATCGCTATACCTTAGCTGGTACTGAAGTATCTGCACTATTAGGTCGTATGCCTTCTGCGGTAGGTTACCAACCAACATTAGCAGAAGAAATGGGATTATTACAAGAACGTATTACATCAACTAAAACAGGTTCAATTACTTCAATCCAAGCAGTATATGTACCCGCTGATGACTTAACTGACCCATCACCAGCAACAACTTTTGCACACTTAGATGCAACTATTGTATTGAGTCGTCAAATCGCCTCATTAGGTATCTATCCAGCGGTGGATCCATTAGATTCAACTAGCCGTCAATTAGATCCGTTAGTGGTTGGTCAAGAGCATTACGACTGTGCACGTGGAGTACAATCAATTCTGCAACGTTATCAAGAATTAAAAGATATTATTGCAATTCTTGGTATGGACGAATTATCAGAAGATGATAAATTGATCGTTGCTCGTGCTCGTAAAATTCAACGTTTCTTATCGCAACCATTCTTCGTTGCCGAAGTATTCACTGGTTCACCGGGTAAATATGTACCATTAAAAGATACGATTAATGCATTTAGCGGTATTATGAATGGTGATTATGACCATATCCCTGAACAGGCATTTTATATGGTTGGTTCAATCGATGAAGCGATTGAAAAAGCGAAATCTCTCTAAGAGATTCATTGAACGGAGATAGTATTATGGCACTAACTTCCTATCAATTAGAAGTTGTTAGTGCTGAATCTCACCTTTTTTCGGGTGATGTTCAGCGAATCAGAGTGACAGGTAGAGAAGGTGAACTAGGAATTTACCCTGGTCATACCCCTCTACTTACAACTATTAAACCAGGTATGGTGGGCATTGTTAAAGCTGATGGCGAAGAAGAGTTTATCTATCTATCAGGTGGAATTTTAGAAGTTCAACCTAAAATAGTAACTATTTTAGCGGATACCGCTATTCGTGGTGAAGACCTAGATGAAGCCCGGGCTCAAGAAGCGGTAAGACAAGCACAAGAACATATTAATAACCCGGCTAGCGATGTGTCATTCGCACAAGCATCAGCTGAATTATCTAAAGCTCTTGCTAAAGTTCGAGTTATTGAATTAACTCGCCGTCTGGGTCAGTAATTAGTTTTTACGATCTCATCAAAATAAATGTTTTGGTTACAGGGCAGTATTCTGTAACCTTTTCGTTTAATCCCACAATAATAAATAATATCTAAACAGATTAAGATTATTGTTATTTTTTCGCATATTAATAAATGATTTTTTATACCATTTACCTATTTTAACTTAATAGATAGCTGGTTATGTTAAAATATTGGCAATTCAAGCGTAACTGGATTTATTAGCTACTATTAGCGATAATCTTATTTAATCTTATTAATGCTAGTGCCACTATGTTTACCATATATCATTCAAATCAAGTCGATTTACTCAAATCTCTCGTGAGTGAATTGATGCGCTTGCACCCTTTAAATGAGGTATTTGTACCTGATTACGTCATCGTGCAGAGTCAAGGAATGGCGCAATGGTTACAAATTGAATTGGCGAATGAACTTGGCATTGTGGCAAATCTTGCTTTTCCTTTCCCAACTGAATTTATTTGGCAAATTTATCAAACTTTATTACCAGATGCACCTATCGAAAATAGCTATAATACTGAATCGATGACTTGGCAGTTATATAATCTACTGCCAAAAATCATTGAACAAACCGAATTTAACTCACTTAAACATTATCTTAGTATTGATAAACAAGACAGGAAACTGTATCAACTTGCAACCCGTATTGCGCGTTTATTTGACCAATATTTGGTCTACCGACCTGATTGGCTAATAAAGTGGGAAGCCAATCAAACAGTGACAGAACTCAATCATCATCCTGATGAAATATGGCAAGCAGAACTTTGGCGTCAATTAGTAGCAATAAACCAACCTTATCACCGAGCCAATATTTATCAACAAATGCTTGATATCTTGCTAAATAAAAACTTAGATTGTTCATTGTTAAAACAGTTGCCAAAACGAATATTTATTTTTGGTATAACTTCACTCCCCCCTATTTATTTATCGCTTCTTGCAGCGCTTGGACAACATATTGATGTTCATTTAATGTTTAACAATCCATGTAAATGGTATTGGGGGGATATTATTGAAAAACAATTATCCGATATTCAAAATTCCTTTAATCAAATACCTAATCCACTACTCACTTCATGGGGAAAATTGGGTCGTGATAATCTGTTTTTGTTACAAGAATTCAATAGTAAACAAGATATTGAGATGTTTGTTGATCAACAGCGTTCTTGTTTATTACATGATCTACAACAAGATATATTAGAACTTTACCCAACTAATCAAACTAAACAATCAATTGTACCAACAGATAAGTCAATCTCGTTTCATGCTTGTCATAGTGAACAGCGTGAAGTAGAAGTATTATATGACTACCTTTTGTCCGTTTTTGATACCAATCCGACCGTGGAATTACGTGATTGTATTGTCATGGTTTCCGATATTGACAGGTATGTTCCTTATATTCGAGCGGTATTTGGCAATGCTACTGGTCAACGTTATTTACCTTTTACTATTTCTGATCAAAAAGCTCGCAATATCGATCCAATAGTGCAAGGATTTTTTGCTATTTTGAACTTTCCTCAAAGCCGATTTACGGCTGAAGAACTGTTTAATTTACTTGAAATCCCTGCAGTGTCAGAAAAATTTGCTATCAATCAATCCCAGTTAACTACACTAAAAACATGGATTATCGAGTCTGGAATTCGTTTTGGTTTAGAAAATACTCACAGCTGGTTATTTGGATTAGAACGGCTATTACTTGGTTATACCATGAGTAGTGAACAAGGCGGCTGGCAACAAATATCACCGTACGATGGGGCAATTGGACTCGATGCTGAATTAATTGGACAGTTAGCTGAATTTATTACTGTCGTTCGCAAATGGTTGTCAGTATTAAGTGAAAACAAATCATTGATTGCATGGCAAGGTTGTTGCTTTGAATTGCTTAATGATTTCTTTATGAGCAATCAGCAACGGGAATCAATTTTATTAATGATTGAAGACGAATGGCAAAAATTAATAAACAGTGGTTTAATTGCCAATTTTTCTGACAATATTTCAATTACTGTTTTACATGATGCTATGCAATCACGTTTAGAACAGAACCATTTAGCTCATCGATTCTTAGTTGGTAAAATCAACTTTTGTACCATGATGCCCATGCGTTCAATACCTTTTAAAATTGTCTGCTTGTTAGGTATGAATGATGGGGATTATCCAAGAACATCATTGCCATTAGATTTTGATTTAATCGCACAATATCCTAGACGAGGCGATCGTAGTCGTCGTAATGATGATCGTTATTTATTTTTAGAAGCCATTTTATCTGCCCAACAACAGCTATATATCAGCTACATTGGGCGTGATATGAAAGATGATAGTGAACGTTATCCATCGGTATTAGTTGATGAACTTTGGGAATATATTGCACAATATTATGGTGAACAACCCGCTGATAATTCACAACAAATAAATAATCCACTTGATTTTTTACGGGTTATGCATACACGCACACCATTTAATCCCCAAAATTATTTACAAGAACCAAGAAGTTATGCCGATGAGTGGCTACCGGCAGCGTTGCAGCAGGGTGAAACTCACTCTTTTATTAGTGAGATCCCAGCTATTACCGTCGATAAAATCAGTCTTGATGAATTAAAACGATTTTACCAGCATTCCATTAGGTTATTTTTACAAAAACGTTTTAACTTTTATATCAATTACCTTGATGATACTTTACCGGATGCCGAAAATTTTAATCTCGATAGTTTAAAGCGCTATCAATTAAATTCACAAATCTTAAACCAACTCATCACTAAAGATAGTCAAGATCCCAATGGTTTTTATCACCAGTTAGCATTAACCGGAGAATTACCTGATGGCGCTTTTGGACAGATTATTTATGACGAGCAAAACAAAATAATGCAGTTATTAGCGCATAAAATCAAACAAGAACAGCTTAATACCAGTAATTTAGAAGTTAATTTAACTATTACAACTGCCAAGCAAACTTGCCAATTACAAGGCTGGCTTACCCATACTCAACCAGATGGTATATTATCATGGCGACCATCCAAGCTTTCAATTCGTGATGGCATCGCATTGTGGATCGACCATTTAGTTTATTGTATTTTAAATCCAGATAACTTAGATAGCCAAAGTCGAATTTACGGGCGTGAAGATCATGAATGGCGTTTTTTATACTTGAATACCAATGAAGCGATAAACATTTTAACTACATTAGTAGAAGGTTATTTACACGGTATTAACCAACCATTATTAATGCCAATACAAAGCGCATGGAACTGGTTAACAACCGCCTATAATACCAAAGCCGGAGAAATAATCCCAAGCGATAAAGCCATTAATCAATTATTAAGTACTTGGAATGGGGGATTTAATCATTCTGCTGAATGTGATAGTTATTATTCCCGTCTCTATCCGGAATTAACTGACACATTAATCGAACAAATTACGCTATATGCACGGCGTTTTTTAATGCCAATTTTATTACATCAGGTAACTGTAAAATAGGAAATACTATGTTTATTGATACACATTGCCATTTTAATTTCCCTGCATTTACCCAAAATCTAAAGGCGTCAATTAATGCTATTCGGCAAGCCAATATAGTCGGATTAATTGTGCCAGCTGTATCAGCTAACCACTTTACTCAATTACTACAACTGGTGGATAAGTATCCTGAAATCTATGCCGCTTTAGGTTTACATCCTATTTATCAACATTCCGAAGCTGATCTACATCAATTAACTAATATGGTAAAAAACAAGCCCAACAAATTAGTAGCCATTGGCGAAATTGGACTAGATCGATATGATTTAACCATAGATTGGTCACAACAATTATCTTTTTTTAGAGCACAACTAGCATTAGCTAAACGCTTTGATTTACCGGTTTTAATTCACTCTCGTAAAGCTCATGACATAATGTACCATGAATTACGGCAAGCTAACTTACCTCGTCGTGGTGTGATACATGGCTTTTCAGGTAGTTATCAACAAGCCATGCAATTTATTAAACTCGGTTATTATATAGGTGTAGGTGGTGTTATTAGTTATGTTCGTGCCAATAAAACTCGCAATACCATTGCTAAGTTGCCACTCACTAGTTTAATGCTAGAAACTGATGCGCCTGACATGCCATTAAGTGGCCAACAAGGTGAAATTAACCGTCCAGAGAATATCGTTGAAATTTGCAATATTCTGGTACAATTACGTCACGAGTCACCCTCACAAATAATTAACGTAATTTTAACAAATACCTTGACGCTTTTTAATAGAATTAATAAAATTGAATTTCCTAAATAATATTTAAAATAACTATATAATTATTATTAAGTTATTTTATTGAACTACGTGGTGGGTTTTTATGGCTCAACGATTTAATCAACTTTTTGTTCAATCTATTATTTCGCTTACTCGCCTATTTCCTTTATGGGCGATACTTTGTGCAATAATTGCATATTTTTTACCTAACACCTTTTTACCGGTGCGACCTTATGTATCACAACTACTAATGTTTGTCATGTTTACTATGGGCGTTACTTTAAGTATTGATGATTTTAAACGCGTAGTAACAAGGCCTAAAGCGGTGATCATTTGTACCTTATTACATTATATTGTGATGCCTTTAGCCGCATTACTTTTATCTAAATTGTTTACAATGCGACCTGAATTATTAGTTGGCATGGTACTTGTTGGTAGCGTTGCTAGTGGTACCGCATCAAATGTAATGATTTATTTAGCTAAAGGTGATGTAGCTTTGTCGATAACTATCTCATCAGTATCGACTTTAGTGGGCGTTGTTATCACGCCAATACTAACTTATCTACTAGTAGGAACAACAGTCGAAGTGCCTATCTGGAGTATGTTAGTGCATATTATACAAATAGTTCTATTTCCGATTTTATTAGGCCTTTTGATTCACCATTTGTTATTACCTGTGGTTAAAAAATGTGAACGATTTTTACCATTAATGTCAATGCTTTGCATTTTATTAATTCTTTGCATAGTCGTAGCGGGTAGCCATGCGCAAATCGCTCAGGTAGGGTTTACGGTAATATTGGCTGTTATATTACATAATGGATTAGGCTTACTTGGCGGTTATTGGGGCGGTCGCCTATTTGGGTTTGATGAATCAACGTGCCGAACCATGTCACTTGAAGTTGGCATGCAAAACTCTGCGTTAGCAGCTACACTTGGAACGAGTTACTTTACAGCACTTTCGGCATTACCTGCAGCTGTATTTTCAGTCTGGCATAATATTTCCGGTTCATTATTAGCAGGTTACTGGCAAGGTAAACCACCCAAAAATAAGAAAAAAACAACAATTGACAAATAATATTGTAAATTAATATCAAATCCATATGCTCTTTCCGTATAATACGGAAAGAGCATAATCTTTGGTGCATATATCTGTAATCTCTGCGCCCCATCTTTGGATCAATTTTAGGCCAATTTAAAATGAATAACGAAATACAGTTATCACCTTTTGTTTATCGCATATTACCATGGATTGCGGCTTTTGCTTTTTTTATGCAATCACTTGATACATCGATATTAAATACCGCACTACCAACCATGGCTAAGGATCTCAACCAATCCCCTTTGAATATGCAATCAGCTGTTATTAGTTATGCAATAACCTTAGCCTTATTTATCCCAGTAAGTGGATTTTTATCAGACAGATTTGGTACTAAAAACATTTTTGTAATGGCGGTTTTATTATTCACTATGGGATCATTGCTTTGTGCATTATCCAATTCATTAATTTTCTTAGATATTTCACGCGTCATTCAAGGTATTGGTGGTTCAATGATGGTGCCAGTATCTCGTTTAGTTTTAATCAAATCCTTTAAGCGTAGCGATTTCTTAGTAGCATTAAATACCGCAACAATTCCAGGATTAGTCGGTCCAGTATTAGGGCCGGTACTTGGTGGTTATCTGGTTGATATGGTCAGCTGGCACTGGGTCTTTTTTATTAACTTACCCTTTGGTATTTTAGGGGCGATCATCAGTTGGCGTTATATGCCAAATATTAAAGGTCAACGTATGCCTTTTGATCTATTTGGCTTTTTGTTTATAGTTATTACCTTTATTAGTGCCACATTGAGTGTCGAGTTTTTAAGTCACAATCAAAGTGGACATTTTTCATTAATCCTTGTGCTAGTCAGCCTAGTTTTTTTATTAATTTACCGTGGATATGCCAAAAAAACAACCGCACCATTGTTTCCACTCTCATTATTTGAGATTCGAACATTCAAAATAGGCATTGTGGGTAATTTAGCTTGTCGTTTAGGAATTTCAGGTGTACCTTTTCTGATTCCATTATTTTTACAAGTTGGGTTTGGTTATTCGCCAATATTTGCCGGTATGATGTTAGTACCAATGGCTATCGCTTCGATCTGCACAAGGATATTTATTCCACGTATTTTAGGGCATCTTGGCTACCGTTCAGTTCTGATTGCGAACACAATTATAGCTGGTATATTAATTTTTTTAATGTCGTATTTAAATTTATCCACACCTATTGTGGTGTTATGTTTATTACTATTTTGTATTGGTGGAGTCAATTCGATGCAATATACTGCAATGAATAGCATTACACTAGCTAACTTACAAGGTGAAAGCACCAGCAGTGGTAATAGTTTAATGGCAGTCAACCAACAACTAGCGATCAGTTTTGGTACCGGATTTGGCGCTGTCTTAGTACGGCTTATCAGTAATACTACAACTACCATCCATGCGTTTCAAATAACCTTTATTATACTAGGCGTGGTTACTGTGCTATCGAGCATTATTTTTGCTAGACTAAAAAAACAAGACGGACAAAACCTAATTTCTCATCGAAGGAGATAAACAATATGTTTCAATATCAAATTATTCCAGTTACTTCTTTTGAAGAAAATTGTAGCATTATTTGGTGTGATGAAACCAAAGAGGCGGCTTTTATCGATCCGGGAGGTGAGCCTGAGTTATTGCAAAATGCAGTGGAAAAACTAAAGGTTAACATCAAACAAATACTATTAACCCATGGTCATTTAGATCATGTTGGTGCAGCAGTTAAATTAGCTGAACATTTCAATGTTAAAATTATTGGCCCAAACCAAGAGGATGAATTTCTATTCAATAGTTTACCACAACAGAGTATGCAATTTGGCTTTCCCTATACTGAAGCATTTTTACCAGATCGCTGGTTACAAGAAGGTGACCAGATTCATGTTGGTAAAACGGTATTTGATGTATTATTTTGTCCTGGACATACTCCTGGACATATTGTGTTTATTAACCATCAAGATAGGTTGGCTTTTGTTGGAGATGTACTATTTAAAGGCAGTGTTGGACGAACCGATTTTCCACGAGGTAATCACGCCAGTTTAATTTCTGCTATTACTAACAAATTACTACCTCTTGGTGATGATTTTGTGTTCATACCAGGACATGGTCCAATGTCAACATTTGGCAATGAACGCATTAGTAACCCTTATTTAATTTAATTAAAACAAAATAGTAGATTGTTATCGCACTAGTTAGTGTGTGATAACAAACATTATTGATTGTTAATCGTCTCCCAAAAAAAACACCAATAAAGTAAACCTTTTTGCAAAAAAAAGGTTTACAATATAAATCCTTCAATTATGATGATAAGTCTATTAATTCATAAAAGGAGGAATGATTATGCACCAACCGCTTACACCATGTTATCCCGTTTTTATCACTACGTTACTAAAATTGTCATCATGGCAGCGTAAAATATTAGTAACTACTTGTTCAACGTTAATATTAGCTATTGCTGCAAATATAAGTATCCCAACATATCCCATTCCCTTCACACTACAATCACTGGTCGTGCTACTTATCGGTGCTTTTTTAGGTCGACGTTTAGGTACATTAGCTTTATTACAATATCTCTTGTTGGGTGCTTTGGGGCTACCTGTTTTTGCCAACGGCGGTAGTGGAATTGCTGCATTACTTTCCCCATCGGCTGGTTATTTATATGGGTTTGTAGTAAGTGCTTACTTATCTGGGTTGGCAACAGAAAAAGGCTATGATCGCCAATTTATATTAGGTCTAATTGCTTTTGCTTGTGCTCATCAGATGACTTTTGTATTTGGGGTTACTTATTTAGCGGGTTATTTACATATCAATTTATATGAAGCAATAAAAATAGGTTATTTGCCTTTTGCCGGTTTTGATTTGCTTAAGTTCACATTGGCAAGCTGTATTATGTATATGTTGTGGCGTAATCATGCCCAAAAACCATAATTTAAATAATGGTGATATTATCTTTCAAAGTCTTAAAGAGGAATCTTTATTTAATGACGCTGTTAGCCATTCTGGCACAGTGTCAAGTATGGATAAGAGGATAATAACTCAAATAAATCATGTTGCTTTATATGTAGGCAATAATACTGTTATACATGCAACTAAAAAAGCAGGTGTTGCTCAACAATCCCTTGCCGATTTTTTTTCGGCAGGGCGTCACCATGTTATTGCAACTATCGACAACGCTTTAATTATCCAACAGGCATTAACTCGAGTGATTACCTGCTTAGGTTCACCGTACAATCATAGCTTTCATCCAGATGCAGAAGGATTTTATTGTAGTGAGCTTATCACTTATGCCTTTAAAACAGAACTTTGTGACGATTATTTTCAATTATATCCAATGAATTTTAAAGATTTAACCACTCAACAGATCCTACCTTATTGGAATAATTATTATGATTGCATCAAACAAACCATTCCACAAGGAGTACTTGGCTCTCATCCACAACAATTATTACGACAATTCCATTTATTTAAAACTGTTCGATTGTTTTTTGCGCAATAAAGTGAATTAATTAAACTAAAAAATTAATTTCTATGATCTAGCTATTGACATACTGCCATTAAATCTATAATATGCGCGCTACATTTCGGTTCCTCCATAGTTCAGTCGGTAGAACGGCGGACTGTTAATCCGTATGTCACAGGTTCAAGTCCTGTTGGAGGAGCCAATTTCTTGCCTAACTTCACCTTTTTGCTAATGAATCCTTAATGATTAATGCCTTTTGCCAATAACTGAACTAAACTGGTCTTGTCATTGGTAGCATTAAATCAACTATTGATCCTCTTTATCCTTAACCTCGTTTTTTGGGTTTATCGGTAATTTCTTCTTATCCTTTTTACACAGCACGTCAGGATCGTAATAATAAAAATACCACCCTGCTCCATTTTTAGGCGGGCGAATATATGGATCGGTACTGTGATTATATTCAGTTGCATATTTGCCTTGCACAATTAATTTCACAATATGCTGCTTACAGATAGTGACTAGATTGATATTAGTGACATCTTGCCAACCTAAAACGGTAAAAATTTGTTCAGCGAGGGTAACGTGAGTAGCAATAGAGTTTTTATATACAATTAGTATTCCTACTATAAATATTATACCTATACTTACAAAACAACCTAAAAGATTATCTAAAGTAAAATCCCAAAAAAAGTAAGTCATTAATAATGAACAGACAACATAAACAATAAATATGGGCAAATGATAGTATTTTAAGGCATGTTTGCGCCCAGCAAAACAAGGGGGAATAAGCGAAATAATTTGTTCACTGGGTTTAAGCATGGCATATACTTCGTAATAATCATCATGCTTTTCAGCCACCACTTCTACCTGATCGCCATCATTAAATTTATAATAACCGAGCCAACCTTGTAAGTTAATTGTGTTATCTAATTTGGCGGTAATATACTGTGCGCGAAAATCATTACTGCGGTCATTACCATTGGCATGGCCTAACCCCGCCAGTGCCGCGACGCTGTTACCATTTAAGGTGGCTAATACTGCTCCGCGCCTCAGTTTATTTTTCTGTTTTTCCTTTTGCTCTTCACTCATATATGCCCCATCAAATAATGGTGCATAACAAAAAATCCCTTTAAACTCCGATAGCGTGCCACTCAGCTTTACCAAATTTTTGGGTGGTAGCGTTGGATTATCAATACTGATACCCGTTTTTTTTAATAACTGCTCTTTATCTTTATAAGTGATATCCTTGCCATCATATTTTGCGTAGGGCATACCTGACCTCTTGTTGTATTAATTACGCTTAGTTGATAAAAAATCAACTATTGATCCTCTTTATCCTCAACCTCGTTTTTTGGGTTTATCGGTAATTTCTTCTTATCCTTTTTACACAGCACGTCAGGATCGTAATAATAAAAATACCACCCTGCTCCATTTTTAGGCGGGCGAATATATGGATCGGTACTGTGATTATATTCAGTTGCATATTTGCCTTGCACAATTAATTTCACAATATGCTGCTTACAGATAGTGACTAGATTGATATTAGTGACATCTTGCCAACCTAAAACGGTAAAAATTTGTTCAGCGAGGGTAACGTGAGTAGCAATAGAGTTTTTATATACAATTAGTATTCCTACTATAAATATTATACCTATACTTACAAAACAACCTAAAAGATTATCTAAAGTAAAATCCCAAAAAAAGTAAGTCATTAATAATGAACAGACAACATAAACAATAAATATGGGCAAATGATAGTATTTTAAGGCATGTTTGCGCCCAGCAAAACAAGGGGGAATAAGCGAAATAATTTGTTCACTGGGTTTAAGCATGGCATATACTTCGTAATAATCATCATGCTTTTCAGCCACCACTTCTACCTGATCGCCATCATTAAATTTATAATAACCGAGCCAACCTTGTAAGTTAATTGTGTTATCTAATTTGGCGGTAATATACTGTGCGCGAAAATCATTACTGCGGTCATTACCATTGGCATGGCCTAACCCCGCCAGTGCCGCGACGCTGTTACCATTTAAGGTGGCTAATACTGCTCCGCGCCTCAGTTTATTTTTCTGTTTTTCCTTTTGCTCTTCACTCATATATGCCCCATCAAATAATGGTGCATAACAAAAAATCCCTTTAAACTCCGATAGCGTGCCACTCAGCTTTACCAAATTTTTGGGTGGTAGCGTTGGATTATCAATACTGATACCCGTTTTTTTTAATAACTGCTCTTTATCTTTATAAGTGATATCCTTGCCATCATATTTTGCGTAGGGCATACCTGACCTCTTGTTGTATTAATTTTATTTAGTGTATAAAAGGTGGATTGCGCAAAACTTGCCACTCTCCTGGTGTAAATACTGGTGTTTCTCTTTTCGCTCTTTCTGCTGCCTGTTCGTCATAATACTCTTTTAGTGCTTGTTCATATTTTTTAAAAATTGCTTCCAGTGCTTTCATTTCCTCTTCGGCGGTTTTATATCGATCATCATATTCACTATTAAAAGCATCTTGCCCTATGCCAAAACAGCAACGAGTTAACCACACCTGCATATCATCTGGTTTATTCAATTCAATTGCTAATTGAATTAAAAATATTCCTAATGCAATCCATGGATTTAAAGCAAGTGCAAATAGTGATATACAAAATCTTCCTGCCATTGTAACAGAGACGCGAATTAAACTTCTTTTTATCAATATATTTCCCAATGATGCGATACCTCGATCCATTAATTGAAGTAAACTGGTTTTACCCATTTGTAAAAATAAATCAATAGTTGATATTATTAAACTAAATGCAGAAGCATTAAATAAAAATAGATCTACCCCTTGTTTATCTGATGTATCCTCATGCCAATTTATACCGATTCCGATTATCCCTGCTATAAAACCAAAAAAATTACCTGAAAATTGTATACGAGTGATTTGTTTTGCATTAAACCGCCCATTCTCGCCATATATAGCCAATAAATTGAAACTTGCTGCAATTGAAGCAGTTATTGCCATGGTTAACTCTGCATTGGCATTCGATTGTTGGGCTTGAGTTTTTAAAGAACTATCAGTAACAATTGAAAATATCTTTACTATATGAATACCTAATATTGCACCTGCAAATCCAGCACCAACTTTATTATTTGTTATGCATTTTTTCAATTGATCAGTTAATATCTGTGTGCCGTTTGCAAATTGTTCACCTGCCGTACTAACATGTGATTTCATAGATTTTCTTAATTCTTTAACAAAAGAGTCATACTTTTGTAAAAACGCTTTCATAGATTTTTTTGATACGGTCCCTGGCGTTGCTGCGATATAAAATGATTGTGCCATTTGGGATAATACATTCCCCCCAATATTACTTAAGTAATTTAATAGAGCAATAACTACTGCAGAACTTGCCTTTTTAATAGGTTGCAGGGCGGCAGCTGTGATTTTTGCATCAGTAGAATTGTCATCCATTAAAGTATTTCGTTCACTTTTAAAGGCTTCTAAAAATTCTTTAGTTGTATCTAGTTTTTTATGTTCAACTTGTGAATTAAAAATTGACGGAACTTGTTTATCTATACTATCTCCTAGCTCAATTAGGACATCACTCTCTTTTGATTCACCCTGATAAAATTCCAATACTGTTTCTAATTGATCTAATAATTCACCATAAGAGCTAGATTTTAATTCGCTTGTTTTATCTAGTGATAATAACAAACTTACACATTTCTGTTGTGCGGCTTTATCCATTTTTCGATTGGCAAACACCGCTGACCAAATGATATTATGACTTTCTAAGGCTTCATCCTCAATAAAATGAGTAAAAAGTTGTGTAATCTTATTGTTTGTAGCTTGTATACCTAATGTCATTAAAATATCGTTGGCAAACGCTAAATAATTATCGTCATCTTGAAAAAGATCATCAGCTGATAATGAGAATGGGTGTTTATCTTTTAGTTTAGTGCAATCAATCCATGAAATTAAATCATCTAATAGTGCGCTGATATAACTTTCAGTATCTTTTAAAAAGGTGGCATACTGTTTTTTATATTCTTTATAATGATGGGATAAACAAACATCATATTTTTTCCAACGTTTTTGAGCAGACATTTCGGTTTTATTTTGCTTATGCCAGTTTGTTTCATAAACTTTTGCTTTGCCAGTAAACTCAACTTCCATAAGTTTTAATTCAGCCGTTAAACTATTAATTTGAGCTATATTTGCATTTTTATCTAATGCAAATATTTGGTCAAAAATACAAGCATGTTTTTCTTCGCCAATTTCTTTTATTAGGTAATTATCATTTATAAATTGCACCAAATTTTTTGCTTGATGTGTTATCCCATTAATATATCGTTCAATTTCTGTTAAATTTGGATCTAATGATATAAATTTATCGTTAGATTTATTGACGATATTAATAACTCGTTGTCCTTGGGCTTTTTGTTTGTCATCCCATTGATGCATACGACTTGTATCACTTACTCCTAAAATACCACTATCATAATGATAGTTTTTGCTATTAAAATATTTGGCATCTGAAAGATATTTTTTATTTGTTTTCTTGATGTGCTCTTTAAATTCTTGTTCACTTTTAGAAAAATCACTGTTTTTTACTGCTTCTTCAAGGAATGCAATGCCACTGCAAGCAGCATTTTCTCGCTGCCTTTCTGCTATTATTTTCTTGAATGAATTAAGTGCGCTGTTTCCCCAATTACTTAATTCGGCAGCAATACCAATACTGTCGATTAAAGCAACCATCATTGGTGGGCTACCCGTGTTATTACGTTCAGCCGACTGCATCTTTTTATTTAGGTAGGCTGAATAAGTTTCCGTGTATGAAAGTTGTAACCCTTCTTTAGGCAGTTGTTGCCATGGGCTTAACGTACTTCGCTTTTTAAATAACTGTCTATTATAACTAAATGTTGGGCCGCCTGGTATTCGGAATTCGGAAAGAGGTACTTTGTCTAACGATTTGTTACCATATAAATAAGGAAAGCAAAGTGTGTACTTGCATGTACTAAAATTTAGCAACTTCGTCGTTTTTTTTTCTAGAGTATCTTCAATCTCTTGTATATCCATTGTTGAAGCTATTGCTTCTTGGTTGGCTGTAGTAATGCCATCATTACTTTGTTGGCAATTTAACCACTGTTTGGGTTTTATCGCTTGCATGCGTAAGTTGCGTTTATCTTCATCATTGAGATATTGTTTTATTGTTTTAGTACTCCATTTATGTTCACTATATGCTAGCCATGCTGTTTCACATTTTTCTGGTTTTGCTAGTGTAATAAAAGCAATATTACTAGCTAAATGCGCACTATTATTGCAAGTTGTTTGCATATCATTTAAAGGAACTGATTGTTGCTTTTCACTAACACTATCGCCAAATCTTAATAAATCCAACTCTTTACTAATATCTTGTTGCCAAAAACCACCTTGTTCGTCAACTTTATAAACTGTTATTTCTAAATCTATGCTATTATCTTCATACTGACAAAATACATAAAGATAACCTTTTCGCATTGTTCTAAGTGCATATTTGCTATATTTTGACAAAGTTGGTAATTGTTTGTTTTCTGCCCATGATGGTAAGTCTGCCATAATATATTCTGGTGCAACTGTATAACGTACAGGATAAACCGGTAGTCCTACTGATCTACATTTTTGACATAAACCCATTATTTATTCCCTTCTATATTTTTGTTAACAGCATTTTTCACAATGTCCCATTGTGTTGGGGTAATATTTTGTAGTTGTTTGATTAACGATTGATTACTATTTTGTTTAATTGCTTTTGTAATGATTGGATGTTCAATGAATTGAGGATGAATAACTAAACTCTGATATGCGTATTCTGATAAATCACGTTTATCATCATATCCTTTACGTATAGCACTTTTAAAAGCTTGCATAATAATAGTGTCCGCTTCACTTTCGACTAAATGATATTGTGGGTAAAAAAAATGATATCGTGCAAGTACTTGATTACGATTTTCAATCCAATTTATTTGTCGCCACTGTTCACTATCAATACCTAAATTACCTAGTAAATGCTCCCTTACTTCTCGGTGATTTTTTTTAATGATTAAATGTCCATCACTGTTAATATATAACCAAAATTGAACTGAATTAAGTAAGTATTGCTGTTGCTCAGGTATCAATATATTTAACAGTATTGACAATACCACGGGATCAAAATAGCGTAAAAGTTGATTTTCATCATCTGATTTTTGGATTGCAATAAAGCCTAGCTGCTTTGCTAATAATTCAGCACTTAATGGTGAAATAATCCAACCATAAACAAAACGTGCCTTTGCATATAAGGTTGTTTTTGGATCGATCGCTAAACAAAATTCTTCAATGCTTTGTTTTAAAATATTTTGATCTTGCTCGTTAGCCAAATTAAGTTCAATTATTCCAGGCGTAGGTTTAATTTGATATCCATTATATTCAAATAGGTTTAATGTTTTTTTAGCCACCAAATCTGTTAAAGTTGTTTTCTGTTCGTGTGATTGATAGATAAGATAAAAATGTCCATCACTTTCTGATGATAAAGCAAGAATTTTTTGAAAAATAGTTCCAATATCTTGTTTTTGTACCCCTGATATTAAATTAGTTTTGAAATCCATAATTACCCTAATGAAACATTTGCTTTTTGTAATTTTTCAGCTTCTTGTATTGCAGCTTCACAACCTGAAGGTAACAAATAATTCGCCGCCATATTTGCCGCCCCCATCTTTTGCATAGCATTACATTTTAAGTAGATATTACTTGAGGTACCTAGCTCTATACCGCTACTGTTGATTTTGATATAAGAGCCGCCACACACTAAAATGATTTCTTTTGTTGCCGATAAATCAGTTTTACCCGACACACTATCTACCTTAATATCTTGTTTCGCCGCCATAGCAAGGTTATCAGTTTGGGCTTGAACTTCTATATCTCCTTGATTGGCAAATAGCTTTATCCCGGCTTTTTGAGCAAACAGAC
>CALYPG010000026.1 GCA_945271295.1 uncultured Gilliamella sp. | reverse complement strand
CCGCCAGACTTTTAAATTAAAGAGAGAGCCCAGCAGTGATGCTGGGCTTTTTTGTATCTGCTTTTTTACTTTAAATTATGTAAATGATCAATGAACTCATTAGTTGCATTTAATAAACCGTTTAATGTTATTAGTCAATTTTCTAAACATGAAAAATATCAGACATTAAAAGATTTTATTGAGCTACCAAAATTTTATCCTGCTGGGCGATTGGATACCGATAGCGAAGGACTATTATTGTTAACTAATGATGGTAAATTGCAGGCTGAAATTAGTTCTCCAAAATTTAAATTACCGAAAACATATTGGGCACAGGTTGAAGGTCAAATTACTGAACAAGCGATAAATAAACTAATAAAAGGTGTTCAATTAAAAGAGTTTTATACTGCACCAGCAAAAGTCAAAATACTTGATGGAACACTTGATTTATGGCAAAGAAATCCTCCAATTAGAGCGCGTAAAACTATTCCCACTTCATGGATCAGCCTTACAATAACCGAAGGAAAAAATCGTCAAGTAAGAAGAATGTGTGCTGCTGTTGGTTTTCCTTGCTTACGTTTAATTAGAGTTCAAATAGGTAAATATAATTTATTTGATCATCATTTGCAGCAAGGAAAATGGAAAGCTATTACAATAAATGATCTCTAATCGATAATTTTTAAATAATATTAAGCAGTTTCATTCAATTCATTGGGCTTTATTATAAAATAAGATAGAATGATTGTTAGCAATGATCATAGGATAAAATATTTATGGTTGAACAAAAAAAAGAGGGGTTTTTCTCTCGTTTAAAAAAAAGCCTTTTTAAAACAAAACAAAATATTGGATCTGGCTTCCTGAGTTTATTTAGAGGGAAGAAGATTGATGATGCTTTATTTGAAGAACTTGAAGAACAATTGCTTATTGCCGATGTTGGATTTGATACTACTCAAAAAATTATCCAAACGTTAACTCAACAAGCAACTAGAAAAGAATTAAAAGATGCAGATGTATTGCATGATCTTCTAAAACAGGAAATGAATGCTATTTTAACTGATGTTGATAAACCTCTTAATATCGAAACTCATCAACCATTTGTGATATTAATGGTTGGGGTTAATGGTGTGGGTAAAACAACTACAATTGGTAAATTAGCTCGACAATTTCAGCAACAAGGTAAATCAGTAATGCTTGCGGCTGGTGATACTTTTCGTGCGGCTGCGGTTGAACAATTACAAGTTTGGGGTGAACGTAATCATATTCCGGTAATTGCACAACATACCAATGCTGATGCAGCTTCTGTTATTTTTGATGCCATCCAAGCGGCAAAAGCAAAGAAAATTGATATTTTAATTGCTGATACTGCTGGTCGATTACAAAATAAATCTCATTTAATGGATGAATTAAAAAAAATTGTACGAGTAATTAAAAAACAAGATGAAACTGCTCCACATGAAATTATGCTAACTATTGATGCCAGCACAGGTCAAAATGCTATTAGCCAAACTAAATTATTTAATGAAGCAGTCGGTGTGACTGGATTAACTTTAACTAAACTAGATGGAACAGCAAAAGGTGGAATTATTTTTAGTATTGCTGATCAATTTCATATTCCTATTCGCTATATTGGTATTGGTGAGAAAATTGAAGATTTGAGACCTTTTGTTGCTAAAGATTTTATTGATGCTTTATTTGATGAAACAGATGAATAGAGAACAAGCATGATCCAATTTCAGCGTGTAAGTAAAGTTTATTCTGGTGGTAAACCTGCCCTGCAAAACGTAAGTTTTACTTTACTTAAGGGGGAAATGGCTTTTTTGACTGGTCATTCTGGTGCTGGAAAAAGTACATTAATGCGATTAATTTGCGGTTTAGAAAAAGCAAACGATGGCAAAATCTTGTTAGATGGTATTGATGTTACAAGGCTACAAAAGCATGAAATGCCATTTTTACGTCGTACAATTGGTATGATTTTTCAAGATCATCAATTACTCATGGATCACACTGTTTATGATAATGTTGCGATTCCATTAATCATTTTAGGCCAACCAGCTGATGAAATAAAAAGACGCGTTTCAGCTTCACTTGATAAAGTAGGATTGATTGATAAAATGAAGTTTTATCCTATACAGCTATCTGGTGGTGAACAACAACGTATTGGAATTGCTCGTGCTATTGTTAATCATCCAAGTGTATTACTTGCTGATGAGCCGACCGGTAATTTAGATGATAAACTCTCAAAGGATATTTTAAAACTATTTGAAGAGTTTAATCAAGCTGGGGTAACCGTATTAATGGCCACACATAATATGGCGCTTATTCGACGTAAACATCATCGTATATTTCATTTAAATCAAGGGCGTTTAGAGGGGTGACAGTAATGAGCAACTCTAGAGTCAATCATATAAAATTAAATAAAAAAAATAAAAACAGTTTTTTTGGTCGTTGGAAAAGACAAATTGGTTATGCTTGGTGCAATGTATTTAACAATTTCAATCAGCATATATTTGCTTCATTGTTAACTATTTTTGTTATCGCAATATCGATAACTTTACCAACTATTAGTTATTTATTATGGAAAAATGCGAACCAAGCTGCCCAGCAATGGGCTCCATCACCGAATTTGACTGTTTATATAAAAAAATTATTAACAAATGAGCAAACAACAGAATTAATTAATAAATTAAAAGCTTATCCTGAAGTTGCTGAAGTTAATTATCTTTCTAGAGACGAGGCTAAAGAAGAATTTAGATCCTGGTCAGGATTTAGTAGCGCATTAGATTTGTTAGAAGACAATCCATTACCCGCGGTAGCCATTATCATACCTAAAGAAAATGCTAAAGAGACTGCTATTTTACATAATTTACAAACCCAATTACTTAAAATGAATGGGGTTGATGATGTGCGATTAGATGACAGTTGGTTTACTCGCTTAATGGCATTGACAGATATGGTAAAATCAATTGTGTTAACAATTTCAATATTTATGATAATTGCCGTATCATTGGTTATTGGGAATAGTATCAGGTTACATATTTTTGCGCGAAGGCAAACAATTGTAGTCATGCAATTGATAGGAGCCACAGAAGGTTTTATTTTACGTCCATTTTTGTATAATGGCATGTTTATTGGATTGGTTAGCGCCGTTTTAGCCTTGATTCTATCGGAAATATTTATTCTTCAAATAGACGCAATTATATTGAATGTTTCGGCAGTTTTTGGAACAATTTTCATTCTTAAAGGACTGCTATGGGATGAAAGCATATTAATCATTCTTATTTCAATGATTATTGGTTGGTTTTCAGCCTTAGTTGCGACTAAAAAATATTTAAAAAAGAATGTATAACGTTGTTATCTAATTACAATTATTTAATATAATTAAAATGTTTTTTTTAAGATAGTGGCATATTATAAGTTTAAATAAAAAGTGTGAACTAAATCACTTTTTTGATGTCTAACCTACAGATTAGATTGTAAAGTAGATTTTTTAATTGTTGTGTTAAAATAGATGCAACAAAACAGGATTAATTTAAGGGGGAATTAAATGAGTACTGATATGAAACTGCAAGCAGTTGCTTTAATCCCACAAGGAAATACTGAATCATATCTTCGTATGATTAATACTTATCCGATGTTAACAGCAGAGGAAGAAAAGTCATTAGGAGAAAAACTTTATTATCATGATGATGTTGATGCTGCAAGACAACTAATTTTATCTCATTTACGTTTTGTTGCACATATCGCTCGAGGGTATTCTGGTTATGGTCTGCCACAAGCTGATTTAATTCAAGAAGGTAATATTGGCTTGATGAAAGCTGTGCGTCGTTTTAACCCAGAGATGGGGGTTCGCTTAGTATCATTTGCCGTGCATTGGATAAAAGCAGAAATCCATGAATATGTCCTTAAAAATTGGCGAATTGTTAAAGTTGCAACCACTAAAGCTCAAAGAAAATTATTCTTTAACTTAAGAAAAAGCAAACAACGTTTAGGTTGGTTTAATAATGCTGAAGTTGACATGGTAGCAGATGAATTAGGTGTGACACGTAAAGATGTGTTAGAAATGGAATCACGTATGTCTGCACAAGATATGTCATTTGATGTTGATAACGATGATGATGACAATGCAATAGTTGCACCAGCGCTTTACCTAGAAGATAATAATTCCGATTTTTCAAAATCAATTGAAAATGATAATTGGGAAACAGATGCGACAGATAAATTACATGATGCATTATCACAATTAGATGAACGTAGCCAAGATATTATTAAAGCACGTTGGTTAGATTCTGATGATAGCAAATCAACATTACAAGTTTTAGCTGACAAATATAGTGTTTCAGCCGAGCGAATCCGTCAACTAGAAAAAAATGCTATGAAAAAACTGCGTATTGCAATCGAAGCATAATTTGTTTTTATTGTTAACTCTGAATAACTAATAAGCCTTACTTTTAAGTAAGGCTTTTTTATTGTTAAATTTAGGAATCATTTTTTATATGTTTTATTTAGTTGAATGATAAGGTTAATGATAACAAATTGAATAAGGTAGAATAAAATTAATATGTCATTTATATGGCTTGAAACAAATATTGTTGAAAAATAATAATTTATTATCGTTTTATTTTAATTATTTATTGTTTTTATTTAAATGCAATAGTACACTGTGTTTAGTTTTTATAAAGAAAGGAAATAAATATGAACACAGATATGAAAGATAATTATTCTCGATTAAATCTATATTGTAAATTTATGGCATTGTTAACGGTTATTCCTATTTTAAGTACGTTAATTGGATCGCTATCACCCTTACTATTTTATTTTTTTAATATTGCCAATATTGGACTTGATTCTGGCGGATACTCGTTTTTTGTCTCAAGAGTAGTTGAAAATGTCGATCCTGAAAATTTATCCATGTGGCAAGCGATGTCGGCTACATTGATAGATACCTTATCTATACTTATTTTAGCTTATGCTTTTTATCAACTTAGATTACTCTTTTTAAATTACAGCCAATCTGAATATTTTTCAGAAACGTCGACTAACCATTGTTATATTTTTGGAAAAACGTTAGTTATTTGGTCAATATTGGGTATTTTATCTGAACCAGTATTAAGTTTAATTTTGACTTTTAATAATGATCCTTCAGAACGTTATATTTCTTTTTCATTTACTAGTGATGATGTTATGACATTATTCCCTGCGGTTAGTATTATGCTTATTGGTCAAATTTTGAAAAAAGCATGCAAAATTGCAGAAGAAAATAAACAATTTATATAAAGGAGTTGTGCGTGCCAATTATTATAAATTTAGATGTAATGCTGGCTAAGCGTAAAGTTAAGTCAAAAGATTTAGCTTTGGCAATTGGTATTACCGAACAAAATCTGTCAATACTTAAACAAGGAAAAGTGAAAGGGTTCAGGTTGGCGACACTGGAGGCAATTTGTGAACATTTAGATTGCCAACCAGGTGATATATTAGAGTATATTCATCATAAAGAAGAATAACTTTTATTTACTTATTGATAGTATTGCTGCTTCTTGTGCATGTAATAAGGCTGTATCAAAAAATGGAATAGTACAATCTGGTTGTGAGATTAATAAACCTATTTCAGTACAGCCTAAAATGACTCCTTGAGCGCCTTGTTTAATTAGTTTTTCAATAATAGTAAGGTAAGCTTGTTTCGATGCCGGTTTAATGATGCCCCGACAAAGTTCATCATAAATAATGTTATTAATTATATTTCTGTCTTGTTCATCAGGAATTAATACATTAAGTCCTTTCTCAATTAGTTTAGCTTTGTAAAAGTCTTGCTCCATAGTATATTTAGTGCCTAATAATGCAACAGATTTAATATTTTGAACTAATAAATGCTTGGCTGTAACATCAGCAATATGAATAATTGGAATATTAATTGCATTTTGAATTTGATCTGCGACTTTATGCATGGTATTGGTACAAATTACAATGAAATCTGCGCCAGCCAGTTCTAATTTTTTGGCGGCATCAATTAAAATGATTGCACTTTTATCCCATTCATTATTAGCTTGGCAACTTTCGATCTCTTGAAAATCAACACTATATAAAACACATTTTGCTGAATGCAATCCACCCAATGAACTAGCTATAAATTGATTGATAACTTGATAATAAGTAACCGTGCTTTCCCAACTCATGCCACCAATT
Organism: uncultured Gilliamella sp.; assembly: GCA_945271295.1. Lineage (GTDB taxonomy): Bacteria > Pseudomonadota > Gammaproteobacteria > Enterobacterales > Orbaceae > Gilliamella. Next base: position 32,543 of record CALYPG010000026.1, on the reverse strand, counting down.
AAACCAATTGTTTTCATAAAATTAATCCTTTAAAAATTTACATAAATAATGAATAACCTTTTATCGTTAATCTTATATCAAATCATGTAAAACTATTTGTGCCTAATACATAATAGGCCTTATTTAATTAAAATCAAATAACTTATTGATATGTATAGTGATATCATTAATAATCATAATTTATTTTTACAAATTATCAACAATCTTTACCCAAATTATTTTGATATGCTATTATAATCAAACTATATAATATATAAGGAAATATATTATTATGATAAAACCACTTTCAAGTTATCATCATTCGTTTTATTGGCTACATGTCAAGCAACGCCGACTTTTTCATCGTATAAATTGGTATTGTTCAATTCAAAAATATAAATTAGATCACAAGTCTGATGGGTTATTATACATATTGTTATATAAAACATACATCTTATCACTAATTAGTTTTATATCTTCAGAACTACAAATTATTAAACTTGCTAATCATAGTGTTGTTAACTTTCCAGATAATGGATGAGTATTATCTTTGGGTTCTGATATAAAAACCCGGTTTAATTTAGAGGAGACATGAAGTGGTTGTAGAATATTGTGTTAATGGAGAACTAATTAGGAATGAATAAAACCAGTAAATATTTATTTTTGTTGCCAATAATATCTTTGCTATTTTCTTTTTCATGTTTAGCAAAAACAAAGGTAATTCATGTTTTAGTTGCATTGTGTGATAATAAATATCAAGCAATCGCACCGGTTCCCAAAGCAATTGGTAATGGACAAGATCCTAAAAATAATCTTTATTGGGGAGCCGGTTATGGTTTTAAAACTTATTTTTCTAAGCAAAAAGAGTGGCAAGTCATTCAAAACAATAAACCTAGTAATAATAAAATATTAGAAGAAATTATATATAAACATAAAAACCAAGATGTTTATATAGTTGCACAGGCATATAATGGTAAATATATTGATGATACTGTTGATGATTTTTTTGATTATTCAGCTGGAAAAAAAATACGGTCATTTTCGTTAAATGGCAAACAGATTAATGCGGGGGGAAAAGCTGATCTAGTTATTTATATTGGACATGATTCATTAATGGAGTGGTCTTTAAGTAAATTTTTACCAGATAGCTGGCGTTGGGAAACCCTACCAAAAGAACAACAGGAAAAACAAAAATCACGTTATGCTGCAGTATTTGCCTGTAAAAGTCAGCGATATTTTTCACCAGCTTTATCCCGATTAGGTATTACGCCGCTTATTTTGACCACCCACCGCATGGCACCAGAGGCTTATAGCGTTTATGCTATGATTGATGGTTGGTTGCAGGGGGAATCAAAATCTAGTATTCGTCTTAAAGTGGCAAGTGCATATAGTAAGTATCAGAAATTGAGTAAACCTGCTTTACAAATGTTTGTAACTGAATATAGTCAATAATAGATTTGCTATTTTTGAACAGTTTTTTTATTTCACTGCTTTTTTAAAATAAGGTAATTCCTAATCATGACAATACCTAAAATTGTAATTCTAACCGGTGCTGGAATTTCAGCCGAATCAGGCTTATCTACTTTTCGCGCTCAAAATGGTTTATGGGAAGGATACAATGTTGATGATGTGGCAACCTATGCCGGGTATAAACGAGACCCTATTGCGGTACATCAATTCTACAATATGTTACGTCATAAATTACAAGATCCTAAAGTTTGCCCAAATGCTGCTCATTATGCATTAGCTGAATTAGAACAGAAATTAGGATCAGATAATGTGTTAATTGTGACGCAAAATGTGGATAATTTACATGAACAGGCAGGATCAAAAAATATTATTCACATGCATGGTGAATTACTAAAGGTTCGTAATGAACAAAATGGACAGATTACTGAATGTTTTAGCGATGTAGATTATAACCAAAATAAATTGATTCGTCCCCATATTGTATGGTTTGGAGAAATCCCATTACAAATGGATGAGATTTATGATGCGCTTACACAAACGGAATATTTTATCTCAATTGGTACTTCTGGTAATGTTTATCCAGCCGCGGGTTTTGTGCAAGTGGCAAACCAATCGGGCGCTAAAACAGTTGAGCTTAATTTAGAACCAAGTCTTGGCGAAAATTTGTTTCAAACTAAAATTTATGGGCCGGCGAGTAAAATAGTACCAAAATTTGTGCAAACTTTAATTTAACGTTTAAACGCTATTTAAGTTTAGCTAAATAATTTTTACCACCTAAATTATTCATTTGAGTTTGAATCCATTTAGCTTTTTTTTGTAAATAATCATCGGGTGAAGCAGGATCCCATTTTCTAGGATTAGGTAATGTAGCGGCTAGTAAGCTGGCTTGATATGGTGTTAACTGTTTAGCACTTACATTAAAATAGTGGCGTGAAGCAGCTTCAATACCAAAAATACCTTCACCCCATTCTACACAATTGAGATATATTTCTAGTGTTCTCTTTTTGGGCCAAATCAGCTCGATCAAGATAGTTAGCCAAGATTCAAAACCTTTACGGATCCAGCTTCTGGCTGGCCATAAGAAAATATTTTTAGCGACTTGCTGAGTAATTGTACTAGCACCATGTATTTTTTTGTTATTTTTATTGTATTTGAAGGCAATATTAATTGCTTTAAAATCAAATCCCCAATGATTAGAAAAATTTTGATCTTCTGAAGCAATGACCGCAATTTTTATATTATCTGAAATTTCATCCCAATCTTTCCATATTCGTTGTTGTGTAATATTCCAATTGGAAATTTTCCGCTCTAACATTAACATTGAACCTAATGGATTAAACCAACGCATAGCGAAAATAGAACAAAAAGACAATAGCAACAATCCAATTATTACTCTTTTGCATATACTTAAAATTCTTTTCACTAGCTTATTCATTGTTAATTTAAATTAAATAATATAAAAATAAGTAATTAAGATACGATATATTATGTTTTATATAAATAATTTTTTATAAATTCCATAATCTGTTCAGGGTGATTAATATTAAATTGGGGAATTGAAATATCTAACATTTCATCACTGGCAACGGCAATGGTGAATTCATCAATAAAAAGAGTTTTTGATGTTGCACTTCTATGGCAGATGATTTTTGGCAATTGCTCATCTTTAAATCCTTCAACTAATATGAGATCAATATCCGTAAACTTATTTACCAGTGTTTTTAAATCAACTGGTTGATTTGGTGTTTCACAAATCATAGCATAACGATTATCACTAGCAATGATAGTTTGTAAAGCTCCAGCCTTACGCAGTTCATAACTATCTTTACCCGGAATATCAATCTCAATATCATGATGTGCATGTTTTAACGTTGCTACATTAAAACCTTGCTCACAAAGTAAAGGAATAATTTTTTTTAATAACGTCGTTTTACCACTATTACTGTAACCACTAATGGCAATAATTTTATTATTCATTATGTTCAACTCAATAATAGATATCAAAATAAATTATTTATTATTTTAAACTTAATTATATTATGATGTTAATCATTATAAGCGGTAAAGGTAATAAGTATGTACAATTTTACTAATGATTACAATGAAACAGCCCATCGAGATTTACTAAAAGCGTTTAGTAATACGGCTAACCAGAAGTTGACAGGCTATGGCTTTGATGAATGTTGTATTAAGGCAAAAGAGAATATAAGAAAACAATTAAAGTCACCTAGTGCTGATATTCATTTTATGTCAGGTGGTACGATTACTAATTTAACGGCGATTTCACATATATTAAAACCTTATCAAGCGGTTATAGCAGCAGATAGTGGACATGTTAATGTCCATGAGACAGGCGCAATTGAAGCAACAGGACATAAAGTTTTAACAGTAAAAACAACTGATGGCAAATTAACCCCAGAACTTATTGAACCGATTTTAACTTTTCATTGTGATGAACATATGGTACAACCAAAACTGGTTTATATCTCAAATACGACAGAACTTGGAACAATATACTCAAAGCAAGAACTCAAAAAGCTATACCAATTTTGCCAAAAAAATCAGTTATATCTCTATCTAGATGGTGCGCGTTTAGCTATGGCATTAGCTGCAAAAGATAATGACCTGACATTTCCTGATTTAGCAAAATATACTGATGTATTTTATATTGGTGGAACTAAAGTCGGCGCTTTTGCTGGTGAGGCCCTTGTTTTTAATGATACTACGATTAGCCAAGATTTTCGTTTTAGTATGAAACAAAAAGGTGCAATATTAGCTAAAAGCTGGATTGTAGCAGTACAAATTAATGTATTGATGCAAAATAATCTTTATCTAGAATTAGGGTTACACAGCAATAATATGGCTGGTAAATTAAAAACAATTTTTGAAAATGCAGGATTAACTTTTGCTGCTAAACCACAAAGTAACCAACTTTTTGTTAATTTTCCGAATGCACTTGCTGAAAAAATTCTTAACTATTACAGGGTTGATAAAATAGGACAAACAGATTCAAAATATACCTGTTTAAGATTTTGCACATCATGGGCCACTCAAGATGAAGAGATCAAAAAATTTGCCAAGCAATTTCAAAAATGGATTGAATAGTAATTTTACTTATGAATAACCATTTGCTTAATATTAAATTTGATTGTCTAATGATTATGTTTTGTTTTGATTCATTTTATTGAAGACTTCAGGTGTATTGATATTAACAAAACCAAGTGCTTTATCACTAAAATCAACAGATTGGGCATTGATTTGTTCTAAAAATACCATCAATTTTCTATCACCTTGCTCTAAGTATGCTTTGAGTTGTTGTGTGACCGTTTTATTGATAAGGAGGATTGTTGGGTGATTATATTTACCATCAAAAGGATAAACTGCTTGATTGGTAGCAATGTGTTTAGATAAACGCGTGATTAAGTTATCTGGTAAAAAAGGCGTATCACAACTCACAAATAAATTCCATAGTGTTGGGCTATGTAGTAATCCGCTATAGATACCGGATAGTGGCCCTAAATATCCTTTAAAATCATCGGCAAATATTGGGTAACCTGCTTTTTGATATTGTTCAAAATTACGATTACAGTTAATCATAATTGAATCAGTTTGATATTTTATATGGTCAATGACATGTTGATAAAGTGGCTTACCATTTAGCAACAATAGACCTTTATCATTACCGTTCATGCGCGAACTTTTTCCACCTGCTAAAACGATTGCTGTAATAGGCAGTTTATCCATAAATTATTTCTCTTTTACGTTGCGAAAAACCAAAATAACATTACTATATACCAAGGTTATTTTAAAATGTACGGTAATATATATTAAAACATACTTGTACAAGAGGCATATTAATAGAAAGCATCATTGCAATATATTAATATAACAGTGCCTTTTCTATTATGTAAATATGCCCCAGTTATTGCCAATAATCAAACACAGTATTTACTGTTGTTTTCTGAAAAACCAAGTTTGGGAATACTTAAGTTAAAATTTATATTATCATCTTCCAATAAATTGAAGATTAAAAAAGGTATTAACTATGAAATGTCATCGTATTGATGAATTAATGCAGTTGTTACAAAATGCTTGGGAAAAAGATTCTGATCTTAATTTATTACAATTTTTAGTTAAATTAGGTCAAGAGGCTGGCTTCAAAGGAGAACTAAAAGATTTAAGTGATGAAGTTTTAATTTATCATTTAAAAATGCGAGATTCGGATAAATACGACGCTATTCCTGGACTGAAAAAAGATTATGAAGAAGATTTTAAAACCGCATTATTAAAAGCGCGCGGAATTATTAAAGAATAAGGAGAATAAAATATATGAAAAAGACGCTTATTGCTATAAGTACATTACTCTTTTCTGTAAGCTGTTTTGCGCAGGAGCCACAAGTAACCTCAAAAACAGATACCCCTCAATCAACAAGTGCAGTAACGACATCAGAACCCATTGAAATGGACAAACAATATATTGTCTTACCAACTTACCCCTCTCCAGATAAAGAAGTGATTGAGTTTTTTTCATTCAATTGTCCAAGTTGTTTTAAATTTGAAACTGAATATCATGGTTCACAGGCAATCGCTAAAAATTTACCAGAAAGCATAAAATTTAAACGTTATCATTTAATAGATTTTGGTCCACTAGCAATGGAGTTAGCACAAGCTTGGGCTGTGGCTAATGTGCTTGATATACAGGATAAAGCCTTAGATGCACTTTATTTTGCAGTACAAAGAGATCATAAAATAAAAACAGCAGAAGATATCAAAGCAGTGTTTAAAACATTGGGTGTTGATGAACAAACCTATGATAAAACTAAAGATAACTTTTTGGTGAAAGCTTTTATGGCTCAACAAATTGATGCAATCAAAGAGATGAAACCTACATCTATACCGACTGTTGTGGTAAATCGTAAGTTTTATATTAATCCACAAGCACTTGATCGAACAACGGATCAAGCATTTATCAATGATTATGCACGAGTAGCAGCATTTCTGGTAAATTTAGATCCCAATGTTAATCCTGATAGAAAGCTAAATAAGAAATAATTTAATAAAGATTTTTTATTGAGTTAATTTAAAAAAGAATTTTATACTAAATTATTAATAAATAAGTAAGTATTGATAGTAAATCCCCTTATATGTTGAATATTAGTAAGGGGATTTTTTATTTTAATCAGTCTTTTTATTCTCGTTCTAACGCATAGATTGGATCAAGATTAGCAGCACGTTTAGCTGGAACATAGCCAAAAATTATACCAATCATACTTGAACAGCTAAATGCAGCAATAATGGCGACTGCTGAAAAGCTCATTGCAAATGAAGTGACAAAATAATTAAAAATAAAACCTATCATAAATGAAAGTAAAATACCTAATGTTCCACCAATTAGGCAAACTAATATAGCCTCAATTAAAAATTGTTGTAAAATATCACTTGAGCGAGCTCCAACCGCCATTCTCACGCCTATTTCTCGTGTTCTTTCTGTTACAGAAACTAACATAATATTCATCACGCCAATTCCACCAACGACTAATGAAATCAAAGCAATTGCCGAGACTAATAGTGTCATTACCCAAGCAGATGAATTAATTGTTTCACGAATATTGTCCGAATTGAAGATAAAAAAATCTTTAGTTCCATGTCGTTGCAACATGATTTTATTAATGGCTTGTTCAGCTACAGATAAGTCAACATCATCATTAATACGTACGGTTATACTTTTTAATGAGGTTTGTCCAACCATACGATTAATAACGGTTGTGTAAGGCAACCAAACATTCAAACTTTCACTACTACCAAAACCTTGTTGCTGTTTGGTAGCAATACCAATTATTCTGACAGGTAGTTGCCCCACCATTAAAATTTTACCAATAGGATCTTGATTAGCAAATAATCGTTTTTCTGTATTGTCATCAATTACTGCATCTTGTGCTGAAGACGTGATACTATTTTCGTCAAAAGCAATTCCTTTGGTTATATTATAACCACGGACAGCAAAAAATTGTTCGCCTACACCATTAACATTTCCGGTGACTGCAAGATTATTAATTCGGAAATAAACACTGGTTGAAAGATTAGGTGTAGTACTATGTACAAAACTTTGTTTAGCTAAAAAATCAGCATCTGATGAACGTAAAGTAGTAATTTTATCGGCATTACGATCACCAAAGCCCGTACCGGCGTAAATTTCTAATGTACTGGTTCCCATAGAATTGATATTTGATAATATCTTTTGCTTTGTTCCTTGACCTAAGGCTACAACTGATACCACAGAAGCAATGCCGATAATGATACCTAGCATAGTTAAAAATGTGCGTAATCGCTGAGAAAGCATCGACAAGATTGCCATTTTAAATGCATCACGAAAACGATCATATCTTGCTAAGAAATTATCTTTTGTTTTAGTTGTTTCAATTTGTTTAACTTGCCGATTATCAGCTTGCTTGGATTGATACTCACAATTAATTGAATCAGAAATAATATTGCCATCACTAATTTCAATGATTCGCTCTGCACTTTTAGCGATATTAGCATCATGGGTGACAATTATTACTGTATGACCTTGTTGGTGCAGTTCGCGTAAAATTGCCATTACTTCCAAGCCACTCTTACGATCTAATGCCCCGGTTGGCTCATCAGCTAAAATAATTTGCCCACCATTTATTAAGGCTCGGCCAATACTGACGCGTTGTTGTTGACCGCCAGATAGTTGATTAGGTTTGTTATGAATTTTATCAGCAAGCCCTAAACGCGTTAGAATTTTAACCGCACGCGTTTGTCGTTCTTCATTACTTACGCCGGCATAAATAGCTGGTATTTCCACATTACCTTGTGCGGTTAAAGCATTTAATAAATGATAGCGTTGAAAAATAAAACCAAAGTGTTCACGGCGTAATTGAGCAAGCTCATTTGGCGATAATTTGCCCGTTGCTCGGCCTCCAATTAAGTAGGTTCCGGTTGTTGGTTTGTCTAAACAACCTAAAATATTCATCAAGGTTGATTTTCCAGAACCCGATGCCCCAATAATGGCAACCATTTCACCCGCATTGATAGTCAAATTTATTTTTTTGAGAACTTGTATTGTCGATTCCCCGGCAGGAAACTCACGAACAATATTCTCCAATTTAATAAGAGGATTATTATTGTTTACCATATCAGAACCGAACCCTTGGCGCTCTTGCATTGTTACCTAATAAAGCACCATTTGTATTACTAATTACAACTATTTCACCTTCTTTGAGTCCTGATTTTATTTCGACATTAACGTTATTATTAATGCCTAAAACAACTTCACGTTCTTCAATATCTTTTTGTTGATTTAATAGGTAAACAATAGCTTTATTATTTGCTAAATTCTTTTGAATTGCTTGGGATGGAATTAAAAGAACATCTTTTTCTTCAGCAAGTACTATATAAACTTGAGCCGTCATTGAAATACGTAATATGTGATTTGGATTATCTACATCCAATAAGCCATTATAATAAATAGCACTTTTAGTTGTAGAAGATGATGCACTGGCATTAGTTGAACTTTCGGTATTAATTGAATCTGGCGCTGGTTCAATAGCACGTAATGTTAATCCATCAAATCGCTTATTAGGTTGACCTAAAATCGTAAAATAGACAGGCATACCTTTTTTAACATTGATCACGTCAGCTTCTGAGATTTGCGCCTGAATTGTCATCTTATCAAGCTGAGCAACTTTTACAATAGTTGGAGCACTTTGCACGGAATTAACAGTTTGCCCTTCATCAACTGGAATAGCAACGATTATACCATCAATAGGAGAACGGATTTTAGTATAACCTAAATTCACCTTAGCTGTATCAACGGCAACCTGTGCTTTGACAATATCAGCATCTAAAGCAGCAATATCTGCTTTAATTGCATCAAGTTCGGCTTTCGCTGAATCCAAATCTGATTGAATACCCACGCCTTTGTTAACTAATTTTAGTTGACGTTCATAAGTTAATTGATAATTAACTAACTTAGCTTTTTTTGATGTACGCTGTGCTTCAAGACTATTAAGTGAAGCTTCTGATTGTTTTAAATCATTGTTCTGTTTTAGATCATCAATTTCGGCAATCATATCACCTTGCTTAACTTCATCACCTAACTCAACATATAATTTTTTGATCTGGCCAGAAACCTGTGCACCAACACTTACTTGTTTAAAAGCACTAATGGTACCATCTGCAAGTACCGTTTTTTCAATATTACCTTTGGTAACAGGAGCAGTAATATAATTAAATTTAGTTTCAGTAGGGGAAATGATTGATTTTACAACATAGAGAACTACCAAGATTATGACTGCTATAACTAAGTATTTAATTTTAAGAAATTTTAACAATCTTTTTCATCCTTTGATTTTGTTATTGTTTTATCAATATTGTATCTTAATCAACCAATTGTAATCGATAACTAAAAATAATAAATTGTAATAATTATGAAAATTAATAAATAATATCAAATATCAATCTGTTAAATTTATCTACAAGTTAGAAGATCAAAATAGAAAGATATTTTTGAATTTATAGAAAAAAAATAATTATTCAAGTAATATGTAGTTGCTTTGCTTAATTTATACATATAATTAATCAGCAATAGTACACCAATTGATTTTTCTTTTACAATGTGCCTCTAATTACTTATTTCATTGTTTTTAAATTAAAAAATTAATAGTAATGAGTATGCAAATAATATTCTTGTGTGGAGTATAATAAATGTCATTTCAAAAACAACAATCCACTTTAGACAATGCTCTAACTTTACTTGAAATTATTAGTCATTATTCTTCTGGAATTTCTTTAGCTGAAATTGTTAAATTAAGCAGAATGGCAAAAACGACAGTATATAGAATATTGGATATATTAAAGAAAAGGCAGTACCTAAGTTACGATGTTGCAACGGAAAAATATTTTTTAGATGTGAAAGCCTTTGAACTAGGCGTAAAGGGATTAATGAACATATCTCTTGTTGGAATATCAATCCCTTTTTTGAAAAGACTTGCTGCTAAAATTAATGAGACCTGTTTTTTAGCGGTTTATCATGATGGTAGTATAATTTATTTATATAAAGCAGAAGGTGCTTTGGCAGTTAAAACTAATTCACATATTGGTAGTAGAATGCCAGTATATTGTACAGGTCTTGGTAAATCATTATTAGCTTATCAACCTTTAGTTGAAATTAACAAAGTTTTAAGTCGCCCATTAGTTCAATTTACAAGTAAAACTATTATAGATAGAGAAGCTATACATAACAGTTTAGCAAAAGTATGTATTGACGGTTATTCAATAGATGATGAAGAAGTAGAAGAAGGTTTAACCTGTATTGCAACCCCAATTTTCACCAAACCCAATCGAGTGGTAGGTGCAATTAGTGTTGCAGGATCTTCTTTTAGAATTATACAAAAAAAAGAACTTATTATTAGTGAGTTAAAAGATATTTCATCATTAATTTCCACTGAGCTAAAAAAGAAAAATTAACTTTATCTATGTTTTGAATTGAATATTATTTATTTTATTTAGAGGTTTAGAAGCATGGCTCAAAAAGAGACTACATCTGCCATAGATAAGGCAATTACTGTTTTAGATGTTATTAGTAATTGTGCTGCTGGTGTAACGAGTGTTGAACTCATTGAAGCGACCAAACTCAATAAAATGGTAATTAATAAAATCTTAAAAACATTACTTGAACGTGAATATGTTTTTTATGACCAAAAATCAAATAGATATACATTAGGTTTTAAATCATTAGAACTTGGAATATCAAGCTTAGTAAATGTTAATATCGTTGATGTTGCTATTCCTTTCGTTAAGTCCCTTTCCAATACCCTAAATGAAACTTGTTTTTTAGGTGTATATAACAGTGGTAATGTGGTTTATTTATACAAAAGCGAGGGAAATTATGCAATCCATACTAGTTCAAATTTAGGACACATGCGACCAGCATATTGTACAGGACTGGGTCGAATATTACTTGCTCACCAAGCAGAAGAAGAGATCCAACGCATTTTGTGTTCACCATTGCCAAAATACACGCAAAAAACAGTAACTGATTCAAACCAATTGTCTGAAATTTTAGCAAAAGTTCGTCAGGAAAATATAGCTTATGATTGGGAAGAGGTGGAAGAAGGACTGGTTTGTGTTGCATCGGGTATTTTTAACTACAGTAATGATGTTGTTGCCGCTATAAGCATTGCAGGGCCTAGCAACCGAATGCAAAATCAAATGGCAAAATGCGCCTCTTTATTAAAAGAAGCGGCAAATTCTATTTCTAAGCGGTTAGGGTATATTTCGAACATAAAAAATGAAGTTTAAGTCATTTCTATATCCAATTACTGAATAAATACATTAAAATATCATGGCATTTTTCATCGCTTCTGGAGGGATAATTGCTCCTCGATGTTGAATCACTGTACCCGCTAAATCATGTCCTTTTTTTATTGCTGCTTCTATTGATCCTCCCATAAGTCTAACAGATAGGTAGCCTGCACTAAAAGAATCACCGGCTGCTGTAGTATCTATGATTTTTTGCTTGGCAATTATATTTGCAGGTACTTCAATTCGTTCATTTTTAGTATCAACAATGCAACTTTCGCTTCCCCGTTTAATAATAATTTCGCTTACCCCTAATTTTCGGCTACGGATAATGCTATCCTCATATTTATTATTTCCCCAAAGCATGTTTTCATCATCTTGGGTCAAAAATGCGATATCTGTGTAAGATAGAATTTTAGAATAGACATTTTTTGCATATTCTTGGCTACGCCATAATCTTGGTCGGTAATTATTATCAAAAATAACTTTACCACCATTAGCTTTAAACTGTTCTAATAAGTCAATTAGCTTATCTATGCTATATTCATCTAAAATAGCGATACTGATACCGCTTAAATAGATATAGTCAAACTTTGTTATTTTTTCACATATTTGTTCAGTTTGTTCTGTTTTTAACCAAAACTTGGCAGCCGCATCGTTTCTCCAATAGTAAAAAGATCGTTCACCAAAACTATCAGTCACAATGGCATATAAACCCGGCATTTTATTATGCATTTGTTGAATAAGATCGGTGTTAATATTCTCTTTTTGCCATTCAGTTAACATTTCATGGCTGAACGGATCTACACCAAGTCCAGTTACATAATGAATTGTCACTTGGTTATTAGGAAATAAACGAGATAAATAAATTGATGTGTTTAAAGTATCTCCACCAAAACTTCTTGTTGTTAAATTATCTTTAATTGAGAGTTCAATCATGCACTCTCCAATTACTGCCATATTTATACTCATCACTATTCCCTACCAGATACTATTTATCATCTACATAATAAGATCAAATGATCTATCTTAAATCTGTTTATCGTTATAGAAAAAATTTAATCTACTGCTACTTTAACCACTACTTTACGAATTTGTTCAGCTTTTCCACCAACAATACAAAGTGGTTTATGTACCTCGTGTGGATAAAAAATCACAAAATCGTTTGGTTGCAATACAAACATCGTTTCTTCGGTTGGAGCTTTAACAAAAGCTATATCACCATTTTCTAATTTATCTTCAATTATTTGTGTGTGTGGCGGTAAAGTTGATACCGCCATTCCTTCTTGGCCCGATAATACAATTTGAATATCAATATATTTTGCGTGATATTCATATTTACCTTCCTCTTGCGTTCGGGATAATGTTTGTGAAACCATATAATAAACGTTATCCCCATTGATTTGATATCGCCCATTGATCGTACTGTCGTTAACTTGTTGTTTTACTGTTTCAATTGCCTCTTTTAATTTTGTTGGTAAATATGGAATTAAATCAAGATGTTCAATGTTGCCAATAATCATAGTAATCTCCTCAAAAAGCTTAATTATTGGTTATGATTGATGGCCAATAATTAAGACAAAATTAATTTATATTTGATTATCTACCTAACCAACCACCATCTACTGCAATGGTGAATCCATTAATGTAATCTGATGCTGATGATGATAAAAACACAGCTGCTCCACCTAAGTCTTCTGGTTTTCCCCAACGTCCTGCTGGAATACGCTCTAGAATTTGACGATTACGTGTTTCATCATTCATCAAAGCAGTATTCATTTCGGTTGCGATGTAACCAGGAGCGATACAGTTGATGGTAATTCCTTTTGATGCCCATTCATTTGATAATGATTTAGAAAAACCAGCCACAGCTGACTTAGCTGCCGTATAAGCTGGGATGGTATATCCGCCTTGAAAAGCGAGTAATGAAGCAATATTAATAATTTTGCCGTACCCTCTATCAATCATATGTTTCCCAACTTGTTGACACATAAAAAATACGGCATTCATATTGATATTAATTACCAAATCCCAATCATTTTTAGGGAAATCTACAGATGGATGACGACGTTGTATGCCGGCATTGTTAATTAAAATATCAATATGTTGGTATTTTTTGATAATATCTGAAATGAGATTTTCATACTCTTCGAAATGAGATAAATCAAACGTAATTGTTTCACAAGTAACATTGTATTTCTTTATTTCTTGTTCAGTTTGTTCATCACGCATAACATCTATAATGATGATATTGGCTCCAGCATTGGCTAAACTCATTGCTAACGATTTACCTATACCTCTCGATGCGCCGGTAATAATCGCATTCTTTCCTGTCAAATCAAATGGATTTGTATTTTTCATAATTATGTACCTTAATATTGATATTTTTATTAATCAGAAAATTTAAACAGTGTTTTAATAACATTTTCACCAGCTAATGCATTAGTAAACCCTTGTTTTGCTTCTTCTGGTGTTAATACTGTAAGTAACTTTTTATATGGAAAATCTTGTTGTATAAATTCAATAGCAGTTTCAAAGTCTCTTGCTTGATAAACTCTGGTGCCGACAATATTGAGCTCTTTAAACTCAATATCCAGTAATTTAAATTCAGTGGGTTTTTTATATGAACCAACAATTTCGATGGTACCTTGAACTTTTACCAAATCAGTTAATTGCAACGCAACAGATGGGTGTGCGGCACAGTCGTAAACAATATCAGCACCAACTTGGTTAGTTAATTTTAAAACTGTACTTAAAACATCTTCTTGTTTTGGATTGATTACTGTGAAACCAAGCTCTTTAGCTAAATTAATACGGAAATCATTTGTTTCAATAACAATGACTTGTTTAGCGCCAGCAAGTTTTAATACACTTGCAACACAAAGTCCGATTGTCCCTGCGCCAAACACGACAACAGCGTCGCCAATTTTAAAAGGTGTTCTTGATACTGCATGAACTCCAACGGCTAATGGTTCAACAAAAGCCCCTAAGTCCATAGGAAAATCATCCGGTAATACATGCACTTTACTTCTATCTACTTTCACATATTCGGCCATACCCCCTGCGGTATCAATTCCATACAGTTTGAGTGTTTCACAAACGTGACTGTTTCCAGATTGACAAGCCGAACACTTACAACAGGAAATGAGTGGACGAACACAAACTTTTGTACCAGTTGGCAATTCTTGATCGCCATTAACAATATATCCAGAAAATTCATGACCTAATACTAATGGTGCTTTTGCTCTTGGGTGCACACCTAGATAAATATTGAGATCAGAACCACAAATCCCTGCGTGACTCACTTTTATTAAAACTTCATTTTCGCTAAGTAGTGGTTCAGCTATTTGTTCACAAGCTATCTCTTTTGGTCCTTTATAAATTATCGCTTTCATGTTCTATATCCTGTAATTTACTTATTTAGACAGTAGAAAGGTGTTTCACCTTTGACTAAACGGATTGCTTCTTCGGCAGCCTTTCGTTTTAGATCTTGTTGTGATTGTTCGGAGTACCAAGCAGCATGAGGCGTAGCAATAAAATTATCCAAATTAAATAACTTTCTATCAGTAGCAGTAGGCGGTTCATGCTCAAATACATCAAGAGCAGCTCCGGCGATGGTCTTATTGAGTAAAGCTTGATAAAGAGCCTCTTCATTTACAATGCCACCTCTTGCGGTATTAACTAAATAGCAATTTTTTTTCATCAATGAAAATTCATGGCTATTAATTAAATTATGAGTTTCTTTGGCTAGTGGTAGGTTAAGTGAAATAATATCTGACTGAGCTAATAACTCTTCTAAGTTAACAAACTCGATAAAACCAGGTAAATTCTCTTTTTTGGCAAATGGATCGAAACCGATAACTTTTAGCCCAATACCATGTAATTTTTTAGCTAATGATAGTCCAATTCTTCCTAAGCCAATAATTCCTGCTGTTTGATCTTGTAATCGATAAATAGGAATAGCTTTTTCATAAGCCCAAATGCCATTTTTGGTATCATTGATAAATAAGGGTAATTTTCTTGTTAAAGCCATGATAAGTGATAAGGCATGGTCGGCTACTTCATTGGTTCCATAATCAGGTACATTGCAAACGGCAACATTATTTTTAGTTGCTGACTCAATATCAATCGTATTGACGCCAACGCCATAACGAACAACACCTTTCAAATTTTTTAAAGAACTTAAAACACTATCTGAGATAGTTGCATATTGTAAAATAAGAGCATCTGCATCATGGCATGCTTTAATGATGTCTGTTGGTTGTGTGATATTTAATATCTCAAAATCAACACCTTGTTCGACAAAAGTGTTTTTTTCTATCTCCATGGATTCATGATCACAATCTGTAATGTATATCTTCATTCATTCACCTCTATTAAAATGGAATAACATTCCGAAGTAATATTAATTAAGATTTTAAAAGAATGATATTTCAATTATTTTATATTGTGATCGATGTCACATTAATTTAATTAATGGTAGATTTTACCTTTAAGATAAAATGCTATTATTTCAATAAGTTATCTTTAAATTTTTATTTTTATTTAAGTGATATGATTTTTTCATTTTTATGATAGGTAAGTATTTTTAACAGCTGAATCAATGTTGGATTATTATAAATCAATAAAAATACAAAAATAAATATTGTTTTTATTCAATAGAATATATTTTATTTGGTGATATTTGTCACAAAATAGCTAATCAAAATTGATTTTATTTTATTATTTTATATATTCAAAAAAGGAATGATATTCCAAATATTTTAATATTGTTTTTGCTGTTGATATGATGGATTTAATTAATTCATATAAATCAAATTGTTAATTTTATTAAGGAATGAATAAATGAAAATAAAAAAATTTATTGATCGAGTACCTGGGGGATTAATGCTTATTCCTCTATTTCTAGGCGCATTATGTAATACTCTTTTTCCGGGAGGTGGAAAATATTTAGGTTCATTTTCTAACGGTTTAATCTCCGGTACTGTTCCTATATTAGCAGTTTGGTTTTTTTGCATGGGAGCATCTATTGAGCTGAAAGCTACAGGAATGATGTTAAGAAAGTCAGGCGTATTAGTTGTTACCAAAATAGGAACGGCTTGGTTGGTAGCTCTTGTTGCCGGTACTTTTTGGACAAAAGGTTATATGGTCGAAGGTGGAATTTTTGCCGGGTTTTCGATAATAGCATTAGTTGCCTCAATGGATATGACTAATGGGGGATTATATGCAGCCCTAATGAATCAGTACGGCTCAAAAGAAGAGGCCGGAGCTTTTGTTTTAATGTCTTTAGAATCAGGTCCTCTTATGACAATGGTTATCTTAGGAACTTCAGGGGTTGCTTCATTTGAACCGAGATTATTCATTGGTGCCGTATTACCATTTTTGATTGGTTTTATCTTAGGCAATTTAGATTCAGATCTACGAAAATTATTTGGCAGTGCAGTACAAACTTTAATCCCATTTTTTGCGTTTGCACTAGGCAATAGTATAAAACTACAAGTCATTTTCGAAACAGGTTTAGCTGGGATTTTATTAGGTTTATCTGTAATTGTTATTACAGGAATACCATTAATTTTAGCTGATAAATTCTTGGGTAAGGGCAATGGTACTGCTGGGGTTGCTGCATCTAGTTCTGCTGGGGCGGCTGTTGCTACTCCATTGTTAATTGCTGAAATGGTTCCTGAATTTGCACCCGTTGCATCGGCTGCAACTGCAATGGTGGCAACTAGTGTCATAGTAACATCAGTTGTGGTACCAATTATTACCTCAATATGGGCAAAAAGATTTAATCCAAACTTTAGCCAAAATGGTACTAAAACAGAATTTATTCCTTCAACAAAAAGTGAATAAAGCATCGTAAATTAATTTATTAAGGAGAAATATAATGAATAAATTGTTGAGTATTTTACTATTAATAGTGTTATCTATCGGAAGTAGTTATGCAGCTAATTCCAATCAAAGTACAGTTGAACAAGCAGTAGAAACAATGCGTTTGGCTATGCTTAGTGCTGATAAAGCCCAGTTAGAGCATGTAGCATTACCTTCATTAACCTATGGACATTCAAGTGCAGTTATTGAAAACAAAGCTGAATTTGTAGATGCAATTGTCAGTGGTCGATCTGGATTTACCACACTTCAATTTCAAGATCAATCAATTATCACCGAAGGGGATACCGCAATTGTACGCCATGTTTTTGCTGCTGATACCAATAATAGTGGTAAAATAGGTAAAGTAAAAATAGGTGTTATGTTGGTTTTTAAAAAAGTGGATAATGATTGGAAACTACTAGCACGCCAAGCTTATAAACTTCCACAATAAATATTAAATTTGATAAAAAAGTTAGTAATTTAATTAAAACAAACAATATAAATACAAAAGTGTACTGATCTAAATTTAGTAGATTAGTACATTAATACGTTTTGTTTCAGATATAAGATTTTTATAACCATCTGAATTTAAAGGTGAATTAAAATACTAAGTGCGAATTTTAACAGAAAGAAAAGTGGTAAGATGTTTATATTGAAACATCGACCACTGACTAAAGTTGAGATTGCATCATAAAATATAAACAATTTACCTGTAAAAAAAGCTATCAAATTGCTTATCTAAAAACTATAGGTTTTAAGAAAAAAAGTCATTGGTTAAATTGTCATCCGATAAAATCACTTAAGTATAAAACACCTTATTAAGTCTTTTACTAACTCGATTCGCATTTAAATATTGAATTTAGGTCATGATTTATATTGAAACGTATATTTAACCTGAAACTTCTTTACAAAAATGGTATAAAAATGATCAAAAATAATCTAAAAAATATGTAATATTTTAGTAAAACTAACTGACTTTTTTATTATTTTTGCCAATAATGTAATCCTCTATAATTAAGCGATAATGGCCAATATGATAAATATTTTATTAATTGATGATGATATTGAATTATCACAGATGCTTAGTGAATATTTGACTAACGAAGGGTTTAATATTAAAAGTGTCTATTTGGGACAAGACGGTATTAATGAAGCCTTATCTGGGAAATATCGTGCGGCAATTTTAGATGTAATGTTACCTGATATTAATGGTATTGATGTTCTTAAAAGTATTCGTCAACACAGTAATATGCCAGTGATTATGTTAACTGCTAAAGGTGATAACATTGATCGGGTTTTAGGACTAGAGCTTGGTGCTGATGATTATATTCCAAAACCATGTTATCCACGTGAGTTATTGGCCAGGTTACGTGCGGTATTACGTCGTTTTGATGAACGTCCAGTTGAGATGATTGATGATAAAAAATATCAATTTAATGGTTTAACCTTAGATTTACCACAACGACTTTGTACTTGGAACGGTAAAGTCATCGATTTGACTTCTACTGAATTTAATTTATTAGTTTTATTAGTTAAGTATAGTGATCGGGTCGTTACCAAAGAAGAACTGTCAGAAATTGGACTGGGGCGTGCGCGTGAATTATATGATCGTAGTGTTGATGTGCACATCAGTAATATTCGCCAAAAATTACATCAAGTTGCGCAAAATATAGTTACCATAGAGACAATTAGAGCAGTCGGTTACCGAATTCGTTAACGGTAAAATTTAGTATGAACCGTCGATTATTCTGGAAAATACTCATCATATTTTGGGTGATTTTTTATCTTACTTTTCAGTTAACTTGGATTGCTTTTTCGTTTTATTTAGAAAATAAATATCAAAGATTTCTTAATCATATGCCGACTAAAGTCGACATGATTGCCCAGCTATTGCAAGTCGCAGGTGAAGAGGAAACCCTTAATTTTGTACAACATTTACCTGAACGGGAGCGAGGATTGCTTTCGATTAAACTGCTTTCCTCACCCAATGATCAGATTAATATTATAACTGATGAACTAGAGCCTTCAAAATATATCTATCAAAGAACCGCTGTTGCACCTGATGGTACTTTATATTCTGTTACGTTCAAAGAAGATAAAGAAGACAAAGAAGATCGAGCCAAAAAAACACTTTTCAATATGCCAATACCGATTGTGTTAATGGGAATTTGTGTAGGGCTGATATTTAGTCTATTTTTGGCTTGGAATTTAACCAGACCAATGAAATTATTAAGGAAAGGTTTTTACCAAGTATCGCAAGGGGATCTTTCGGTTCGATTATTTAGTAAATTAAAACGTCGCCGTGATGAGCTTAGTGAACTCGGTAAAGATTTTGATATGATGGTTGAACAACTCAATATCTTAATTTCCGATCGGCAGGTCTTGTTACACGACGTTTCTCATGAACTCCGTACACCTTTAGCGCGTTTGCAGTTAGCAATTGGACTGGCACAACAGAATAAACAAAATATTGATACGGCATTATCAAGAATTGAATTAGAATCAGAACGCTTAGATCAACTCATTGGTGAAATTCTAAACTATTCTCGTGCTGAAATGGCTAACCGTATGGATGAATATTTTGATTTGAAAGATTTAATTAGCGTGGTAATTAGTGATGCCAATTATGAAGCTAATCATCAATCAATTGATGTACAATTTATTCCATCACCAGTTAATCATTCTATTGTTAAAGGTAATTCTGAACAAATTCGACGTGCTATTGAGAATATTATTCGTAATGCGATACGCTTTTCACAAGCAGGTCAAGTGGTAGAAGTATCCTTGAAAGAAATCGGTAAATATTTACAAATAGAAGTTAAAGATTGCGGCCCTGGTGTTGATTCAAGTAAATTATCCAGTATTTTCGAACCGTTTGTGCGCATACAATCACCGCAATTAGGTAAAGGATATGGGCTTGGTCTTGCGATTGCGAGAAAGACCGTTATTATGCATAACGGTACTATTCAAGCCGCCAATCGTGATTCAGGTGGACTGGTTGTGACCATCCGTTTGCCATATTGGCGTAAAAACTAATAACAGTCAGTATTGACAGTTAGTACATACTCTTTAATAAGATTCTCTAATGTGATCTTATCATGACCAACAAAATTTAAGGTTTGCATGATGGTTTTGGGGTCGGTTTCTAATAGGGTTTTGTATTGTGCAATATATTGGCTGGATATAGGCTTATATGACCAGTGCCACTCTTCGGGAAGATATCCCCCTTTGCGACCTTCATTAAACGGTTGGCAAAATCCATATTTAGGTAGATTATCTTGTAACCATTTGTAGAGAATTATCCCTTTTTTATCATTTTTAAAAAATTCAGATGAAACACTGGTAATATCGATATCAGTTCCCCAGTGATGACGTGAGGTGCCAGGCATTGATGAAAATTTTAAAATTTCTTCGGCGATTTTTTGGGGATCATTAATTTTAGCTGTTAAAGCATCCCATTTGCGTTGCCAAATTCCATTTTGGTAATGGTAATTACGGGTTGCGCTTACTACAATAAATGGAATATTAGGATGAACTTTTTTAAAGTCGCGATAGGCTTTAATTAATTGTTGGGCTGGTTCTTTTTGTAGATACATCCCCTTTTTATTTACTGGCAACTCAGTTGAGTCTAAGGCAATAAAATCGTTATCTTGTTTTTCGTCAAATTGACCGGTTAATTTATTTAAAGGAATTGTTTGAGCCATAGTAAAGGTTGAACATAAAAGTAAAATTAAAGTTAACGTAACATTTTGAAACATTTGCAATTTTGTTGATTTTTTCATAATATTGAACATTACTAATATTCTATTAGCCAGATTAGGTGAAAAACAGTATAATCCTTTTCCTAAAAAATTAAATAGCCATAATGTGTAAAAACGAGGCCGTATGTCAACACCATCAGTATTAAGCACGCCTAGTAATTGTGCAGCAGACACTATTCAACAAATGAATTCCACTACCACTAATCCAGCTAACGAAAAAGTAAATTTACTTAATCTTACTCGACCACAATTACGGGAATTTTTTGTTTCTTTAGGGGAAAAACCATTTAGAGCTGATCAAGTCATGAAATGGATCTACCATTTTGGTATTGATGACTTTGATCAAATGACCGATATCAATAAAAAGCTACGCGAACAATTAAAAACCTTAGCTGAAATTAAAGCGCCAGCGATTGCTGTAGAACAACGCTCATCCGATGGTACCATTAAATGGGCATTAGATGTGGGCAATAATCAGATGATTGAATCGGTGTATATCCCTGAGCGTGATCGAGCAACATTGTGCGTGTCATCACAAGTAGGCTGTGCACTAGAATGTAAATTTTGCTCGACGGCCCAACAAGGCTTTAATCGTAATTTAACTGTTTCTGAAATTATTGGCCAAGTATGGCGAGCTTCAAATGCCATTGGTGTGACAGGTAAATTAGCCGACAGACCGATTACTAATGTGGTCATGATGGGCATGGGTGAACCTTTGCTTAATTTAGCCAATGTGGCTCCGGCTATGGAAATTATGTTAGATGATTTTGGTTATGGTTTATCTAAAAGGCGAGTTACGCTCTCGACTTCAGGCGTTGTGCCGGCACTGGATAAACTTGCCGGAATGATTGATGTGGCGCTAGCTATTTCACTGCATGCACCCAATGATGCCATTCGTAGTGAAATTATGCCAATTAATCAAAAATATAATATGGCTACCTTGCGTGACTCTATTTTACGTTATCTTTCGTATTCAAATGCGAATCATGGCAAAGTGACCATTGAATATGTGTTACTTAATCAAGTTAATGATGGTGTCGAGCATGCTCATGAACTGGCTGAATTTCTAAAAAATGTGCCAAGTAAAATTAACTTAATTCCTTGGAATCCATTCCCTGGAGCTCCTTATTCACGGTGTTCAAATACCCGGATTGATCGTTTTATGAAAACCTTAATGGGTTATGGCTTTACTGTGATTGTGCGTAAAACCCGTGGTGATGATATTGATGCTGCCTGCGGTCAATTGGCAGGAGAAGTGGTGGATAGAACTAAAAGAACATTATATAAAAAGCAAAATCTGGCTCAGCAAATAGCATAAAGATACGGTTAAAAAGAGATGATCAATGAAAAGGATAAGGATGAAGAGTGTACTAATACTAGTGAGTAGTTTCACTATGGTTCTAGTTTCAGGATGTCAAATGAATGGTCGCAATGAATTTGATCCTGAACAAGCAGCATTAGCTAGAATGCAATTAGGTCTCGGTTATTTGGCTAAAGCCAATGAGTCAGAAGAAAATGTCAAAGCCGCACATTATAATCTCAAATTAGCGGCTCAATATTCACCCAATAATCCGCAAATTATGTTGGCAATGGCAATGTTTGATCAGCATGTTGGTGAATATAACGAAGCAGAGATGATTTATCAACGCATAACCTTAATGCAACCAGGCAATGGCTTATATCATGTGCATTATGGCTCGTTTTTATGTGGACGAGATCGCTATGCCGAAGCAAAACAACAATTTCAACAAAGCCTTGATTTAGATCGTCACCGCTGGAAAGCAGATACCTTTGAACAATATGGTTATTGTGCCATCCAAAATGGTGACCAAAAAACCGCTGATTCAATGTTTAAACAGCTATTTCAATATGATGCCAACCGTCGCGACAGTGTTGCCAAAACCGCAGCTATATATCAACAAAAGGGTGATATGAAAGTGGCTAATTATTTGTCTAAAATAGTAAAATAAATAGTCTTCATTTAATCAAATATAGATAAACAATAACCTACTTATAATAAGTAGGTTAGCTATTAGTTTTTCTCAAATGTCATATCAAAGCTATGCGTTAGCTGATTATAAACCGCGGTGAATGTACCTTGATCTTGTGGATGTTGTAAAATATGATTGACGATAAATGGCCTAATATTGGTTTTAATATAGCCCGGTAATCCTCTGGCGCCACGGATGATATCGTAATGTTCATGACAAAATGCGCTAATACACGAATCTTGAATCTCGATAGTAAAACCATGCGCTTGATACGCTTGATTTAGTTTGACAATTTCACGCTGAATAATCTGCTCAATAATTTCCATCGGTAGGCGTTTAAAGTGGAGAATATTTTCCCGACCATTAAAACGATTGAGTAGTTCAGAACGATAGGTATTATTCAGTTCATTAGTGGCTAATTCGCAGGCAACTTCATCAGACAGTTCCGGATCTAAATAGTAAGCTTGTCCAATATTTGAGGTCATAATAATCATAATATCCGAGAAATCGACAGTACGACCAACGTTATCAGTTAAACGTCCGTCCGATAAAATCTGCAAAAAGATATTAAACACATCCGGATGGGCTTTTTCGATCTCATCAAACAGGTAAATGCCTACTGGTTTTGCTCTAACTGAGTTGGTTAAAATACCACCCGCTTCAAAGCCTTCATATCCTGGTGGAGCACCAATCAATTTAGCGACGGCATGTTTTTCCATGTATTCTGACATATCAAAACGCACTAGTGATTTTTCATCACCATAGACATATTGTGCTAACGCTTTTGCCATTTCAGTTTTACCGACTCCTGAAGGCCCTAAAAATAGATAAGACATTGCCGGACCGGATTCTTCAAGGGCATCAACCTTAGCAACTTTAACTGAATTAGCGACATGTTTAACAATACCATCCTGACCAAAAATACGGGATAACAAATTGGCTTCTAAATTAATCAGGTTTTCAACTTCATTTTCATCCAATTTAGATGCCGATATGCCCGAAATTTTACTAAATTCGGTGATCACTTCTTGTCGATTTAATTTCAGCCCTTTATTGGCTAACATGACCAATTTTTGGTGTTGCTCATTATTTTGGGCAATTTCTGCATCAATCTGGCGGATTTTGTCTTTCAATTTGGTGACCGCAGGGGAATCAAATCCAGCCGCAGTTAACTGGGCAAAGGTTTTTATTGCCGTGGACTCCGAATTTTTACTACTATCTTCATCCTCTTGTAACTGCGCGATTTCATCTTGTAATTTAAAGCGTAAAGTTTCAGCATCACGTTGATATTGATAGGTTTTATTAATTTCAGACTTTAATTCCAGCCAATCTTGCTGCCATTGATCTAATTGTTGCTGTAGCTCTTGCCGTTCGGTTTCATTGCTACATTTGGCGATCTTTTCTATTAACTCAGCAATTTTGGGGTGTTGTTTATGGGTAAGCTGACGATAACTGGCTAACGCGCGATCAAGTAATGAAATCGCTCGTTGCGGTTGCGCACCACCTAAACCTAAACTATCTCGATATTTACTGGTTAAGCGGATAGCTTCTTCAATGGCCTCACCATCTACTTCAATTTTATGGTGTTCAGAAAGTTCTTGGCTTACAACGGTAACGATAGCTTGCAAATCACTGCCAGTAGGTTCTTTCACATCATAAAGGGTGTACAGTTCCGGCATATTGGTGCTGGCTTTTAATACACTACCAAGCTTGTCATCACGGACTTCTAAAATAACCTGGAAATTATTAGATTTATCCGCGTTATTTAACGCATTGATAAAGTGTGCATTGCCGGTATTATGTGCCGCTTCTAAAAAGTTGGCGGTATCAGTAATAATCAGGACTGATTCGGGGGTTTGCAGTAATTTTTTTAAAATGCCTTGAAATTCATTATTAATTTTATTGCTGTCACCACTCGAAAATAGCGCATCACAATTTAACCAAAACAATTTTTTTACAATCAAATCAAATGGTGTATCCGGGCTGTTTTTCGATGCCTGTAAACCAAGAGCAAGTGCCGAAACACCTACCCCTGCTGGCCCTGTTAATAACAGTGAATTTGATGATTTGCGAATAAGAATAGACGATATCCTTTCTAAATCATGTTCTCTTCCCACTAAATTAAAATTGGGGTATTGCGCTAAATATTCACGCCCTCTAATTAAGTACATTGTCGCTTCCTTAATTATAGTTTAAAGGGTGAAGTAGTATTAGTGCTCTCTTTTTTAGGTTCAGTTTTTTCTGATAAAACATCACCGGTCACAGCAATAAAATCACGGGTATCATCCTGAACATCTTTAGCCATTTTTTCAATCTCATCCAAATTAGCGCGCATGGTTTCTAATGCAGAACGCGTGATTTCAGTGGCTTCACGTTGAGTATCACCAAATTCAGCTAAGTTTTGCAACATGGCTTCTAAATCATCATTAATATTATCGCGACCAGTGGCAATACGGATAGCTTCATTTTTGGCGATATCATTGGTCACTCGTGCCATTTCAGCTAAAGTATTACTTGCCATTGATTGAGCTTCATTAATCGCCGCTGAGTTTACGGCGGTCACTACCACGCTAAGTTGAGACGCAACCGAGGCAATCCCGCGTGAATGCATTGCTCTGGCACTTTCAACTTGTTTTTTGGTTGCGGCTTGCATATTGCGGATTTTAATGGCTTCAGTGGTTAATTCACCATAGGTCTGCATAGTATCAACTGTTGCTGTTGATACGGTATCAATATGTTCATCCAAATTACGTCGAGCTTCATCAAGCTTCATTGACTCTAATAAATTATCGCCAACATCTTTATGTTCAAGTTCTTGTCTAAGTTCGCGATGTACGATTTCAACTTTTTTAGTTGCTTCGTTCATGATGGCATAAATTTGTATCATATTGCCATTGTTGTCGCATAAACCTTCAATTTGTTTAACCATTTTTTCCAGATGACCACGGATAGCACCAAAGCGTTCTTTACCTTGATTAACAAATTTTAATGCCGATTCCACCATATCTGCTTGGCGTAATGTATGTTGTTCCGAAGTTAAGTTAAGTAACTCTTTTAGCTTTTCAACATCGATGGATTGAGATCGTTGTTCATGGTGTTGTTTAATTTCTTCTTGGATATCGGCTAATTTTTTATGATTATTTTGGATATCTCGATCTAACTGTTCTATTTTCGTTTCATTGGCCGCAATTTTAGCTTTTGAAGCCGCTTTAATTTGTCCAAGACCAAAGAAGCCTTTATCTTTCTGTAATACTTCAATCTCTAATTTTAACTCGGTTATTTGTTTTTCAAACTTGATAAACTCGTTTTGGATTTGCTGTTTTTCTGCTTCTTTTTCTTCATCCCATTCTTGATCAGCTTTAATTTTAGCTAATGCATTGCGAGTTTCACCATTTTGACGCAAGTTATATAAAGCATCTGTAATTTCGGTAAGTGGTTTGATTTTTTCAATAAAGCTATTAAGGTCATTATTAAAATCAGCATATACGCGTTGTAATTCAGCAAACACTTCGGTATCTGTCATTTCAATACGTTGTTTAGACATTTCTTCAGAAATTGATTGTAGATACTCCTTAAAAGTATCAAATTCTTGTATTTTGGCACGATCAACTTCTTTATTATCACTGAATTCTAAAATTCGAGTGACTTCTTCTACTTTCTGTTCCAGTGAAAGATTATCTGAAAAAATAACTTTAAAAAAAGAATTTTCTTTAATATTTTCGAGAGGATTTTCTACTTTAGCGGTTTTTTGACGTTGTCTAACTGAATAATCATTTTGCTCAGTGCTGGCTAGTTTTTTACTTGAAGATACACTCATTGTTTTTTCCTTTATCCATATTATTGTTATATATTCACTTACTATTAGCTTACTTTGAATCTGGTACTAAATAATCAGGCTCAAGCTCGAATAATTAACTTGGTATTAAAAATGCAAAAAAATAAACTTTATCTTTTCTGCATATTATTATCTATTTAACCTATTATTTTGACAAGTAAAAACCATTTCAAATGTCCTAGTACACCATAGATTATAAATTAACAAAGACATAAAATTGGTGGCTTATATTTGGAAAGTAAAAAATGGTATTTTGTAAAAATTATTCAGGAGTCTATGTCGTTTAGTACTTGAATTTAAATATTACATTTTTAATCAATTTAAAAAAAAATGGGCATATTAAAGTAGATTGAATTTTGGGGATAAAAAAACCATCCGCATGTACGGATGGTTTGAATTGATAAGTGTTTAAGGTTATTAATGGAGGGAATTACATCATTCCGCCCATACCACCCATGCCGCCCATACCACCACCAGCAGCACCTAAATCAGCTTTATCATCTTTTGGTAAGTCAGTTACCATACATTCAGTAGTAATCATAAGACCTGCAACTGATGCCGCATATTGTAATGCACTACGCGTTACTTTAGTTGGATCTAAAATACCCATAGCAATCATATCACCATATTCTTCAGTTGAGGCATTGTAACCATAGTTACCTTTACCACCTTTAACAGCGTTAACTACAACTGAAGCTTCTTCACCACAGTTAGTTACGATTTGACGTAATGGTGCTTCCATTGCACGAAGTGCAACTTTGATACCCATGTTTTGATCTTCGTTAGCACCTTTAAGATCTACAATCGCTGCCGCAGCACGAACCAGAGCCACACCACCACCAGCAACCACACCTTCTTCAACTGCAGCACGAGTTGCGTGTAACGCATCTTCAACGCGAGCTTTTTTCTCTTTCATTTCAACTTCAGTTGCAGCACCAACTTTAATCACGGCAACACCGCCGGCAAGTTTAGCCACACGTTCTTGAAGTTTTTCTTTATCATAATCAGATGTTGATTCTTCGATTTGTTTACGAATTTGTTCAACCCGCGCAACGATAAGTGATTCTTCACCAACACCATCAATAATTGTTGTATTATCTTTATTGATAACTACACGTTTGGCTTGACCTAAATCTTCAAGGGTGGTTTTTTCAAGTTCTAAACCAATTTCTTCTGAAATTACAGTACCAGCAGTTAAAATTGCGATATCTTGTAACATTGCTTTACGGCGATCACCAAAGCCAGGTGCTTTAACCGCAGCAACTTTAACAATACCACGCATAGTGTTAACAACTAAAGTTGCTAGTGCTTCACCTTCAACATCTTCAGCGATGATTAATAGTGATTTACCTGCTTTAGCTACAGCTTCTAATACTGGTAATAATTCACGGATATTAGAGATTTTTTTATCAGCTAATAAAATATATGGGCTATCTAATTCAACAGTTGCAGTTTCTGGTTTGTTGATGAAATATGGAGATAAATAACCACGATCGAATTGCATACCTTCAACAACATCAAGTTCGTCTTCTAGACCAGTACCATCTTCAACAGTGATAACGCCTTCTTTACCTACTTTTTCCATTGCTTGGGCAATTAAAGAACCAACTGTTTCATCAGAGTTAGCTGAAATTGTACCTACTTGTGCAATGGCTTTAGAATCTGCACAAGGAGAAGATAATTTTTTAAGTTCTTCAACTGCAGCCACAACCGCTTTATCAATACCACGTTTTAAATCCATTGGATTCATACCAGCAGCAACAGCTTTCAAACCTTCATTCACAATTGACTGAGCAAGTACTGTTGCGGTAGTGGTACCATCACCGGCTGCATCGTTGGCTTTTGAAGCAACTTCTTTCACCATTTGTGCACCCATATTTTCGAATTTATCTTCTAATTCGATTTCACGAGCAACAGAAACACCATCTTTAGTAATGGTTGGCGCACCAAATGATTTATCTAATACTACATTACGTCCTTTTGGGCCTAAAGTTACTTTAACTGCATCTGCTAATACATTAACACCTTTGAGCATTTTAACTCGAGCATCATTACCAAATTTTACATCTTTAGCTGCCATTTTTGTCTTTCTCCTAAATTCTGTATATAAGTTTAATTAGTTACCGTTATGCTTGAACAATGGCTAAAATATCGCTTTCAGATAAAATAAGCACTTCTTCGTTATCGATTTTTTCTGTTTTAACGCCATATCCTTCATTGAAAATTACGATATCACCAACTTTAACATCTAACGGTTGCACTTGACCATTTTCTAAAATACGACCATTACCCACAGCTAAAACTTCACCGCGTGTCGATTTACCTGCTGCTGAACCAGTTAAAACAATGCCACCAGCTGATTTAGATTCTACTTCTTTACGTTTGATGATCACACGATCATGCAATGGACGAATTTTCATTAGTTATCTCCTAGCACTAATTTTTAATTAAACAATTATTAAAAATAAATCATAAAATTACGATTCTATGATGTAGTGACACTTAAATGGGGATTATTTTATAGTCTTCAAGAGAATAAAATAAAAAAATTTTTTAATTGACTATTTATTCATCATCTTTACGTTTGAATTCTCCTTCGATGATACCGTCATCTTGATAATTACTTTTTGGTGATACGAATCTTGATTTAATCGGCATCTTACTCACCATTAACTTTGCTACATATTCTTGAACATATGGAATTAATAAAATAGCACCCAAAATATCGGTTAAAAAACCAGGAATGAGCAGAAAAAAACCAGAAAAAAGTAAAGCAACGCTTTTGACGATTTCATTTTGGGGATTTTGCTCATTAGCTATCTTTTGTTGCATAATACTAAGATTGCGCACCCCTTGGGTTTTGACCAGAGAAAAACCAATCATAGATGTTGCAATAATACCAATTAAAGCAAGAAACACGCCGATTGAATTTGCTACCATAATAAAAAAACTAATTTCACAGTAAACGTAAACAAAAAAAATAAGAAAGACAATAAATCGCATATGACAATTCCCTTGTTAATAAAACTATCTATAATAAATAGGGTATAAGTTATGATATGAAGATGATTAGCTATTTTTCAACCAAATGAAACATATTTTTTAAAATATCTAACAAAAAGCATTGACTGATAATCACGGATCGTGTTTAATGTGCATCCATTGTTGCCCGGATAGCTCAGTCGGTAGAGCAGGGGATTGAAAATCCCCGTGTCCGTGGTTCGATTCCGCGTCCGGGCACCAATCACCAAATTCTAAGACCTGCTTCCAGCAGGTTTTTTTATGTCTAAAGCCTTTGCAGATAAACCTTGTAATATTCTTTTATTCTTTATAAATTTTTAAATTAAAGCAGTAGTCAAATTTTTTAAGTTTGTTATACTTTTAACGGTTAGAAATAGATTTAGTTTAGTATGTAAGCAGACAAGCATAAAAATGTGTTATAAAACAACAAAATAATTGACAGAGCAAGGAAAAATGCAGTATAATTTTAGACACCAGCGCTGGCAAACCTACGTTTTAAAATTTCCTAATTACTACTTATCAAGATTAAGTTGGGCTTCAAAACATTTATCTAAATTATCTTTAATCTTAGTACCCTTATTATCTTACTCGGTAAATACCCAAGCGTTGTCGTCTACTATGGCAGGGCAAATTCATGGTAGTGCGCCTTATTTAACCTTTGATAATGGAGTAACTAAAGTCACGACTACAGAAGGTCTATTGGGCATTACGCTATCCGATGATACTCGTATTACTCCGGCAACCAATACCTCAACGGCAGGCAATCCAATACGGCTCCCTGAGGACAATCAGAGTTTCGCCGATATTGGTATGCTGGTACCTACTACCACTAACTCCATAAACTTAAAGGACTTGATTGGTGCACCATATAATTATTGGGGTGATGATGATGGAGATGGTCAGGGTGCCAATGGTATTACTGTTTCGGGTAGATTAAGCGTGAGTATTACCAATAAGATAAATCAGGCAGTTAGTCGTAGTGCCACCTTAGATTTATGTAATGCACCTTATAAAATGGTACTAACCAGTACAGCTGGTAGTTTAACCACCCAGTATGGGTTGCCCAATAGTAGTAGTTTCAGTGGTAGTACTGCCACCTATTATATCAGTCCTAAAGCCGTACCTAAAATCTGTTCAGTTAGGCCGAGTCTGAACGATGGCGTTGGTGACAACGCCGGCCCTGCCGATATCTGGAGCCCAACTAAAGGCTTCCTGGTGCAATCAACTGAGTCATCAAGTTACAGTCGTAACTTCCCGACTACCGGGGCTAATAATCTGCATTTTGATTTACTGGCAGGGGGTATTGATGCTGCAACATTAACTTGGCCAGCCGTCACTCAGGGAGGTATTACTGCCACTATGACGTTCAATCCACCTGAAGATAATTCTTTTAACCCTGATGGCGCTTCTTCGGTGCGCGTCACCCTCACTGGTCCGGCGGCAACATCAGCCCAAATTAATTCAGCATCACCGGGTAGTGTTGCTACTCCCACCTTACCACAAACCTTCGAGTTAGTGGGTTATGATAGTAATAATAAAGCGGTAATAAAATATGGCTTTGTCTTAAAGCAGTGGTTCGTCAACCGCGGAAGTAAATATGATACCTATTATAACCACTCATCTTGGTGTTCAAATATAGGCGGCGGATATCGTATGCCACAGGTCAAAGATTTAACTAACGCCAAGTGTGGTGTGGATAATTATTATTTTCCATGCGTAAATGGCATAGATGGCGCGACGCCGTCATCATCTAAGAATAATTACCAGCGTAATATCGGAGCTGGTTTGTTCACCGAATGGGGCTACATGAACGTTTATACCGCTGCCGGCTTCGCCGACATCCGCTACTGGACAAGCGACATCAACGGTTCGTACCAGTTCTATGTCTTCTCGAGCTACGGCAACGTTGTCAGCTACAACCCCAGCGTCAGCCACTACGGGGTTTGCACCTATCCTTAGTCCTTAGTCCTTAGTTCTTAGTCCTTAATCCTTAAGTCGCGGGCGTTTAATAAGGGGTAATAAAGGTTAAGCAACAAGCGGACAGTTGCAGCGGCAGGGGCAACCCGAGCCGACCGAGTTGGCGAGTAAAGAGCGGCTGTTGCTTTAGCAACAACCGCTTATGACCGACAACGCCAACGCCCATACCAAACCAATGCCAAATAATGCCAGCCATTCCGCTGGCATTTTTATGCTTGCCAAAATGTTTCCTGAGAGGGGTATGTTTGAGTATAAAAAACAGCCTACATTCAACATCTAAGTGCGAATCCAGTCAGTAAAAGGCTTCATAAGGTG
>CALYPG010000025.1 GCA_945271295.1 uncultured Gilliamella sp. | reverse complement strand
ACCTGTGACCTACGGCTTAGAAGGCCGTTGCTCTATCCAGCTGAGCTAAGGAGACATAGATACGCTTTGATGATAAACGCTGAATATTATATAAAGCTATTTCGATCCGTCAATGATTTTTAATTGTTTAGCTGGTTAGATTAACAAAATATCATCAATTTCTGATTATTAAAATAATGTAAAGTGATAATATTGACGATGGCAATAATATTTGCTCTGTTTATTTTAAAGTTACCGTGATGTTTTATACTGAAACGTATAGCTAACCTGAAACTTTTTTACAAAATGATGTTAACATTTAATTTTCTGCTTTAGTTATGTTTAGAATAAATATAATCCCTATAAGTAATGGTATTTCCTTTTTTAATAACTATTTGGCACTAGCAATTTGCGCTTTGAGCATTGCGAGTCGGCTTTGACCTTGTTGCATTTTTTTCTCGGGCGATAGTTCGTTACGTTGATCTTGCCAAGTTAAATCGTCTTGTGGCAGTTCTAATAAAAATCGGCTTGGTTCAACATGAACGGTTTCACCAAATTGTTTGCGTTGGCGACTAAATGAGAAGGTTAATTCACGTTGTGCCCGAGTAATGCCAACATACGCAAGGCGGCGCTCTTCTTCAATATTATCTTCATCAATACTAGTTTGGTGAGGTAGTAAACCTTCTGACATCCCAACTAAATAAACATAAGGGAATTCAAGTCCTTTAGATGCATGTAGGGTCATTAATTGCACCTGATCGAGCTCTTCTTCGGATTCGTTACGTTCTAACATATCGCGCAAAGTGAATCTAGCTACCGCTTGCTCTAAAGTCATTTCTTCATTAAGTTCATCGCCTTGTAACATATCATTGAGCCAACTGACTAACTGCTCAACATTACGCATACGCATTTGCCCGGCGGTAGGCGATGGCGAAGTTTCATAAATCCAACTTTCATAATGAATACCGTGTAACAATTCATGGATCGCTGCCATTGGTTCACTATGAGATTTTTGAATCAATGAATCAAACCATTTAATAAATAACTGTAACGACTCCATCCGTTTGCCCGAGAGCAATTCGGTTAACCCCATATCATGACTTGCTTGAAATAAGCTAACACCACGCTGATTAGCCCATTCACCGAGTTTTTGTATGGTAACCGGTCCGATTTCACGTTTAGGGGTGTTTATAATGCGAATAAACGCATTATCATCATCAGGGTTAGTTAATAGTCGCAAGTAAGCCATTAAATCTTTAATTTCCGTGCGGGCAAAAAATGAGGTGCCGCCAGAAATTCGATACGGTATGCGATACTGCATTAACATTTTTTCGATTAAACGCGATTGATGATTACCCCGATATAAAATGGCATATTGCCCATACTGACTGTTATTCGCAAAGCGATGACCAATTAAATCATTGACGACTTTCTCCGCCTCGTGATCTTCATTATCGGCTGTTATTACCTTTATTTCTTCGCCATAACCTAATTTGGAAAAAAGTTTTTTTTCAAAAATATGTGGATTATTTTCAATTAAAATATTGGCAACTTTTAAAATTCGCCCAGAGGATCGGTAATTTTGTTCTAGCTTAATTACTTCTAGCTTCGGGAAGTCTTGTTTAAGTAATACCAAATTTTGCGGCCGCGCACCTCGCCAGGAATAAATGGACTGATCATCATCGCCAACTACGGTAAATTTAGCTCGACTACCAACTAGTAATTTAATAAATTCATATTGACTGGTATTGGTGTCTTGATATTCATCAACCAATAAATAACGCACTCGATTCTGCCATTTTTCCCGAACTTCTTCGTTGGTTTTTAATAACAGCGTCGGTAATAAAATAAGATCATCAAAATCTAAAATACTACAAGCTTTTAATTGTTTTTCATATAATTGGTAACAATGAGCAAATAACTTTTCTTTATTGGTTTGCGCTCTTGCCATGGCAATGGTTGCATCAATAATATCATTCTTCCAGTTAGAAATAGTGGCACGTAATTGATTGATAAGATCTTTATCACCATCTAACCATTGCTGGGTAAGCTCTTTTAGTAAAGCAAATTGGTCATGATCGTCAAATAACGAAAAATTAGCTTTAATGCCTAGGTGTTTATATTCACGTCGAACAATATCCAGCCCTAAAGTATGGAAAGTTGAGATTTTAAGCCCTCTAGTTTCTTGTTTGGTGAGTGATTGGGCAATCCGTTCTTTCATTTCACGCGCGGCTTTATTAGTAAAAGTAACCGCCACAATATGCCGGGGTAAATATTCTTTTACCCTTATTAAATAAGCAATTTTATTAATGATTACCCGAGTTTTTCCAGAACCGGCACCGGCTAACACTAAGCACGGACCTGAAACATACTCAACAGCTTGTTGTTGACTAGAATTTAGACGCACAGCATAAAGACCATTAGGAAAATTGTTGGTTAGTATATACCGATTAGCTACTTATGCGCAATTATGGCAACCAATTAGCTACATCGGTAGTTGGCTGCCAAGCTATTAGTTAATAAACGTTAAAGCTTGTTCAACCACTTCTATCCCAGCGCCTTGTTTATGAGCATTTTCACTTAAGTAACGTCGCCATTGCTTAGCCCCTTTACGCCCATTAAATATACCCAAAGTATGGCGCATAATGTGATTAAGTTGAGCACCTTTCGTTAATTGCTGTTCAATATAAGGATAAAGCCCTTTAATAGCTAAGATAGGATCGATTGCTGGCTTGGGCAAACCAAAGATTTGCGAATCAATCTGAGTGAGTAACATTGGATTTTGGTAAGCTTCACGTCCCACCATAACACCATCAACATAATGCAAATGTTGCTTAATTTCATCAATAGTCTTAATACCACCATTAATGGCGATAGTTAAATGGGGGTAATCTTGTTTAAGTTGATAAACTCGTTCATAGTTAAGCGGTGGTACTTCGCGATTTTCTTTAGGACTAAGTCCTGAAAGCCATGCCTTGCGTGCATGAATAATAAAAGTCTTGGTAAAAGGCATGACTTTTTCAATAAATTGGCATAAAAAGGTATAACTATCTTGATCATCAATACCAATCCGAGTCTTGACGGTTACCGGAATATCGATTTGCTCTTGCATGCTAGCCACACATTTAGCTACTAGTTCAGCATTAGCCATTAAACAAGCTCCGAACATACCATTTTGTACCCGATCTGATGGGCAACCAACATTTAAGTTTATTTCATCATAACCACGTTCTTGCGCCAATTTTGCACACTGAGCTAGCGCTTTAGGCTCACTACCACCTAATTGCAAACTAACTGGATGCTCTTTTGCATTAAAAGCTAAATAATCGCCTTTACCAAACAAAATTGCTCCGGTAGTCACCATTTCAGTATAGAGCAAGGTTTGTTTAGTTAATATACGATGAAAATAACGACAATGTTTGTCAGTCCAATCCAGCATTGGGGCTACGGAAAATTTATTGTTTGTTGAGTTCATGGATATACCGGTATTTATACTACTTTTAGTTGTTTGGTTTTGGTGGTAAGTAATATTGTAGTTAAGATAGCTAGTTTTACTCCACTCTATCACTTAAATGCCAAATTAATAAACGCTATAATATTTATCTAATCAGGAATTTGATCAAGTTCTTTTTCATCAACTTCATATAATACGTCATTGTTATAAATTTTCTCAGAAATAACCTTATTTTCCTGATCATATTCACGAACAACTTTATAATCTTTGCCAAATTTATCAGGATGATAATATATAGAACGTTCTAGTTTTCCTGTTTCATTATATTGATATACGGTTCCTAAAGTTGTACCTTTTGAATCATAATAACCTTGGCAACCAACCTCTTTAATTCTGCCATTTGGATAGTATTCAGTATACGGATTACAACCTACGGAATTTCCATTATTATCGAAAATAAGTGGTTCTTTAATATAAACTGTTGATGGAATATCTTGAGCCATTATATTGCTCGACATTGCAACGAGAACAAAAGAAGAAAATTGAATTAACTTAAGCTTTTTTTTAATCATTTTCACGCCCTAAAAGTTATTTATACTCTGATACACTTCCTTCTAGATACCAATTCTAGTTTGATTTAACTACTGCTAGCCCAAGTAAAAATGATTTTGGAACGGCTGTACCTTTCAAAGGAAAATTAAATATTTATTTTATAAGCGAACAATGCCTTATTCAATCAAATTTGTAGCAGCGGCCGTTCTAACATTGTTAGGTAAAGGTAAAGTCGGTTAAATTTCTTCTAGTCTAATTCTCAACTAACTTATTTTACTGTTAGGTTTTGTAAAGAAGTTTCAGGAAAAGCATACGTTTTAGTATTTAAATTCAAGTCACCCACCACCCATCCATTTATTCACTACCATTTAAGCACCACAGGGCTAATATGCGATATTCATTAAGTTGCTAAGCAGCTATTTCGCTGTTTAAAGACTACTCTTATACTTTATGGTATGATTAGTAGCAAATTAGTTAGCAATTAATAATGGTGATTATGAGTTATCAAGTTCTGGCTCGCAAATGGCGACCAAAATCATTTTCTGAAGTTGTCGGGCAAGAACACGTCCTTAAAATTTTATCAAATGCACTTTCACTTGGACGTGTTCATCATGCTTATTTATTTTCAGGCACTCGAGGAGTTGGTAAAACGTCTATTGCACGATTACTAGCTAAGGGACTAAATTGCGAAGCGGGTATTACTGCCTCACCATGTGGAGTATGTGATAATTGCCGTGATATTGAGCAAGGTCGATTTGTAGACTTGCTAGAAATTGACGCGGCGTCACGTACTAAAGTTGAAGACACTCGTGATATTCTTGATAATATTCAATACTTACCGACCAAAGGACGTTTTAAAGTCTATCTTATCGACGAAGTACATATGTTATCGCGTAGTAGCTTTAATGCATTACTTAAAACGTTAGAAGAACCACCAGAACATGTTAAATTTTTATTAGCAACTACTGATCCACAAAAATTACCAATTACGATATTATCGCGCTGCTTACATTTGCATTTAAATGTGCTTGATACATCACTGATTAGTCATCAACTTAATCATATATTGCAATTAGAACAAATTGAGAGTGAACCAAAAGCAATTCAGTTATTAGCTAAAGCCGCTAATGGTAGTATGCGTGACGCATTGAGCCTTACCGATCAGGCCATTGCTTTAGGTAACGGGCAGGTTGATGCTGCATCAGTTACTGTTATGCTTGGTACGTTGGATAGTGCTATTGCATTTTCCTTAATTGAGGCACTTCATCAAGGCGATGGTAATGCACTCATGCAACAAATCGAGATGGCCGCCGTGCAAGGTGCTGATTGGGATAATCTACTAAGTCAAACTATCTCACTATTACATCAAATTGCTTTGTTACAAGTTGTGCCAACCGCACTTGGTGATTATAGCGATAACGAAGAACGGATACGCTTTTTAGCACAATATATGGCACCAAATAATGTTCAATTGTTTTATCAGATTTTGCTAATGGGCAGGAAAGAATTAGCTTTCACTCCGGATAAAAAAATCGGCACGGAAATGAGTTTTTTACGTGCCTTAGCATTTATGCCAAAACCTGTTGATTCAGTTGTTGCGCCTACATTTGCATCAAAATCAAATAGTTTGTTATCAGCCCAATCTCAAAAGTCTGTGGTAACTTCACCTGCTCAACAGTCGTCACCTCCGCTACAAGTTGTTGAGCAAGATTTTGTTGCGACTGATCAACAACAATTAACACAACAGGCAAATAGTGATTTACCGACGCAAACTAAAATTCAGCCTGAAAATACTCCAGAGCCAGTTGCAAAAAGTTCATTGGTACCTGAAGAAGCACCTTCAATCACTAAAAATATTTTAGAAATGCGAATGCAATTGATGAAAGGGGAACAACTTACAAAAAAGTCTGAATCGGTTGATAAAATTCGACCGCAAAATGTTAATGTTACTTCATCAGTAGCAAATGTACGCCAGAAAGCGAAATCATTAGAAAATAAAGATATTGTTGATAACGGATCTGACCAAGTGAAAATTACGGCAGAAAATTATCAATGGCAAGCCAATAATATTGTTGAAAATAAACATGAATTAGTGGTTGATACTAAGGCGTTTCGAGAATCACTAAATGGTGATAAAACACCTGAAATGACACAAAAATTAATTAAAGAAATGGCAGAAAAAGATGCCTGGTGTGCCGAAATTGAACAATTAGACTTACCTCCATTAATCAAACAACTTGCTATTAACTCTTTTATTGAACAAATCGATGATGAAAATATAGTTTTGCATATGCGATCATCAATCAAACATCTCATTAATTCTTCAACAAACAGTGCAAAGTTAGAAAAAGCGTTGGCTAATCACCGTCAACAAGTGGTGAATCTAAAAATCATCATTGATGACAATCAAGCTATTAAGACACCTTTAGAAAAGCGTGAAGCATTATATCAACAAAAACTATTGCATGCTAAACAGATCATCAAGGATGATCCTAAAGTGGCAATGATTTGCCAATTTTTTGAAGCTAAGATTGATGAAGCAAGTATTCGTCCTGTATAATCAGAATTTCAATATTTTTAATGAGGAATTATTATGTTTCAAGGTGGTAAAGGCGGTTTGGGCAATTTAATGAAACAAGCCCAGCAAATGCAAGCAAAAATGCAACAAGCTCAAGATGAGATTGCTAAGTTAGAAGTAACAGGTGAATCAGGAGCAGGCTTGGTTAAAGTCACAATAAATGGCGCACATAGTTGTAAACGCGTTGAAATTGATCCTTCTTTAATCACTGACGATGATAAAGAGATGTTGGAAGATCTTATCGCTGCTGCTTATAATGATGCGGCTCGTCGTTTAGATGAAGCTCAAAAAGAAAAAATGGCACAAGTAACAGGTGGTATGCAATTGCCGGCAGGTTTTAAAATGCCTTTTTAATTGTACTGGCATAATATAATTAACCTGCATAATAGTCTTATTCGCGTTTATTGACCAGTATACTGATTTGGTCAATAATGGGATTTTTAGTTTGTAAAATACAATTTACCGTACATCAAAATATTGTCATTTCAGTCCGTCGATATTAGGTGGGCTGTTTAGATGTTGAATCTAGTATCTTTTTTATTTTTAACGTTATATATATATTTTGTCAATTTAACAGATCATGTATAACGTTGCTTAACATGTCTATCGTTTCAACCAGAATCATTATTTTGATAATTAAATAATGATTATCAATTACTTTTAATAGCAACAAACGCTTTTAATCATAGAATATATAAATATATCAAATAATTTTTTTAGTTAGCCTGTCACGTAATCTAATTATAATTTTTCCTGTCTATTTATACAGTTTATCTTTATTAATTATTTGCTATCGGGTAAACTAACTCGTAATTATTTTTTAATTTGTTATCAATTTTGATCATCAAAATTGAACTGTTTTTTGTGTAGCAGATTCTATTTACTAAGTTATATAGCTATGGTCAATCGTTGTTATAACGCATTCTAAATTATTAAGGATAAATTGTGATAGGCCGTTTACGTGGAACTATTATTGAAAGGCAACCACCCAAAGTGTTGATCGAGGTCGGTGGTGTTGGTTATGAGGTATTTATGCCCATGACCTGTTTTTATGAATTACCGGATAATGGTCAAGAAATAATTATATTAACCCATTTTGTGGTGCGTGAAGATGCGCAAATACTCTATGGCTTTAATCATGAACAAGAGCGTGAATTGTTTCGGGAATTGATTAAAGTCAATGGTGTAGGCCCTAAATTGGCATTAGCTATTTTGTCCGGTATGTCAGCACAGCAGTTCATTACCGCAGTAGAGCAAGGTGAGTTAAAAACGTTAGTTAAGTTACCCGGTGTTGGCACTAAAACAGCAGAACGTTTAATTGTCGAAATGAAAGATCGCGTTAAACGATTTAGTGAAGAGTTAAGCAATGTCAGTACTATTGTTGCTACTGGAAACGTTAAAAAATCCTCTAATCAGATAGAAAGCGAAGCGGTTTGCGCTTTAATTGCTTTAGGTTATAAACCACAAGAAGCAAGCCGTATTATCAGCAAAGTCATTAAACCAGAAATGGATAGTGAAACACTCATTCGTGAGGCATTAAAATCTGCATTGTAAATAGGTACCGTTATGATTGAAGCTGATCGTTTGATTGCACCACAAGCTCAAAAAGAAGAAGAATCATTAGATCGTGCTATTCGTCCTAAATGTTTGGATGAATACGTGGGGCAACCACATGTACGTGAGCAAATGAAAATTTTCATCCAAGCTGCTAAACAGCGTAGTGATGCACTGGATCATGTGTTGATATTTGGTCCTCCAGGGCTTGGCAAAACCACTTTAGCGAACATTGTTGCTAATGAACTTAATGTCAACTTACGTACTACTTCAGGGCCAGTATTAGAGAAAGCAGGCGATTTGGCCGCTATGTTAACTAATTTGGAACCCAATGATGTATTATTTATTGATGAGATCCATCGTTTGTCACCTGTAGTTGAAGAAATTTTATATCCAGCTATGGAAGATTATCAATTAGATATTATGATTGGTGAAGGTCCAGCTGCACGTTCAATCAAAATCGATCTGCCGCCATTTACTTTAATTGGCGCCACCACTCGTGCTGGTTCATTAACTTCACCATTACGTGATCGTTTTGGTATTGTGCAACGCTTAGAATTTTATCGGGTTGAAGATCTAGAATATATTGTCAGTCGCAGTGCTAAGTTTTTGGGTATGGATTTATCAAAAGAGGGTGCTCATTTAATCGCTAAACGCTCACGTGGTACACCAAGAATTGCTAATCGATTATTACGCCGTGTTAGGGATTATGCAGATGTTAAATCTAAAGGAATAATTGATAAAAAAATTGCCACTTTAGCTTTGGATATGCTTGATGTGGATACTGAAGGTTTTGACTTTATGGATCGTAAATTGTTGTTGGCAATTATTGAAAAGTTCATGGGGGGACCGGTTGGACTTGATAATATTGCTGCGGCGATTGGTGAAGAACGTGAAACAATTGAAGATGTGCTTGAACCGTTTTTGATTCAACAAGGCTATATTCAACGAACACCGCGTGGACGCATTGCTACGCCACACGCTTACCGGCATTTTGGTATCATTCAAGATAATTAACCAGCGATACTTATTATGTTTTAATTACTAATCTATCAGCATAAGGTGGTAGGTTAGTATTAGCATTAGCACCTTATTGGAATGAATTAGTCATGGCCGGTTAACCTAATTCTTTTTCAGTAAAAATCCCACTAAATAAATCAGTACTTAAATAACGTTCACCGGATGAAGGTAAAATCACTACAATCATTTTATTTGCATTTTCAGGAAGTTTAGCTAATCTATCTGCGGCGAAAACGGCTGCCCCTGAGGATATTCCCGCTAAGATGCCTTCTTTTTCCATCAGAGCTCGTGCTGTTTCAATCGCTTGATCATTTGACACTTTCTCCACAAGATCTATTAAACTTAAATCAAGATTTTTAGGAATAAAACCAGCACCAATCCCCTGAATTTTATGGGCACCCGGTTTAATCGGTTCACCCGCTAGTGCTTGGCTAATAACCGGCGAAGTGGTGGGTTCAACCGCTACTGCAGTGATATTTTTCCCTTGGCTTTTTTTAATATAGTTAACTACTCCAGTAAAGGTTCCTCCCGTTCCCACTCCAGCAATAAAGATATCAACTTTACCATCAGTATCTTGCCAAATTTCAGGACCTGTGGTTTTTTCGTGAATTTCAGGATTTGCGGGGTTACTAAATTGTTGTAGCATGATATTGCGTTTTGGGTTACTGGCAACAATCTCTTCAGCTTTATCTATTGCGCCTTTCATGCCTTTGGCTGCTTCAGTTAATACTAAATTAGCGCCTAGGGCTTTTAGCAATTTGCGACGTTCAATGCTCATACTCTCTGGCATGGTTAAGGTTAATTTATAACCTCGAGCGGCAGCAACGGAGGCAAGCGCAATGCCTGTATTGCCACTAGTGGGTTCAATTAGCTCAACATCTGGTGTTAATAATCCGCGTTTTTCTGCATCCCAAATCATATTTGATGCAATACGACATTTGATACTGAAACTCGGATTGCGTGACTCAACTTTGGCTAAAATATTACCATTGCCAAAATGTTTTAAGCGTACCAGTGGTGTATGCCCGATAGTTTGTGAATTATCATCAAATATTTTACTCATAAAAAGATCCTTATTTATAGTTATCTGATCAGATAGCATAATTGATATTGTTTATCTATC
This sequence comes from uncultured Gilliamella sp., assembly GCA_945271295.1. Taxonomy (GTDB): domain Bacteria; phylum Pseudomonadota; class Gammaproteobacteria; order Enterobacterales; family Orbaceae; genus Gilliamella. Next base: position 28,978 of record CALYPG010000025.1, on the reverse strand, counting down.
TATAAAGAATATATGTTTATTATAAGTTTAATTTAGCAAGATGATACTAACTAATTATTATAACAATATTCATTTTTGCTATAAGTCGGGTTATGAGAGATTTTTGGGTTGATCATAATAAGCTAATTTATTGAGCATCGTTATTAAAGGCGTTCATTTAAATTGTTAACCAGCTTGGCAGATGGATTACTATCATTTTCCATTTCTAGCTCAATTTTTTTGATAGCTTGTTCGCAACGATAGATGCGATTATCAAGTGAAGCGATTTTGCTATGATTAATAGATTCAGGTGAAAATTCTAATTCATATTTCATTTCTTGCAATCGGCGCAAATAATCTAAATGACGTGAATGTTTTTCATATAATGTTTCATCAATAATATCAACATCTTTTTGACGTAAATTATGGGTAGCTAGTTCGCGAGTTAATGCAGTTATTTGATTTACTAAAGATTCTGATAAATAGAGAATTTGTTCGAATTTCTGTGTCTTTACATTAGTTGATAATGTTTGGTAAGTTTGTTTTATTTTATCAAGATAAAAGCTACTATTTACTTCAATTTTATTAGTATTAAATAAGTGTTCATCAAAATAATGCTCAGCATATTCAGGTTGCTCTTGCAAATTGATTTGCTGTTCAAGCATGTCAATTTGCTTTTTTAAAATAAATAATAAATCAGCCATTAATCTTTTTCTTCATCAAAGTAAGAATGGTGATCATGATGGGCAAAATAGCTACCCAAATGCATTTTGGCTAGATTTAATAATTTCATAAACTCTTCAAAAGTTAACTTATTGCCAATACTTTTATCTTTATTCTCTTTGGCTAAGATTTTTTTTTCAATTAATTGTGATTTTATATGATTATAACAATCAATTAAATTAAGGGGTAATGGTGATTGTGCACGCCTTCCTAACCAAAAAATGCCTTGAATTGGTAAGCTTACAGCAAAAAGTATAGTAATCACTGTCACGGCGATTTGTGCTGGCATGTAATATTGCCAAACAAGTAACGCAATAATGACAGGTGGTAAATATTTTGTTGCGGTTTTTATGTATTTAATAATTTTTATTTCTGGAAAAGAAAAGGCAAGTTCTTTGTCTTGCGGACAAATATACATATATGATTGACCTGATTTAAATGTTTGAATTAAATTCATCTATTGGTGATTCCTCGACATTCATATTTTATTGTCTTAAAATAGTGCCATTCAAATTGGCGACTATCTATTTTATATCAAAAAACAAGATATCAGAAGTCACCTTAGCGTAATCACATTGATTATTTAATTATGTGTTGAGTTACCAATTTTAATTGGTATAAATCTTTTTTATTCAAATTATAGGAATTACTATGTCTTCAAGTAATAATGCTTTAGTTCTTAATTGTGGAAGTTCATCATTAAAATTTGCTATTATCAATCCTGAAAATGGTGATGAGTTTTTATCTGGATTAGCTGAATGTTTCAATCTTCCTGATGCACGTATTAAATGGAAACTTGATGGTGCTAAACATGAAGCTTCTTTAGGTGCAGGTGCCGCTCATAGTCAAGCGATTAAATTTATTGTCAATAGCATTTTTACACAAAAACCAGAATTATTAGATAGCATTAAATCAATAGGACATCGTATTGTTCATGGTGGTGAAAAATATACTCATTCAGTAGTGATTGATGATTCAGTATTAAAGGGCATTGAAGAAGCGGCAGCATTTGCACCGCTACATAATCCTGCGCATTTAATCGGTATTCGTGAAGCATTTATTGCTTTTCCTCATTTAAAAGATAAGAACGTAGCAGTATTTGACACAGCTTTTCATACTACTATGCCTAAAGAAGCATATTTATATGCTATTCCTAATGAACTTTATACTAAGCATGGTATTCGTCGTTATGGTGCTCATGGTACTAGTCACTATTATGTAAGCCGAGAAGCAGCTAGATTATTAAATAAACCGGTAGAAGAAACTAATGTCATTACTTGTCACTTAGGTAATGGTGCATCAATCACCGCAGTTAAAAATGGTAAATGTGTTGAAACTTCTATGGGTTTAACGCCACTTGAAGGATTAGTGATGGGAACTCGCAGTGGCGATATTGATCCTGCTATTATGTTCTTCTTACACGATAATTTAAAAATGTCAGTTGCGGATATTAATAATTTATTAAATAAAAAATCCGGTTTATTAGGTTTAACTGGTGTAAGCAGTGATTGCCGTTACGTGACTGAACATTATAGTAAAGATGAAAATGCTAAAAATGCATTAGATGTGTTTGTGCACCGTTTAGTTAAATACATTGGTGGTTATGCTATGTTGTTAGATGGTCGTTTAGATGCGATTGTGTTTACTGGTGGTATTGGAGAAAACTCTGAAGAAGTTCGCCGTTTCACAATGCAGAAATTAAGCCTACTTGGTTTTGAGCTTGATCAAGAGCGTAATTTAGCGGCACGCTTTGGTAAAGGTGGCACAATCACAAAAGATGGTTCTAAAATTGCAATGGTAATACCAACTAATGAAGAACTAGTCATTGCTCAAGATGCTGCGCGTCTAACAGCCTAATAAACAATTGAAACCGCCAAATTGGCGGTTTGTTTTTTAATGAAGAATTAAGAGGAAATAATTTATGTCTCGTACAATTATGCTGATTCCAACTGGTACCAATGTAGGGTTAACAGGGGTGAGTCTTGGTGTTATTCGAGCTATGGAGCGTCAAGGTATTAATCTCAATGTATTTAAACCCGTAGCACAACCTAGAACTGGCGGAGATGCTCCGGATAATACAACTACTTTAATTAGTCATAACACCAAAATTCCTGCGTTAAAACCACTTAAAATGAGCCATGTTGAAAATTTATTAGGCTTAAATCAACAAGATGTTTTAATGGAAGAGATTGTTGCACTTTATGCAGAAAATACTAAAGGTGCTGATGTGGTTTTAGTTGAAGGTATTGTGCCAACGGCTGATTATCCTTTTGCTAATGAGTTAAATAATAATATCGCCAAAACACTTGGTGCTGAAATTATTTTTGTCGCTAATATGGGTTCTGATTCACCAGCTCAACTTAAAGATCGTATTGAAATTGCACGTTCTAATTTTGGTGGAATCAAAAATGAAAAAATCGTTGGTGTAATTGTTAATAAAGTGAATGCACCATTAGAAGAACAAAGTCTTGCACATCCAGATGTTTCGGAAATTTATCATACACCTAAATTTGGTGATAAGAAAATTACCATTGCGGATTTGAATGCACATAGTCCTTTACCAGTACTAGGTTGTATTCCTTGGAATATCGATTTAAGTGCTTGTCGTACTTTTGATATTGCTCAACATTTTAAAGCAAAAATTATTAATGAAGGTGGTATAAAAAATCGTCGCATTAAGCATGTATCATTCTGTTCTCGTAGTGTGCCTAACATTATCAATCACTTACAACCAAATGCTTTATTAGTGACTTCAGCAGATCGTTCTGATGTGTTAGTGACTATTTGTTTAGCAGCTATGAATGGTATCTCTATTGGTGGTGTTTTATTAACTGGGGGATACGAAATAGACGAAAAAGTTCATAAATTATGCCAGCCAGCGTTTGATACAGGATTACCGGTCTTTACTGTTCAAACCAATACTTTCCAAACTTCAATTAATTTACAACAGTTTAATTTAGAAATTCCTGTTGATGATAAAGAACGTATGGATAATACTCAAAATTTCATTGCCGACCATATTGATTCAAATTGGATTAAATCTTTAAATCAGGTAGTAAATGCTAATCGTCGGTTGTCTCCTCCAGCTTTCCGCTATCAATTAACTGAGCTTGCTCGTAATGCTAAAAAAGTGGTGGTATTACCAGAAGGTGATGAACCAAGGACAATAAAAGCAGCTGCAATTTGTGCTGAACGCAATATCGCTAAATGTGTGTTGATTGGTAATCCTGATGAAGTTCGTAAAGTTGCTGCTTCACAAGGCGTCACGTTAGGTAAAGGGGTTGAGATTGTCGATCCTGACGCAATTCGTGAAAAATATGTTCCTCGTTTAGTTGAACTGCGTAAAAATAAAGGTATGACTGAAGTGATTGCTCGTGAACAATTAGCTGATAATGTGGTGCTTGGCACAATGATGCTTGAAGCCAATGAAGTTGATGGCTTAGTTTCAGGTGCAGTGCACACTACGGCTAATACTATTCGTCCACCATTACAATTAATTAAAACAGCACCAGGAAGCTCACTTGTTTCATCTGTATTCTTTATGTTAATGCCAGATCAAGTGTATATTTATGGTGATTGTGCGATTAATCCAGATCCAAATGCGCAAGAACTCGCTGAAATTGCTATTCAATCAGCAGATACAGCAATTGCGTTTGGCATAGAACCACGAGTTGCCATGATCTCTTACTCAACCGGTAGTTCTGGTCAAGGTGCTGATGTTGAAAAAGTCAAAGAAGCAACCAAAATTGCACAAGAAAAACGTCCGGATCTTATGATTGATGGTCCATTACAATATGATGCTGCGGTCATGCCTGATGTAGCTAAATCAAAAGCACCAAATTCACAAGTAGCTGGTAAAGCAACAGTATTTATTTTCCCTGATTTAAATACTGGTAATACTACTTACAAAGCTGTACAACGTTCTGCGGATCTGGTTTCAATTGGTCCAATGCTACAAGGTATGCGTAAACCAGTAAATGACTTGTCTCGCGGTGCGTTAGTTGATGATATTGTCTACACCATTGCCTTAACTGCAATTCAATCAGCTCAAGAACAAAACACTGCTAAATAAACCCAGCAGAAAGTTCAAACCATAGATAAGAGGTGATACAATATCACCTCTTATTTTTTCTTATTATGTCATATATTAGGTATAAATTAATGAAAACAGACATCCATCAACAGCGCATATTAATTCTTGATTTTGGTTCGCAAGTGACTCAGTTAATTGCTCGCAGGGTGCGGGAAATCGGTGTGTATTGTGAACTTTGGCCGTGGGATGTGTCTGAAGAAAAAATTAAACAGTTTAATCCTAAAGGTATTATTTTATCTGGTAGCCCAGAAAGCACTACCGAAGCCAATAGCCCAAGAGCCCCCGAATATGTATTTAATGCAGGTGTACCAGTACTTGGTATTTGTTATGGGATGCAAACCATGGCTATTCAAGTTGGCAAAAATGGACAAGTTACGGGATCTAATCAACGCGAATTTGGCTATGCAAAAGTAGACATCGTAGGTTCATCTAAATTAACTGATGGCATTTTAGATAGTACTAATCAAGACGGTATTAATCAATTAGATGTCTGGATGAGTCATGGCGATAAAGTAACAGCTATTTCAGACAGCTTTAAATTAGTTGGACAGACTGAAAGTTGCCCATTTGCTATTATGGCTAATGATGAAAAACAATTTTATGGCGTGCAGTTCCATCCAGAGGTTACTCATACTGTTAAAGGGTTTGAATTACTACAACGATTTGTGATTGATATCTGTCATTGTGAAAAATTATGGACACCGTCATCGATTATTACTGATTCTGTTGCCCGAATTAAGCAACAAGTCGGTAGCGACAAAGTATTATTAGGTTTATCTGGTGGCGTGGATTCATCGGTAACCGCATTATTACTGCATCAAGCAATTGGTGATCAACTTACTTGTGTGTTTGTTGATCATGGCTTATTACGTTTAAACGAAGCTCAGCAAGTTATGGATATGTTTGGCAATAAATTTGGTTTAAATATTATTGCCGTGAATGCAGAAGATCGTTTTTTAGCAGCTCTCAAAGGTGAAGCTGATCCGGAAGCCAAACGCAAAATTATCGGTCGTGAATTTGTTGCTGTATTTGATGAAGAAGCAGCCAAACTTAAAGCCGTTAAATGGTTAGCACAAGGAACTATTTACCCTGATGTAATTGAATCTGCTGCCGCTGACACAGGTAAAGCGCATGTGATCAAATCTCACCATAATGTTGGTGGTTTACCCGAAGACATGAAAATGGGCTTAGTTGAACCATTACGTGAACTATTTAAAGATGAAGTGCGTAAAGTTGGTTTAGAACTTGGTTTACCTTACGATATGCTATATCGTCATCCATTCCCAGGTCCAGGGTTAGGGGTGCGAGTACTCGGCGAAGTTAAAAAAGAGTATTGTGACTTGTTACGTCAAGCCGATGCTATCTTCATTGAAGAACTCTATAAAGCAGACCTTTACCACAAAGTCAGCCAAGCCTTTACGGTATTTTTGCCAGTACGCTCAGTAGGAGTAATGGGGGATGGGCGAAGATACGATTGGGTCGTCTCACTGCGAGCAGTCGAAACCATCGACTTTATGACTGCCCACTGGGCTCACTTACCTTATGACTTCCTAGGCCGAGTTTCCAACCGCATCATCAACGAAGTCAACGGCATTTCCCGAGTAGTCTACGACATCAGCGGCAAACCACCGGCTACTATTGAATGGGAGTAGTTCTAACTCAATTACCCAAGAATTGATTAAAAGCCTTGTTATGCAAGGTTTTTTAGTTTTATTTTATTTATTAATGTCAAAGTCATTAAAATCGGTAATGTTCACAATCAACTAATAGAAAAATTAAATTAGCGCTTTTTTCATAAAATAATTAAGATCACCAAAAAGTATGTTTAGGATGAGTATTTAATATTATTAATAACCATCTTAGCGATAAGTCATTAGTTATAATTCAATGTAAAATATCTTAATAATATCATAGTGTTATGCGCTGCATGGTGAATCAAATTTATTGAAAGTGAGATATAATAACAAAGATAGAACTTGTTTAACAAGTACCGAAATAAAATAGATCCATATCTTATATTTTTTATTGAGGCAAAAACTTAATATCAATTTATAAATATCGTTAATATTGACAATATTAACAAATCTATACAAACTTATATTTGCCTAACCATTATTGGTTTTTTATACTTTGGGTATATATTGATTTAGATCAAGAAAAACAAATGGAATTGTTAAAAAGGAGTGAAAAGTGTTAAAATTCAGTTGCTTAGATTGTCATTTAGTCACTCATGAATTTTCCCTTTTAAAAAAAATAATGCTATTAGTCACTTTAATTTTTACGTTTTCTGTAAATAATGTGATAGCGTTATCAATAAAAAGCAGCCAATACATATATGGGAATAGTCCATATTTAAGTTTTGATGGCGGAGTAACAACAGCTAATTCAATTGAAAATCTGTTATCTATAACTTTACCAGATAATAATTTAATTACTGCATCAGGAGATGTGTCAACTAAATCTAACCCAATTAAACTTAACGACGAGACGGTAAAATTTTCTGATATAAAAACCTATATTCAATTACCATCTTCTAATAGGAATTATCCAAATAGATCATTGAATGATATTATTATTAATTCAAATTATTGGTTTGATAAAGATGGAGATGCTTCACCAACTGTTACAGGAACATTGAAATTAAAATGGCAAGACTCAGATGAAACAGATATAACTGATTTTGTTAAAAATAATATAAATGCTAAATTAATAGGATGTGAGGCTCCTTATAAATTGACTTTAGAAGCGACAAATGGTTCTTTATCTACTGCTTATGGTGAACCGAGAACGAGTTCTTTCACAGGTGGTAGTCATTCTTACTTTATTTATCCAAAATATACACAAGAAATTTGTTATATTCAACCAAGCCTTAAGTATGAAGAAGCCGATCGTCAAGGCGTTAGTAATGGTCCAAATTGGAAATCACGCAAAGGATTTTATGTTTATGATTTAGACAATCCAGAAAAAAATTTCCCTACAACCGGTTCTGATAATTTGTTTTTTGACTTAAAAATAGTTGGTGATGCTAATGAGATAATTAATATTAATGGGCAACATATTACACCAATTTCGGGGAATGGAATCAGTTTATTATTAACTACTCATAATGGGTTAGTGAGAGTAACTTTAAAAGGCCCAAAGGCACCAGGCGGAGGAAATTTTTCTCCTTCAACTTTTAATTTATATAAGGATATAAATAAAACAAAATTACTCTATACTTTTAAAATACAGCGTTGGTACATTGTTTTTCCTCAAGAACCGGGTGGATATGACAAAAGTGTTGAATTATGTTCTAGTCTTGCAGGAAGATATAGAATACCTTCAGATGAAGAATATACGAATAGAAGATATTATATCAGGGAAATTAGTTCTAAAGCGAATGGGCAATGGAATGGAGGAATATTAAACGAGTGGGGATCATTGACAACAGAAAATTATCCAGATAGTGATTGGCAACTTTTCTACCCTGGTGATTCAAGAAATTGGGGCCCTCTATATTGGACATCTACTCGAAGAGGCCGCGATATGATGAACGCTGTTCATATTTGGACTGGTAATATAGGTTGGCGCGGCATGACTGAGAAAAAATATAGAGCTGCTTGTCTTATGCCTTGATTATATATATTAATAAGTATTGTTAGTACTAGTACAACTTATTGTTGGTTTAGCTTGTTTGGATAACGTTTCTAAAGTATGACTCTGGAAACTAAGATAGGTAACCATCTATCACTTATGACATATTTTCTTTTTGATTTTCATCTAAACGACGAGCTGCATTATTACAAGTAGCAGTGATAATGTAACAATCTCTTAAAGTAGTACAACAAACAAGTAGAAAATTCGCTATGATAAAATCAAAAGAAAATTTAAATATAAAAAAGAGCAAAACATCAAATTTTATCTATTTTAAAAAAAGCAGAAGCCGGCATTCCTATTAAGGAACTATGCCGAAAATATGGCAAAGGGGATGCAGTTTTTGATAAATGTCGAGAAAATATGGAAGGTTGGAAACCTCAGATATCGAACTTTTTTGTTGGAAAAATAGATAAACATTTTTATTAAAATCTTAAAATAGTTTTACCATTTTTGTATTGTTAAACGTATAACGCTTAGATTATTAGTATTTGATAATACTAAACTAAAACAGTAATACAATTCAAGTGACACTTGTTTATAAAATGGATAAAATGACCTTTGATTTATCTTCAAAAAAATAATTATTAGAGTGAATAGGAATGGCAAAGCAAATTAAAGTAATAAAATGTCCTAATTGTGGAAGTGTACAAAAAACGGAAATAAAGCCAGAACATTATCTATGTGATAATTGTAATACAGAGTATATTTTAGATAACGATGATATTAATGTGAATATAAAATATCAAAATAAAACAGTTAAAAATTATTTTGATGAATCAAACAAAAAAATACTTATTATCATAATTTGTACTATTATTTTCATTGTTGTTTTGATCAGTATAATATCAGTGTCATTCAATTCAAAACCTTCGTATCATCAAGAAATTAATACGCCGCCGCGACAAACTAAAACTTCATCAATCAATACTCCGATAAGCCCTTCGGTTGAGCAACAAAATAGCCTTCAAAGTGTTAATTATAATTATTGCTCATTAGAAATAGTCGATAATAAGCCTTATGTAATAAGTATTGTTAAGCGTGAATACAGTAAATCGTTCCAAACTAAATCTAAATATTATTTTGTCGTTCATGATTTATTAGCAAACAAAATTATTCAGGAGCAAGAGCTTGATAAATTAAAACAAGATAGTTCAAGTTTTAATAATATTGATTTGGATTACTATGATTTCAGTAAAGATAAAACTTACCTGATTGTTAAAAAAAGCATTGTTTTTTTACTTGATAAAAAGAATTTTACTTTAACGGATGTAACTTCATCGTTACTTAATAATTACCCTCAATATAATACCGGAATTGCATCAGCTAACATCACAATAGCTCAAGGTTCACCAGAACGAGCTTTTCATATACTTACTGATGATGGCAAAAAAATTTATTATTATCCATTACATGATAAAGCCTATATTGATGATAATGATTTTTATATGCAGAAAAAAGATTTTGGGGTACCTAAAGATACCAGTGAGCATACTACATTTGATTTTGCTAAAAAGTATGATGATAATTTTAAATTAATTAAGTTTACTTATATTAGTCCTGATGGAGAAAATCATTATAGCATTATCTCAGCGAAGGTAGGTGATAACAATCCAGATGGTCCAGGTAAGTTTACTGATGCTGAGAGTGCTTATTATTTCTATAACGTTCAAAGTGTTCATCCGGGTTATAAACTTGTTTCTCATCAAAATTTAACGCCGAATCGGTTGTATTTTAATCCGAAAATTGTTTATGCTAATGATAATACATTAGTTATAAAAACAAAAACTAGTGCAAGTCCTGATTCGCATTATAATTATCAACAATTAGATACTAATAGTGGTAAAGTAATTTGGACTTTATCTGAAGATAAAATTAAGATTAAAGAAATGACTCCTTACAATGATGGTTTCATTACTAAGAATAAATGTGGTGAATATGTGATGATTGGTTCTGATGGAACAATTACACAAAAAATAACTTTAGCTAAGGAAAAATAATTAAGTATAAGGTAATTTAATATGGCTTTAAGCAATTTTTTTAAAAGGCAATTAAAAACAGTTATAGAATGGACAAATCAAGATCCTAATGTATTGTTTTATGAATTCCAACCACCAACAAATGAGATAAAAAACGCAAGTAAATTAATTGTTAATCCTGGACAAGGTTGTATTTTAGTTTATAAAGGTGAGGTTATTGATGTTTTAACAAAATCTGGAATTTATGAACTTTCAACTTCAAATCATCCTTTTATTACTAATTTAATAAAAATTTTGCAAAGCTTTGAAAGTGAACACAAAATGCATGTTTACTTTTTCCGTATGGCTAGTTTGGTAAATCAAAAATGGGGAACATCAACACCAATTAAGTATGTTGATGCCGTATATCAATTCCCTGTTGAACTTGGTGCCTATGGTACTTATTCAATTAAAATTGAACAAGCGGAGCTGTTTTTTAGTCAGATAATAGGGGCAAAATCGATATATACGGCTAATGATCTGAGTAACTTAATAATATCACGTGTTATTCCGACCATAACATCGCAATTAGCTACTGAAAGTTATTCATATCAAAATATTGATTCACAGCTGGTACAATTATCTGAACAAATTAAATCAAATCTGAAAATTACTTTTAGTAAATTGGGACTTGTTTTAGATGATTTTCAGGTTGAAGCTACTTCATTTAGTCAAGATACATTAGATCGTATAAGTAAAATAGCTGATTCACGCACCGATGCATTAGCTGCAAAAGAAGTCGGTTTAAATTATGTTGAACATGAAAAACTCAAAGCATTACGTGATGCCGCCCAAAATGAAGGCGGACTTGCTGGTGCAGGCTTACAACTCGGTGCAGGTATGGAATTAGCAAAATCGTTTGATTTAAACAACAGTGCTAATAATGCAAATACAACTACCGCAACTAATAACAATGAAACAATTATTAAGCAATTAAAACAATTGAAAGAACTGGTTGATGAAGGAATTTTAACCCAAGATGAATTTAATGCGAAAAAGGCCCAACTATTAGAAAAACTTTAGAAAAATGTAAAATAGTTCAACATTGTTTGCTATTTATAATAAAGCCAGTATGGTAAAAGATACTGGCTTTATTATATTGCTTAAATAAACTTAACTTTTTTGTAGTTAATTTATTTTGTATCCAAAAAGTCGTTATCAACTGTTTAATTTCTAAAAAATATGACACTTATTTTTATAATTGTTATATTCAAATAAATCGTAGAGAATAGCTAAAATTATTAATAATAAATTAATTTGTTAAGGAATAACTACAATGAAAAAAATAATTTCTGCTCTTTTAATTGGTTTTTGGGGTTTTAATATAACCAATTGCCTGGCCTCAGAACCACAACTTTCAAACTATTATAGTGATTTATCTGGTGAGCATTGTATCCGTACTGTTTTAGAAGAAGTAACAGGTAGTACTGCTGACAGATGCCCAGGTCCAAGTGGGTATATGCTTGATGTCCTTTATGATGATGATCGAATGTCAATTGATGTCATCACACCAAGTAAACAACAAGCATCATTAAATTATTGGGAAATTGTTTCATCTGGCTTTTCATCGATTGATGGTCAGGCTAACTGGTGGTTAAAAACCATTAACGGTAAACAGCAACCCGTTGCCTTAATTACCCCATTTGTTGCAACCGAAAATTTAGAAAATGGTGAAGATTTGACAGTAACTTATCAAGTAATAAGCAAAATTACCGACAATGAAATTTGTATTATTGGTAAAGTTGAAAAAACGCAAGCTCAAGCCGAGAGTTTAATCACGTCTTTGGTAAATAATGCAGATACTAAACCTTGTTTATCGCCAAAGGATTAATCATTACATAATGGTTGTTAACAATTTAATAAACAAGCTGGTTCAAATTTAAAAATGATAATAAATTTATTTATCAATTTATAATAAATGAATACTAAAAAATTGCTCAATTCATCGATATGTTATTGATTAATTTTCTAAGCGAGTTATTTATTTTTGGTATCAAAATATTCAAAGTCATACTTATCCTTAATTGTATTAGTTTTAACTAAATATGATATAGCGCTAAATCTAAGCTAGCTGACACTTGGTAATAAGATCGGAGTTAATTGTTACATAAAGACCAGAAAAATATTAGGCCCTAGCGCCAGCAGAGGTTCTATACATAGGCGAAAGGTTATATGGATAAAATGCAATACATTAAATTTAACTTTTAAATAATTTATAAAACCCAATTAGCTTTGAGCTAGTAGATGTAAATACTTTTTGCCAGTTTTTTAATTAAAAATTAAACTGATTAATTGAATACCTGAATGAATTTAATCATAAAGTTGAGCTAAATCAAATCTATTTAATTCAACTAGCTTACAGCTCATTTCTGCTCAAATTAAACTGTCAAGTTTTGTTGATTTCTATCTACAAAACTTGACAGCTTAAGTCTAGGAATGGAAATTATATCGCGCTTGATCTTTTAATTATCAAAACAATCAATCTTCTAAGTATAAATCTTGCATCGTTTGGAAATCTTGATCGGTAAAACCAAGTTCTTGCTTGATATAATTAGTTGGTGTACCAGCTACCTTTTTCATGGTGTTAAGAATTTCCTTAACAAAACTTTCACGAGTATCGATTAGGCTTAATAAATAACCTAATACATTTTCATTATCAGTAATTTTACGGTACGCCGCCATCTTAATTTTATTACGTTCTAAGCGATTATCATGAGTTAACATATAATCATAAATGATATCATCTTCAGATACACCTAACATAAGTTGAATCAATAATACACCATAACCAGTACGATCTTTGCCTCCACGACAATGTTGAATACTAGGGTTATTATTACTGTCTAACATTGCTTTAAGCATTTTACTGTAAGAATCTTTTGATTTATCACTTACAACAAAGTTACGATATTGCTCTAATACTTGCTCACCTTCACCATTAACTAAGTCTTTGGGAATATCACGTAATACGCTTTCAACTAATGCGCGATCTTCATCACTTGGGTCAGCAGCAAATTGTGCTGCTAGTTCCGCCGTTTGAGCAGAGGCATTTAAATGAAATGTTTGTTTTTCTCCTACATTAGTGTTTGGGCTGTTTTTTATTTCATTCTCACTACGATAGTCAATGATCGTTCTAATTCCAAGTGCTTGAATATAAGCTTGTGCATCTGGTTTTAATCCATGTAAATGATTAGAACGATAAAATAGCCCCCATTTAATTCGCTTACCATTTTTACCAATATAGCCACCAAAATCACGGAAATTATTCAACCCCGTTATTGGTAATGTCCTTTCACCAAATAGTAAAGGTGGTTTTCCATTAATTTGTAAAATGAAATAAATACGTTTTTTAGCTTGTAATGGATCATCAAATATTACTGGGCTTTGCACATTTTTACCAATTAGTGTTTTATTTTCAGTATATGCATTAGCTTCTTCGGTCCAATAGAGATCAATCGATGTTGGATTGATCAGGCTAAATGTTATAACTAAATTTCCTTGTTTATTACGGATAACTGATGGTGTTTTAATTTGTTTCAACATATTTTATCCTTATTTTAATATACCGAATATTGACAGAATTACACCAATTACCATTACACTTAAAATTAATATTACTGTATATTTTCCTTGAAACTTTTTGACTAAGAAAAATGTAACTAAAGCAAATAATAAAGTTAGAAAGTTTGGCATGACTTTATCAAACATTTCTTGTACTTTAATCGATTGTTCACCTACATTAATAGTTAATGGTGTTGCTACTTTGACCGTTGTTGCAATAAGGGAACCTAGTACCATTACACCTACAACATTGGCTAAATTACTGATTCGCTGAATAATATTAGAGTTTTTGGATTGTTCAATTAAGTCTACGCCTTTGTTGTATCCATAATGTATAAAGAAATATTTGGATAATACATTAACTAAATTATAAATTATGAACATTAAAATAGGACCAATAATATTGCCTTGTAAAGCAAAGGCTGCTCCGATACTGCCGCAAATTGGCATCCAAGTAAATTTAAGTAAACTATCGCCTAAACCGGCAAACGGTCCCATTAATCCTGCTTTAACTGAAATAACAGCATCTTTTTCATCTTCATTGGTTTTTTCTTCCATTGCTGCTGTTACACCTAAAATTAAAGCACCAGCATTAATTTGGGTATTGAAAAACTCTAAATGACGTTTCATGGCCCGTACCCGGGTTTCTTCATCTGCATCTTGATATAATCTATTTAATACAGGAGTCATACAATTAGCAAAACCTATCATTTGCATTTTTTCGTAGTTATAGGAAAAAGACATCGTTTGTAAATTCCAAAAGATACGATTGAGATCTTTTTTAGTTATTTTGTGTTGGGTACTCATAGATCATATTCCTCTTCAACGTTATTATTTAATGCAGGTTTATTATCTTGTTTATCATCATTATTATTTTTACTATTCATTGACGCCATGTCATAAAGTACAGCAAAAGCCAGAGCAATGAAGGTGATTGGGATAATTGGTAACTTTAAATATGTGGTTAACATAAAGCCAAGTAAAAAGAAGAACCACATACGACCCTTTAATAACATTAAAAGCAAAATACAGATCCCAACAGCAGGAATTAATTTTGAAGCGACTCCCATTCCAGTAATTATATTTTTTGGAATAGCATCTAAAATTGTTTTGATAAGATCACTTCCAAAATAAATCGCGATAAAACAAGGCACAGCACGAATCAAAAACCAGACTGGTGTCGAAAAGTAGTGTACTTTAACTAGTCCTCGGTAATTCCCATCTTGAATACTTTTTTCGGCCCATGGATTTAAGAAACAAGCAAATGAGCGCCATATAATTAGTAACTGTTGACATAACAATGAGACAGGAACGCCTAATGCGATGCCTGTTGCAATTCCTCCACCGGTTGTGATACCAAGAGAGACGCCAATAATTGCGCCAGCCACGATGTCAGGCGCAGAATAAGCACCAACATTACCAATGCCCATCCACATTAATTCTAGTGTTGCACTAATTGCAAGTCCTTGCACTACATCTCCCATAATAATACCCGCTATAGTTCCGGTTAATAAAGGTCTACGTAGCATCTGTGGTCCAACGTCATCCAATGAACAAATTCCCGCCCAAATGGCGACAAGAATAGCCTGTGTTAACATAGGTTAACCTCCGAATGTAATAAATAAATTGATTTTAACTAATTAAGTAAGGTTTTTAGTTCCACAATTGGATCTTTAGGTACCATTTGCACTTCAACCTCTAAATTTTTGGCAATTATATTTCTAAAAGCTTGTTCTTCCTCTGGGGTTACAGCAACTGCGCGTGATAATTGATGACGACCATCTTGCATTCGCATTCCACCAACATTTAATTTTTCAATTTCTAACCCATTATCAATTAGAGTATTAACATCAATACTATTAGTGAAAAGTAACATGGTGCGTTTTTTGATTGGTGTTTTTTTGATAATTTCTATAAATTTTTGAACACCAAAGACAAGTACTTTTAGCCCTGGGGGAGCTGACATAGTTAATACTGATTGCTGAACACTATCAGAAGCAACTTTGTCATTAATGATAAGCACTTGCTCAATATCATAATTTTTGACCCAAGTGGTAATAACTTGTCCATGAATAAGACGATCATCAATTCTGGCAACATTAATTGGCATTGTATTCTCCTTATAACTCTGTGGATTGCTCATTTTGGTTATTTAAATGTTGACCCACATCAAAGCAACTTTTTGAAAATAATTCTTTTATAGCGTTTTTAACATTTTGTAATGAATCTTCTCGATTATTTAATACTTCAAGTAATACTGGAATATTAAAGCCACATACTAACAATACATCATCGTATTGAATGGCTAATTCGCTCGCTAGATTGCAAGGTGTTCCTCCCATCAAGTCGACTAATATAATCACACCAAAACCTTGATTTAAAGTTTGATAACTTGCTAACATTTGTTGACGTAATTTTTCAATATTACTATCGATTTTAACTGATATTACGTCGATATCAGTTTGCCTACCCATTAACATTTCAGCACAATCAAGTGCACCTTGAGCAAAGAGACCATGACTTGCCAAAATAATGGGTAATTGTTTTTGCATGACTAATTTTCCTTTTAGTAATTTTTTTACTTAAATAAACAATTTTATTAGTAATAAAATTACATCTTAATAAAAAAATAGTCATTACTTTTTTATTAAATTTTTATTATTTTGTGAACAAGATCATATTTATTTAAAAAACAGTTAAATTGTAGGATAAAAAAAGGACGAGAATAAAATTAACAGAATGTAATAAATACACTAGAGAATAATTTTGTCAACGCAGTATGTATTATTGTTTACGCGGATATTTACGTTTTTCGCGATTTTGCGTTTGTTGAAATAAGTGTTCATCATATTTTCTGATAAACAAATTGGTCAGTAACATATTTACGACTGATATTTGTGAAATTTTTGAACGAATAGGAATAAGTCGTGAAGCATGTTCCATCGAAGTAGTATGTAACACAATTTTGGCTAATAAAGATATTGGGCTCTGTCCCATTTTGGTAATGGCAATAGACGGTACTTTCAAATTTTCAGCTAGTTTTAATAATTCTACGCATTCTGGTGTTTCACCAGAATGAGAGATAATAATGATTAAATCATTGTTATCTAAAGTACTAACAAGACTTCGGCTAATATGTGCATCAAAATGGCAGTTGACATCCTTTTTGATCTTAATGAGTTGATATTCCAACTCTTTACCAACTAAACCGCTACTGCCAATACCAAAAATAACAATTTTATGGCTATTAATAATCAAATCAATAGCGTGGTCTAATGCTTTAAGATTAACGATCGAATGGGTTTCATCAATTGAAGATTTTTCCATTGCTTGAACTTTACAATTTACATTTTGCAATGAATCATTCAAATTAATATCATCTTGTAAAACTTCAGTGGCTAATTTCTTAGGTGATGATGAAATTAAATCAATTTTAAAATCACTAAAACCACTATAACCCATTTTATTACATAAACGTAAAATTGTACTGGTACTAACATGGTTCAATTTAGCAAGTGCCTGGATACTAGTGTTTTTTAATTCTTGAATATGATTTTGGATAAATTCAGCAACGGCAAGCTCTTTAGCTGATAGATCTTTTTTCACTTCTCTCAGTTTTAATTCAATCAAAACTCACCTCAATTGTTATAGGTATTAATACAAAGTATATAAAATTAGTTTATAAATTTAAAAAGTTTTTTGGAATTAAACGTTATTGCTATCATGCAGTATTTATTAATTAATGCAATTATTATGTAATAAAAAATAAGGGGAATATTGATAGCCCATTGCAATTAATAAGTTTTCAAACAGAAACGAAGTAATAAAATAATTTTCATTATCATCATTTTTTGATGATTAACAGCTGACTAAAATTTGGTAATTTATTAATTTTGAGTTATATGCATAAAATACAGACTAACAATATTGCCAATATTAATGGTTAATTTAGTTAGTTAATGGTTTCAAATATTTCATATTCTTGCATTTTATAAAGTAAGGTACGTTTACTAACACCTAATGATTTTGCTGTATTTTCTCTATGACCGTTATGATGTTTTAATTCATTAATAATTAATTCTTTTTCATAATTTTTGACTTTTTCTTTTAACGTGGTACCAAGTGAATCATAATCATTAAAATTAGGGCTTAAATTGGGCATGTTTTTATTGGCGATAACATGAGATGGTAAATCTTGAGAATAGATGAATAAACCTTTAGACATAATCACTGCATACTCAATAGCATTAGATAATTCACGAATATTACCTGGCCAAGTGTATTGATTAAGTGCTTCGACCGCATCAATGGAAAAATCTAATAATTGCTTATTGTTTTCCTGGCAAAATTGATTTGCAAAATAACGAGCTAATAGCATTATATCATTTTGTCTGTCGCGTAAAGGCGGCAAATCTAATGCCATTACATTGAGCCGATAAAAAAGATCTTGTCTAAATTTTCCTGCTTCAACTAATTCTTGTAAGTTTCGATTAGTTGCGGTAATTAATCGAAAATCAGTTTTAATTAATTTGCTACCGCCAATTGGTTCAAATTCCTTTTCTTGAATGACGCGCAGTAATTTAACTTGCAAATTAGTTGACATTTCACCCACTTCATCTAAAAAAAGAGTACCTAAATGTGCACGTTCAAATAAGCCTAGTTGACGTTGAAATGCACCTGTAAATGAACCTTTTTCATGGCCAAATAAGGTACTTTCTAACAGTGTTTCAGGTAATGCGCCACAATTAACTTTAATAAAAGGGCCGGTTGAACGCGTACTATAAAAATGAATTGTTTTTGCAACTAATTCCTTACCGGTTCCACTTTCGCCACTTATTAAAACTGTTGTTTTCGTTTGTGACACTTTGGCTATATTACGGCAAAGTTCCATCATATTGGGGCTATTGGTCAAGATATGGTCATTGTTGTCAGCATTATATAATTCAATTTTATGAGATAAATCAATACCTTGCTTTTTGGCTCTATTTAACTCTAAAGTTCGATGAATTAGTGCTTTTAGTTCATTAAGATCAAACGGTTTTACAATATAATCATAAGCCCCCAATTTTAGTGCTTCAACCGCGGTATCTACACCAGCATATGCAGTCATCAATATGACATACATATCAGGGTGAGACTCTTTTATGACTTTGAGCGTATCAAGTCCACTCATTTGCGGTAAACGATTATCCAATAAAATTAAATCTATGGATTGTTGTTCAATCAGTTTGAGTGCTTCTTCACCATTATCAACGGCAATAACTTGATAATGTTCTTGCAATAATAAAATAGTAAGTAATTTACGTAAATTTACTTCATCTTCGACAATTAAAATTTTTTCTGACATAGGATCCTTTGTATACTTAATTAATAGGAAGAGCTATCTCAACAGTTATACCTCTTTGATTATCATTATTTTTAATTAAAATTTTACCTTTATGGGAAGCAATAATTTTCTGTACCATTGAAAGGCCAAGACCTGTTCCTGATATTTTAGTTGTAAAAAATGGGGTAAAGACTTTATCTATTAACTCTGTTGGAATCCCTTCACCATTATCTTTAATTCGAATTAATTGATACTTTTGGTTACTGGATAATAATGTACTTATTTCGATAATACCTTGCCCTTTTATTGCTTGAATGGCATTAATTAGCAAATTTAATAGCGCTTGTTTGATTAACTCTTTATCTATATATAATGATGGTGCTTGATCATCTAATGCAAGAATAATAGAAATATTATTTGAACGATGCGAAGTATTAACGAGTACTAATACTTCTTCGATAACGTTATTTAATTTAGTTGAAACATAATAATTTTTGGATGGTACTGAAAAATCTAATAACTGTTGGATCACTTGATTGATTGAATCGACCTCTTTGAGAATAATAGCAATGTATTCTTGTTTTTCATTAAGAGGTAGATCATTTTGTAAATATTGGACAAAACCACGAACAGCCGCTAATGGATTGCGAATTTCATGAGCAATACCTGCCATAAGTTCGCCAAGTGCGACTAGCCTTTCTGTTTGTTGAATTAATTTTTCGACTTCTTTTTGTTCTGTAATATCTTTAAAAATTACTACTGCACCAATGATATTTCCTTGATAGTCTTTTAAATGACTGGTACTTGATGAAATTTTTATTATTTGTCCAGCAACAGGAAAGTCAACTTCAATACTAATATGATCAATACCATTATATAAAGTATCAAGTAATGGACTATCAAAATTTTTATCATCAACTAAAGTCGAGTAGGGCTTGCCTAACACTTGTTCCAACTTATAACCAGTCATTTGTTCAGCAGCTGGATTAAGCATAGTAATGGCACCATTATTATCAACGGTAATAACACCATCTAAAGTGTTTTCTAATATCAGTTCATTGATTGTTTTAGTTTTTCTTAATCTTTCAGCCAGTCCATTTATACCATTAACAATTTCATTCAATTCTCCACGAATGGCAGGTAATCGTAGCGTTAGGTCAAAGGGTAATGTTTGTAATCCATGTTTGATTACATTAATATCAGCATTAAGTTTTTGTGCTAAAATTAAAGCAATAAAAATACAACTCAACATACAAACAATACTGATGATGATCACATTTTTATCAAAAACAAACGTTTGTTTTTCTATGTCATCAAGCGTTTCATTAGCCCAAATATAACCTAATATTTGATCCCCGCGGACAATAGGGATCA
The DNA here is from genome assembly GCA_945271295.1 of uncultured Gilliamella sp. Lineage (GTDB taxonomy): Bacteria > Pseudomonadota > Gammaproteobacteria > Enterobacterales > Orbaceae > Gilliamella. The sequence goes on along the minus strand of CALYPG010000025.1, from coordinate 8,271 downwards.
TTGCATTCATAATGTTGCCTCTAATTTGTTTACCGATATCAATAATATTATGCCCAGTTGACATCACCTCTCGCCCTTTATGGGTGGTCGATATTGACTTACCAACATTGACACCATAATTAAATTGTGGCGCATATACAACAATAGCATCAAGTTGCTTATGATAATAACCAGCAGCCACTTGTGGCATAGTGACAAGTAATGGTTCAATTTTGGGGGATAAATATTGATTTATTTGTATGATTTGTTCTTGTCGCGATAATGTAACATCAACTTGTTGGTAGGTATCATCTAATAATAAATCTAACATTTTTGTAATCGCGTATAACTTTTGACTTTTTTCTTGAATCAAAAGATCTCGACCTTCTCTATCAATGAATATTGCAAAAACGATAATAGAAAAACATGATAATAATGTAACCAATAAAAAAATACGGGCACTGATTTTATCTGGATATAACTTTTTAAAAAGATTGGATGTCATACAAGTTTAAATCCTTAATTATCAATCTTTTATAAATAATAATTAGACTTTTTTTTAAATAATTTATTAATATATCAAGATTATGCCTTAAATCTTTTTAGCTAACAAGTTAGGTGGTGCCTACTAAACTTGTCACCACCAATCGTCATTTGCTATAGCACTAGTTAAACAAATTTATATAAAAACAGATTAATAACGTTCAATAATCACTGATGTACCTAATCCGCCACCTATGCACAAAGTAGCTAACCCAAATTGTTTGTTACGATGTATCATTGAATAAAGTAAGGTAACTAAAATGCGTGCACCACTAGCACCAATAGGGTGACCTAAGGCAATGGCTCCTCCATGAATATTGGTCTTATCCATGTCAAAATTAAGTTCACGACCTACACCCAAAAATTGCGCTGCAAAGGCTTCATTTGCTTCAATTAAATCGATATCAGCGAGTTTCAATCCAGCTTTTTGTAAAGCTAATTTTGTTGCAGGAACGGGCCCTAAACCCATGACACTTGGATCGACACCACCAGAAGCATAGCTACGAATATAAGCTAATGGAGTCAATCCTAATTGTTTAGCTTTGGTTTCAGACATAATAACTAATGCCGCCGCGCCGTCATTAATACCAGAAGCATTACCAGCAGTAATAGTTCCTTCTTTTTTGAAGGCAGGGCGGAGTTTAGTTAATCCTTCTAAAGTTGCATCAAATTTAGGATGCTCATCTTCTTTAAAAACGATATCTCCTTTACGACTTTTAATCGTAACTGGCACAATTTCGTCAACAAAATCACCATTTTTAATGGCTTGTGTTGCTAGTTGTTGAGAACGTAATGCCAATTGATCTTGTTCTAAACGACTAATACCATATTGTTCGGCAATATTTTCTGCGGTTATTCCCATATGATAATGGTTAGTTGCACAACTTAAACCATCATTGACAAGTGTGTCATAAAGTTCTGCATTGCCCATTTTTAAACCCCAACGGACTTTACTATTTAACAGATAAGGCGCTTGTGTCATATTTTCCATACCACCAGCTACCACGACATCATTATCACCAGTTAAGATACTTTGTGTTGCTAAGGCGACTGATTTCAAGCCACTACCACATACTTTATTAACCGTGAAGGCAGGGACACTATTAGCAATATTGGCAGATAATGCCGCTTGACGTGCTGGATTTTGTCCTAATCCACCCTGTAAAACGTTACCCATAATGACTTCATTGACTAAACTTGCATCTAATTGAGCGCGTTTTAATGCTTCTTGAATAACAATTTTTCCCAGTTCAATACTTCCTACAGCGGCTAATGAACCATTAAATGTACCGATTGCCGTTCTGGTAGCACTAACAATTACAACTTTTGACATAATTAAATTCCTTGCTATTAAAAATTAGAAAAAATACAAACCAATTAAGAATATTGGTGTGGTGAATATTAATGCGGTCATGCAATATCCCATAATATCTCTCACACCCAGTCCTGCTATGGCTAATGCTGGTAGAGCCCAAAATGGCTGTAACATATTCATCCATTGTTCTCCATAAGCAATCGCCATTGTCGATTTACCTAAATCGGCACCGAGCGCTTGTGCTGCGGGAATAACAAATGGTCCTTGAATAACCCAGTGCCCACCCCCAGAAGGAACAGCAAAATTAATAATACCTGAGCTAAAAAATGTCCAAATTGGGAAGGTATCTTTATTAGCAATGTTGATAAAAAATTCAGTGATCAATCCCCCTAAACCTGAGTGTTCCATCATTAATTGAATACCTGCATAGAATGGAAATTGAATAATGATTCCGGAAGTACTTTTAGTGGCATTAGATATTGCGCGCATGTAAGCCATCGGCGTACGATGTAGTAAAACGCCAGCGGTTAAAAAGATTAGATTGACGGTGTTAATAGTGATATTAAATCCATTGTAATAGAAATAAATCATCAAATAACTGATGCCTAACACACCTATTAATAACGAAAGTAACTTACTTTCTTCTAATTTTTCTGCAACTGTTGCATTTTTGCGATCGATTTTCTTTTGGAAATCTGGTTCTGGCGCCAACAATTCAGGGTTAATGACATTAATCGTGCTGTCATTTCTGACCATAAAACGCACTAATAATGGTAAGCACAGTAGTAACATTAATGTAATAAAAATATTACTAGCTGAAAACATGGTGTGGGAAATAGGTATAAGACCTTGTGGATTAGTCTCACTCACCATAAGATGTGCAACAGGGTTACCTGGTGTTGCTGCCATTAATGGCATTGAACCCGATAAACCTCCACCCCAAGTCATAAAGGCAATATAAGCACAGGCAATAAGTAGACCATAATCAACATTTTTTACCTGCCTTGCAACTTCTTTTGCAAGCATTGCCCCAACAACTAAGCCAAATCCCCAATTTAAAATGCAAGCTATACATCCTACAAAAGTTACTAGCATTGCAGCTTGGGTTGGCGTTTTAGCTAATGAAGCAATGGAAACTAAAATAGCCTTAATCGGTGGTGAACTTGCTAAAGCATGACCCGTAACCACAATCAATGCCATTTGCATACCAAAAGCTAACAGATTCCAAAAACCATCTCCCCACATTTTGACCAGTCCGAGTGGTTGAGAATCAGTTAAGCCCCATGCCATCAAAAAAATGATGAAGGTTAACATTAAAGCAAAGATTAAGGGATCTGGTAGATATTTACTGACCAAGCTAGTTGTATATTTTGATAAACGAGAAATCATAAATTATTGCTCCTCACTATCAATTGGCATAAACTTTAAGTCATCAGCAACAATAAATTCTGCTGCGGTTTTACTACGGACCGTATCAACATCTACTCCTTTTGCTGTTTCAATTAAATACAATTGCTCATTTCTAAATTCAAAAACAGCCAGTTCTGTTACAATCATGCTCACTTTCCCTTTAGCGGTTAATGGTAATGTGCATTGGCGTAATATTTTGGCTTCACCATTTTTAGTACAATGTTCCATGGCAATAATGACTTTTTTGGCTCCGGTAACGAGATCCATTGCCCCACCCATTCCAGGAATCATCTTGCCCGGTACCATCCAATTAGCTAAGTTACCGTCTTGATCCACTTCTAAACCGCCGAGAACGCAAGCATCAACATGACCACCGCGAATAAGCACAAAAGAAAATGCACTATCAAACATTGATGCTCCAGCAATAAGTCCGCAAGGTTGTCCTCCGGCATTGACAATATTTGGTTCATCTACTGTTTTAGGTCCTAAACCTAAAAAACCATTTTCTGATTGAAGGGTAATATTGATACCTTTTGGCAAATAATTGACTACTTGAGTCGGTAAACCAATACCCAGATTAACAACATCACCATCATGCAACTCTAGTGCAACGCGACGTGCAATTAACTCTTTTTTATCCATTACCATTCTCCTTTATTTGTCAGAACTCACTATAAAATCAACTAACGCCGCAGGTGTCATTACTGAATCAGCATCGATCTGCCCAACTTCAACAAGATGATCGACCTGAGCAATAACTGTTTTAGCTGCTGTTGCAATTAATGGGTTAAAATTTCGTGCGGCATATTGGTAAACTAGATTACCGCTGTAATCTGCTTTATGTGCTTGTACGATAGCGAGATCGGCACAAATAGGCAGTTCTAATAAATATTTAATCCCATTGATTGTCAGCACTTGTTTGCCTTCTTCGACTATAGTGCCGACCCCAGTCGGAGTTAAAATTCCACCTAAACCCGCACCGCCACAGCGAATTCTTTCAGCTAAAGTACCTTGTGGAACAAGCTCAACTTCGATTTCGCCAGAAATCATTTTTTTACCTGTTTCAGGGTTGGTACCGATATGTGAAGCTATTAATTTTTTTACCCGGTTGTTGGTAATTAAAGGTCCGACACCGGTATCGACAAAAGCAGTATCATTCCCAATAATAGTTAAATCTTTGATACCTGAATCTAAAATTATTTTGACGATTTTATCTGGTGTACCACATCCCATAAAACCACCAAACATGATTGACATATTGTCTCGTAAGTGATTTTTGATTTGGTCTGAACTTATCAATTTTTTCTTCATGTGTTTTCCCCTTGGTATAACTACAAATAGCTGTATTCCTATTGCTAATGGCAATATTGCAATTGATATACCAAGTTGAAAAAAATTGAATTGAATAAATAATTATTTGATTTATATTTATAAATTAAAGATAAGAATCGTATAAAAATGTGAGGGCAGTGCAACTATTTGCACATAAACGCAAAATATATTGCGTATAAAGATATTAAGGACATTTGCCTGCCTAGTGTTTGAGCGATAATATTTTATTCACCCCCATATTCTTTGGGTAAGCAGTTAGGCATTTTTTTATTAGTAAGTTGTTTATATTTCTTTATCTTAACTTTGTTCGCTGACTGGGAAATCATTATAAATGACTTACTTTTGTTATTATCACCATTATTTTAGTTAAGATTGGCACTGAGTATTTGAATTCAAGTATGATTTTATACTGAAACGTATGGTTAACCTGAAACATTTTTACAAATCTATCTAATCGAGGTTTTTTCTGATAAAAACATGTGAATGCTCTAATTATAAACTATTTAATCTTGACGACTAAACCAGCCAATGCTACTATTTGCCACCTATTCAAATAGACCTCAACGGCGCGTTGGCAGAGTGGCCATGCTGCGGATTGCAAATCCGTCTACCTCGGTTCGATTCCGGGACGCGCCTCCATTAAATATCTGCATAATCAATAAAATAGATATTTATCCATTCAAAAAACACTACGTTTGGCATATTACTTAGAATATACTGTTAGAATAAATTTTCTTTTTTTAGAAAGTAGTAGTCAGCCATTAAAGGCATAGGAAATTAATTATATGAATGATGAAAAATATCAAGAAGCTAAAGAAATATTTTTTAACTATCAGGGTAGTGCCTTTTTTATGGCTAACGATGGTGTATATGAAACATATAAAAGTTATGCCGTCCCACCAGCTATATCAGACCAATGGTACCTAGAATTGCTGTTAAAAAATAAAGAACAGCTTTTATCTGCAGCAAATAATAGTGAAATAGCATGGCGTTTTTATTTATATTTAAACTTAATTAGATGTAACAAGCAATATTTCACTAATGATGATATCCAATTTGCTTTTGATTATTTCTGTAAAAGTGAAAAGTTAGATAATTTTTCTTATTTATTGATGATAGAGCAAATAATAGATTTTATAAAATCTATCAATCTGACAGATAATTCGATTAAAAATTATTGTAAAAAGATCCTGGAAAATATGAATATTGATTCATTTACTGTTGATGATAGTTATACGTATGAGGGTAAATTTCCTTCCTATACATTAAAAGAAAGGGTATCACAACGAATTTTAGATGATCTTAATGATTTAAGTAATTTATAAAATCCGTTTGCTAATTTTTTTAGTCAAACAATAACACTACTTATATTATCAAGAAAATTAGTGACAAAATAATTTTCAATTATCAAAACCGTCAATGATTTGTGCTGGTATAGTAATATTTATGAACCTGACGCTAATCCTCAACTAATCCTAATTTAAAGTAACATAAGGCAGCGTTTACTGGAAATGAACGCACTTAAAAATCGGAAAAAAGTAATTAAAAATGCAGTTGGCTTTGACTAAACATCCAGATAATATATGGATATCATTCTAAAAAATCAGTAATTCATCAATTTTGTTGAAATGAAGCAACTTAACCTTCGAACAATATATAAATTCGTATAATAAAAATGGCAATATAATCAGTCCTAAATGGAACCATCTAGTAATGAAAAAGATGAATCTAAATATTTTGCAAGAAAAGGCTCGCTTAATAACGATTAAGGAATTAGAAAAATATAACTTTCCTCATGAACTGTATCAATACATGGTGCTAGATATACTGTTTTATAATAAACAAGAACATATTTTTATCTTACATATTCCAGGTATATCACCAAGTGATAGTATTGTTATTTCAAGCACTCATATAAATGTCTATACTGGAGAGGGTTTTGTTGAATATGTAGGATTAAACCCACTTAATTTTGAAAACCTAAATAAATATGAAAAAAACTATGAGTTATCTGAAGATTTTTTAGGAAAAAACATTGCAATTCCGATTCAGAATAAATTATTTGTTACAGCACAAGTGGTTTATGAATCGCATATTTTTTATAATCAAATTTTGTTAGGAGTTTATGGTAATCCTGTCCGATTTAACAATACCATATCCTGCGCTCCAGAACTTCCCAGCCAATTTTTAATGCTAATTTATACTTCAAATCAATTTATCAAAAATAAACACTGGTCAATAATTGAAGGAAAACATAATAAAATATGCAGCCAAACTTTAGCGCGAAGAATTATTACTGAAAATTTATGGTTAAATGATATATTAATTAGAAAAGCGACATCACAAGATAAACTAACATTTGATGTTATGGAAATAAAATCAAAAGAAGAAGTAGAAAATACCATTCAAACATTTTTCAAATTACTGTAAAGAATGAAGCTGATGATTCAGCGTTGCAATATTGTATTTACTTTGTATGTCGTTAAAATTTTATACAAATGTCTAGCACATCTATTTAGAGATATATATCAAAAAAATATTTAGATGATATTTCATACTAACATAATCAAGTTGCAAAAAGACCAATAAAACAACCATTACAATATCAGATATAAATACCAGATAATGAGCGTTGGAATGACAATTTATGAATACGGTAAATTATGATTATTACAAAAGTTTTGAAGGTGAAGGGGAAATTAATATCATTAGAATAAGAAAAAATGGTGATAAAATTATTCTAAAAATATGGCAAGGTTATTTTGATCTATTATTAGATGCAATCCTCAATGGTACTGAATTTAAAGATCCAACCGAATTAAAAGGAATTTTAAAATGTTACTATTACTTATCCGATTTCTATGATTATGAACCTTATTTTATTGATAATATAGCATTAGAAATCGATAATTTAATCAAATTCAATGTAAATAAAATATCTAATAAAAAACAATTAAAATCAGATTTATTACTAACACCAATTATTGAGATTAAAGAAAATATATTAACTTTATTAAATGAAGCATTAGCAATGGGAGATGAAGTATACATAAAGTTAGTGTGAGAATTATAAAATAATTGTACTGTTTTAAAATGAAAAACGAGGTAAAACTAGGTAAAACTAGCGTTTAATCATTCACTATCCTATTTTTTAATGCTTTATCAGTGTTTTGGCCTTATAAAGGGTTTTAACAGCCACCTAACCTATTCAATTAACTGACATTATTACTATTAAACCATTTATTTACTAAAAGTGGTTAAATTATATCGCATATTATATTATACTTTAATTATGTTATCTTTTTAGTTTATGCTCAAAACAGCATTAATACGCTGTAGCAATAATAAAATTATTAATAATGGAATGTATAGATTAAAAAACAGGAGAAGCAGATGGCGAGCAAAGTTAACCGTCTAATCGGTCAATTAGGTGCAGAATTGGCAGGCGGATTAGTTGGTAGTTTGGGTGGCATTAGCCATAACCGTTATACCTTAACGGTGGAAAGCGTGAGTTCGCCGGTGTCTATCCTCCGCTCAAGCAATCGGATTATTTGCCCAAAAAGCCGGGATAAAGCTATTTGCCAATCAGGGTAATGTTGAGATGCAGGCCCAACATGACAATCTGAATGTGGCGGCTAAACAAGATATCAAGGTAGATAGTGTAGACGGCAGTGTAACGGTGACAGCAAGCC
>CALYPG010000024.1 GCA_945271295.1 uncultured Gilliamella sp. | reverse complement strand
CTGACAGGCACCTATAAAAAACTGGTAACTGTCAGATCAGGTTTGAGCTACTACAATCGGGAAAAATCAAACCAATCCCAGACACTCACCTTTTTTACTCCCTCATCTTTGCTCGACACCCAACCGACAATTGTTTATTTTTTCATAGATTGCTTCTATGTTACGGATTGCTATTTTATTTAGCGAGTTCATCATCTATTTTGTCTATTTTTTGTTTCATTTGTTCCACTAAGCATTTTGTGATTTTATGAGTGAAATCTGTTGTTTCAGTATGATAGGCAGGTGGAGGGAATGTTAAACAAATTTGATTTATCTTTTTATCAATTATGTTTATGCCTCTTTAAAAGTGGGATTTTTTTCTGCAAGGGATATTAGCTTTTGAGATAAAATATCATGGTAATAATGATAGGTATCTAAATTACATATAGCATTATATTCGTTTTGATAACAAGTTTTAAGCTCATCACTGTTAAACTTTGATGTTTCTAAAGATCTTTCTAAAATTTTAAATTGATTGGGATAAATAATTTGATATTTATAATCTTCGCTAACTAATAATTCTTTAAGTTGAAATTGCGAGTTTTCTTTATCTATTCATTTGATATTCAACTTTGGTTGTGTGAACTTTATCATCTTTGGGAAATTCGTCAGGTTCAAAAAGATTTTGTTTTTGATGTTGTTTTATCAAAATTTTGCCATTGGTTTTTATTACAAAATCATCCCAATATGATATTTCTCCACTTTGTATCCGATAAAGTAATATTGCATCAATTAGAATGCCTTGAGAGTCGTAACTATTTAATTGAAAAGTAAAAACCTTTTCATCATTCTCACCCATAGCCATTTGTATAATCCCTTTATATAAAATATCTTTATAATAAAAATAGCAATGCGGGAAATAAAAAGTAGTTTTAATCACATATTCGGATAATTTTGGTCTAAATGAAAATTCTTTATTTGAAAATCTAAATGGAAATGGCATATTAGGTGAAAGATACAAACCATATTCACCCCAATAATAATATTTTTTTAATTCATCAGAAGAATAAGGTAATTTTATTTTACGATAGTTACGTAAATCACTACTTAAATTTTCTGAAAATGCGATGTCAACAGAACAAAATATTAACAAAGAGATAATAATTAAATCTCTAAATACTCTCATTATATGATTCCCTTAATTTTATTCATGCCAAATCCAACATATAAGTGGTTGTTGGTTTCTGGTTTTATTTTATGAGAAATATTATTTAGGATGAGCTAATAAAACTAATGAAGAAAATATCTTTTAATCATTCTAATTTATACTTAATCTCATTTATTATTCAAAATTAATATTTCCTTTATCATCAATAAAATAATAACTTGTTTTGTGTTGCTCAGTCATAAGTTTGTCTGTTTCAATATCTATGCAATACTCTGCTTCTGTTATTTCAAATTTTTTATTTTTATAAATTCTTATTTTTTTTCGATATGAACATTCAGCGGCTGCGCCATCAACTGCAATAATTTTACTGATAAATTTGTAATTTTTATCAAAAATCTGCATTTCCAGTGTGGGAAGATTATAATATGAGTCTTGGTCATTATGATCCCAATAGGCAAAAAGAAATATGTTTAGATTTTTGTCAAGTGGGATTTTTTTAAACAATATAGCCTTATCTGTATAAGGTTTCCTGTGTTCAACCATACCTTGTAAGGGAGTGTCAGAATTAAAAAATGAATTTAGCGAGTTATTTTCATCGTAAATCTCTTTGTTATCTGCAAAAAATTGTCTCAAAGAATAATGTTCTTCGGATAAAATGCTTTTTGGATATTCTTTGAATTCATAAAGGATAGCGTCCTTATGAGTTCTACTTTGGGTTTCAGCAAAAGAAAAGAACGATATAATTAAAATACCTATAGAAAAAAATTTAAATTTAATCATCCGTTAATCCTTTATATTAATAATTCGTTTAAAATCAAAACCACAGATATGTAAATGGTGATGATGATCATAACCATTAGGATTAGATTTGAGCTAGTACAATTTAACTCCAACATAGCACCAAGTAGACATTCAAAACAGTCTGGATTTATAAACTATCTTGGATGATCGCCGTAGAATATTGCGAATTTCACTTTAAAACTACATTTTAATCAGGAGAATAGACTGTTATTACTTTGGTTTTATTGCCTTGATAAATAAAAGTATAAGTAGTGACACCACCATCAAAATTTTGTGTGATTTTTAACTTATTTTTACCAGACCATTTATATTCTACCTCCACATGCATATCTTCATCATTATAAGTAACAGAAAAATTCTTTCCTACTTTAATTTTTTTTCTAAAAATTTTTTCAGAGTCAAAACTCATAACATTATAAACATCCAAAATGGTCATATTTTTATAATAACAAATATCAATAGAATCCATATCAACCTGTTCTAATTCATGACATTTCCCATTATAATAATTCCTAATATTTTTTTCTTCTTGTGCAGAAGAACGTTTATAAAAAATTAATTGACTTTCATATGGAACCATTAATTGATCGCTATCAAGCTGAATGATATTCATATAATTATTACTATTACAAAGATCTGATGAACTAGATCTATCATTAGTATAAACCATACTAAAGTTAGATAATGTTAAGTGGTATTCTTTTAACTGTTTGCCATAATTTTCAAAAAAATGATTTTGGTTTAATATATTAATAATATCCTTTTTATTTCCTTCTATCGGTTTAAAATCACAACCCCAAAAAATTACTTTTTGTTGATTATAAGTAACCAATTGTTCTAATTCTCTAACTAATTGTTCACCTGCTTTTGTTTGTGTGACTTGTTTATTTAACTTATCTTTCATTAATGTATAATAATTGTTGTTAACCACATCATTATTTGATGCATGAGCAAAATTTGAACCTGAAATTAATAATAAACAGCCCAATAATAAATTTTTCATGTTATCACTCCAAATTATTGAGGTTCAGTCCTAAAAGTATTACGATATCCCTCTTTTAATAATTCCAGAGGATCTAATAGATCTTTACGTCGTTCATAAGGTTTATTAGCTTTATTACTCAACGAACTTTTCAAGTTTAATCCACTTGCTCCTGAATAATATTCTAAATGCAACATATAAATTATTTTTCCATTAATAATTAGTTCAGGTTTATATTTCTTTGTTATTTTAGCATTGACTTTAATTTCAATAGTATGTTTACTTACTTCACCGGTTGCAAGTTCTTTTAGTAATAATCCTGTCTTCGCGATTACTGTACCTTGTTTGACAAAATCACCTACTTTAACTTTAATACTTTCTTTATCTACTTCACCATAACGAATAATAAATTGTCTTCCACTCCATGTTTCATGCTTTATGGTTATTTGATGTGTTTGAGAGTAAAAATTCTTCACCTCTAAAACAACACCATCACTAACCGCAACAATTTCTGCATATGGTTCTGTATATAAATCCCTTGCGGCATGTTTTCTTGTACCACCACTACGCCCCCATCCAAACATTGTCTGGTTGTTATTTTTAGTCCAATTGTAATTAGCACCAAATTGCATATCAAAATTATTTATTGGTTTTAATTTTAAAGGGAAAATAACATCTTTTTTATAATTTGTTAGCATCATCATTGATATAGGATGGATAAACCAAGCTTTGCCGTTTGGGTTTAGTGTGGCTGGTGGTGGGGCTTCAGGTTCGTTTTGTTCGGTCGGGGTGCTTGGGGTGCTTTCATTTTCACTTATCGCACCTGAGTCGGTTGTTGATTGATTTTGATTGGCTAACCCTTTAACCACATCATCCCACCATAAACACTGTTTGATTTTCTCTTTTTCTTTTTCCCACTTTGCTACGTCAGTTTCTAGCTTTTGCATATAATAATATTGTTCAAGCTGTGCTGGATTGAGCTTTTCTTTTGGATTTTGTTTATAATCTGCCGGAAATTGACTTATTTTATCGCGTCGCTCTTGTAATCCTGCTGCTTCTTCTGAGTCGGCGGTTTTTCCGATATTCTTTAAGTGGGCATCACGTTTTGCTTCATCGCCATCCCTTAAATAACCCAGGACATTTTCAGCATCCTCAGTCATCACACTATTTAACGCTTCCCAGTCCGGCATCTTGCCTTCGGTATTGATTTCACTGTACCATTCACTTTTATAGTTAACTAATAAACGCCCTAACGCCTCAAATAATATCGGTTTCTCTTTTACTCCTTCAAAACATTTATCCTTTATATAGGCATACTTCTTGTTTTCTGGCGAGTCGGTCGTATATTGTCTGTCTAATATAGATAACGTTGTCTTTAAAGTTAGTTGGTATTTATCTAATGATGGATTATCTTTATTTCGTTTTTCTGATAATTCCACATCCTTATAAAACTCCACTAAGCTGGCATTTTCAGTTAATCGGGAAAAATCAAACCAATCCCAGGCACTCACCTTTTTTACTCCCTCATCTTTGTTTGACACCCAACCGACAATTGGGAGGTTTCTCGCGTCAAGAGCTGCAACCTTCCACCATAAAGTGTCTTGTTCATCTTTCGCTCGTTTATCTCGTGAGGTGAGTGTTTCATCGTTTAGCGATAACAGTAATGGTAAATCTGTTATTTGAGTGCTTTTTGCCAACTCACTAGCTTGTAAAGGATGTTTACTCCAGGCAACCATTGTTTCATTTAATGTGATTTCACCATTTGGCTTGGCTATTTTAGCCACCTCTTCATTATTTTCTATCCATAATGTCTTGGTTTCGGTATCTGAAGTTTTGATTTCAATTTGTATCCAATTGATACCAACGTTTTTACTTTTTACCTTTATTTTTGTGCCGGTATAAGGTTTACCTACGGTGGTATCTCCTTTATTCGGCGTCGCCAGTAATTTCGCGCCTTTTGATATGGCTAAGAAGGATTTGTCAGCATCAACTAATTTATTCGCTTCTGTTTGAGTTTGTGTAATGTAATTAGTTAAATCTTCACAGGTAAAACATTCCACATGCAACAATGGGTTAAAATATGTATCTTTAAAGGTATCGTCCGGTAAAATTTCAATATCTTGTGGTTTCCCTTCTTTATCTTTTTCTTTATCGATTCCAGCTTCATAATCGTGATAGTTTCCAATATGCCCAACTAAATCACCGGCTTTAATTGGGAAGGGTGTATCTAATACCACCACTTCATCATATTTTTTGCCTCTGGATATCTTCTTTAAACAAGCCAAATTAACCATTTTTTTCGCTTCCGGTAACGGAATTGTTGGCTTTCCATCCCGTATAATTTCGGTTAATTCAATTAAACCATTTTTATTTTTGGTTCCGGTAATCTTAATTTGTGTGCCAATCGGTAATGTTGAAATAACGTTTTTTCCATTTTCATCATTTACTGTCAATCCTTTTGATTTTGCTAAATTTGAATCCTTACCTTGAATTTCGAATTCTGATTGCTCCACTGCTTTACCGGTATAAACCCAACCTAAAATCTTTTCGATATTATTACCATTTTTATATTCAAAAGGTATCAATGTCGGAATAGAGGTATAACCATCTACTAAAGAAGTCACTGCATACCATTTATTGTTGTCATCGTGTAAATTAAGATTTAAGTTTATTTTTGTTCCTTTTTGCAAAACGGCTTTAATTGAACCATTTGCTTTTTCACGAATACGTAATCCCACAATATTTTGAAGTTGTTTATCAATCACCCGATAAATATCTTGTTCCCAAAAGGCTGGTGTCGGTTCGTCAGGATATTTATCATAATAAGCCGAATCGGCCAGATGCATATAAAGACTGTAAAAATAGAGTTGATGTCCCGGCTCTTTTTTCTCATTTTCCGTTGTTTCTGAGGGGGTTGGTGCTGGGGTAGTAGCGGGACTTGTCTCTGCATTTGTGGCAGGAGACTGATTTGGTGTCACCTCTGCTATAGCGGGTGATGGATTGGATGCTGAATTTGTGTCGGCATTAGGTGCCTGAGAAGGCGTACTGTTGTTGTCAGCTGGAGGAGTACTTTCGGTTGTTTCAGCCTTTTTTTCTGGTACGCGTTCCATTTCAAGTAAATGTCGAACTAATACAAATCCCGTTGAGAAAAAAGCGACTTTTTCATCATAATCAATTTTTTGGTAATGGCCATTGACGCGATAAGCAATCACTTCCCCATCAGCGATACAATTCACCTTAGTTTTAATTGGTTTAGTAATGCCTAATTTTTCTAGTGCATCTTTGTCAAAATGAACGCCCGTATGCACAAGTTTAGTAAGACCGACCGGATAAAATCCATTTTTAGCAGAGAGTAATGCTTTATAATAGAGCTTAGCTGTTATGTCCTTTTTATCTTTTGAATCGTCGGGCGATTTCGCAATAACCGGATATTGCCATTTTTTTATTTTCGATAATACCATGATGTAATCCCTTAACCTGAAAAATTCATTTTTTTGCTCTTTATTGTTCGCATAAGTGCAACTTTAAGTTCTGTCGTTGATAGTTTCGGTTGATGAGCATCCATCGTTGCCGCCCCCATCTTTTGCATAGCATTACACTTCAAATAGATATTCCCTGATGTTCCAAGCTCTATCCCTTGACTACTGATTTTGATATAAGAGCCGCCACAAATTAAGGTGATATCCTGGCTTGCTGTCACCGTTACACTGCCGTCTACACTATCTACCTTGATATCTTGTTTCGCCGCCACATTCAGATTGTCATGTTGGGCCTGCATCTCAACATCACCCTGATTGGCAAACAGCTTTATCCCGGCTTTTTGAGCAAACAGACCTATTGCTTCACTGGTCGATAACGTGATGTTTTTTAATGCACTTATATCCGTTTGATTTTCACTGGTGATAGTCACACTGTTACCGCTCGACAGTTGAATATCTTCCGGACTGGTTAACGCTATCCCTTCTTGTGCATAAGCAAGTATCCTACTTTGACTTAGCCCGGTCAGGGATGATTTGAGTTGTTCCTGACTGTCAGTATCTGCGCTGTGGGCCTCAGACTGAGTTGCGGCATTTTGCAGGGCTTTAGCAATGGATAGCGCATTTTCAATCTGGGTAATAGCCGCTTGCATATCCAGCTGCTTACCCTGCGCTTTCGGCTCGGTTTGACTTGTCAGGTATAACCCTTTTTCTGCCGCTATAGCACCCCACTCATCGGTGCGCAGTTCAAACCCTTCCCCGCGTAGCTCCCGGTTTTGGTTCACTAAGTGCCCCATATTTAGCTGTGTCTTACCGTATTCGGTTGCCAGTTTTATATGCTCTTTTCCGCGCTTATCATCCATGCGCAGTTTGTTGTTAGCCGGTGTACGGATAACATTACGGTGTTTATTGACCGTTGTAACAAGGTCCGGGTGGCTACTGTCATGCATCGCATGAGCAATATACGGTCGGTCTGGATTGCCATCCGTAAAAGCAATCGCAACGCCTGTACCATCAATTAGCGGAAAGTGAAAACCGTAAGTTGCACCGGCATAAGGTTTAGCCAGCCGTACCCATAAGCTCTCCTCACCTTTCTTCCAGCTCTTTAAATCAAAGTTAAGTTTGACCCGATAACGCCCTTGCGTATCAATATAACCATAAGTATCATTATCCGGACTGGTCACCCTGGCAGGTAATGTGCCACCGACTTGTGGCCAGGCTATCGGCGCCGGGCGATACGGCTTTAATACCTGATAAGGTATCGCGGTAAAACTCAGTTCGTATGCATCGGTGCGGTTACCTTGCCCCTGCACACTTAAAATGATTACCCCTTGATTAATCCCTGAAAGTGGACTGCCTTTAATGTTAATATGTTGACCCGGAGCAAGATTGTAGTGATTACTTTTACCGCTAATAATAATTTGTTTGCTGATGGCATGCTCGTGACGGATTTGTGCATACCAGTGACCACTTTCTATATCATTATTATTATGACTATTATCATTATCGCTTTCATCGTTATCGTCGCCGGGATGCGTGTTTCCCTGACCATTAGTATTTAAGCCTTTATAATGCTCTTCATAACGGTAGTCTGTACCATAGGTAGTCTGGTCTTGCGGTTGGGTGTTAACTTCATCCTGTAAATTAGCTGGTGCATCGCGGTAGTTGTAATCTTGTACTTTGACCGATGATGCCACCACTTCGCTATGTAAAGTCATATCCCACACACTTTCGGTGCCACCGTCAATTGTCCCGGTCGGTAATTTGTAGTCAATGCTACCCACATTATTATAGCCTTGCTCATAATCACTTAATACCATCACATCACAATGGTGTTCGGCATGACTTTCAAATCGAAACCATATCCCCACATCAGCAAGCAACCGTTGAATAAACTCAAGGTCACTCTCCTGCCACTGCGTGATAAACTCTCGAATGGGGTAACTGTCCTTTAGTGCTAAGCGGTAATCGATTCCGGTAAAGCCATGGTTTCGTAATACGCTTTCAACTACACTCACCACACTTTGGTGTTGATATATGCCGCTCTGTTGTCCTGTTGCCAGTCTGGCTAAACGTGGCGATAAGGTCACCTGATAGTGAGCTTCATCTTTATTGACCGATAACTGGTTAAACGCTGTGATAACACCATATAATGTGCGGGTATCACTGACCGACGGGAAGTCACTTAACGAACGAATCGCTGAACCTAAAGATTTATTGATAACCGGATTAAAAGATAATGATGCTTTTTGATTGAGAAGGGAATCAATAGACAGGGCTTTGTCTGAACTGGTAAAACTGATGGTATAACGCCAGGGTTGATTTAACTGCTCTTCGCCCTCAATGTATAAAACAGACACCGGCGAACTCACGCTTTCCACCGTTAAGGTATAACGGTTGTGGCTAGTGCCACCCAAACTACCAACTAATCCGCCTGCCAATTCTGCACCTAATTGACCAATTAGACGGTTAACTTTGCTCGCCATCTGCTTCTCCTGTTTCTTAATCAATACATTCCATTATTAATAATTTTATTATTGCTACAGCGTTTTAATGCTGTTTTGAGCATAAACTAAAAAGATAACATAATTAAAGTATAAACTAATATGCGATATAATTTAACCACTTTTTAGTAAGTAAATGGTTTAATAGTAATAATATCAGTTAATTGAATAGGTTAGGTGGCTGTTAAAACCCTTTATATAGCCACACCACCCACCCATTTCACCCGCCAAGAGCAAATATTTGCCATTTCTAGGTTCAATGAAAGGTTAGGGTGTTATTGCTTTGTCTATTTGATAACAATACCAAGTATTACTAACCAGAAAACGTTATAATAAATGTCAAAATATTTGAATTACCTCAGAAGTAGAAAACAAAAACTCCTTTCCGAAAAGTGTAAATCGAATTTCCTTTACTATTCTTTACAAATTTTTTACGTTAAAAGGTGGTTATTTATTTTTAAGATTTTATAATTATAAAGCTAATAAATTGATTTAGCTTTATTTATAAGCAAACTCGCATAAAAATGCGAAAAAAACGATAAATTAATTGACAGGTAGGATGTTATGCAATATAATTTAAGGCATCAGGCATCAGGCATCAGGCATCAGGCTTGGAAACCTTATAGCTTAAATCTTCTTAACAACATTATAGTTAGGTATCCTCATCCAAGAATTATTTTAGTTCTCAACAATTGGATTTTATTGCCGCTGTTGCATCTATTTTTTTTTAATTCAAAATGTTTATCTAAAGTAGCTTTAGCGTTAATACCTTTGTTATTATTGCCATATTCAGCTAATACACAAGCATTATCAGCCCATATCGCACAAGTTATTAATGGTACTAATCCCTATTTAACGTTTGATAATGGTCGCACCAAGGTGACCACTACCGAAGGTTTGTTGGGTATTACCTTATCAGACGGTACTAGCATTACCCCAAGAACCAATACTTCAACTTCTACAAACCCAATAAAGTTACCCAAAGATGGGCAAAGCTTTGCGGATATTGGTATGTTGATTCCCACCACTACTGACTCAATAACATTAAATGATCTTATTGGTGCGCCTTATAATTATTGGGGTGACGATGATGGTGACGGTCAAGGGGTAAATGGTATAACCGCAACTGGAAGTCTAAGTGTTAGTATTACCGATAAAAATAACCAAGCTGTTAGTCGTAGTACCGTGTTAAATATTTGTAATGCCCCTTATAAAGTGGTGCTATCTAGTACCAATGGTAGTTTAAACACCCAGTATGGATTGCCTAATAGTAGTAATTTCACTGGTAGTAGTGCAACTTATTATATTAAGCCAAACTCTCCTCCCTCTATCTGCTACGTCAGGCCAAGTTTACAATTTGGCACAAATGGGGGTGAAATATCAAGATGGAATTTCACCGGACCTGCAAATATATGGAACCTGTCTATGGGGTTCCTTGTTCAATCAACTCAGCCATCATCATACAGTCGCAACTTCCCGACTACAGGTGCTAATAATCTGTATTTTGATTTACTCATAGGTGGTAATGGGCCTTTGACTTGGCCAGCTGTAACCAAAGGCGGTATTACTGCTACCATGACGCTGAATCCACCACGAGATAATTTTAATCCTAATGGAGATGCATCTGTCCGCGTTACGCTTACCGGCCCGTCGGCATCTGAACCTCAAATCAATTCAAATTCACCAAGTAGGCTTGGTGCAATCACTTTGCCTCAAACCTTTGAGTTAGTGGGTTATGATAGTAGTAATAGAGCAGTAGTAAAATATGGTTTTGTATTAAAGAAGTGGTTTGTCAACTCAGGAAATAAAATAGACACTGCTGCTAGCATGTCCTCTTGGTGTTCAAGCCTCGGTTATCGTATGTCCAATGTAAAAGATCTAACCAATGCTGTGTGTTTAGGTGTTAATTCGGCCGCTTGGTGTCAAGGTTCAGTCGGTGCCACACCATCATCAAGTACTAACAATTACATGCGTTACATTGGAGCAGGTTTTTTTTCTGAATGGGGGCGTATTGACAATTATACTGGAGCCGGCTTCGTTGCCTTCAACTATTGGACAAGTGATAATTTCGGTACAAAACAGTTCTATGTCTACTCGAACTATGGTTACGTTAATAGCTTCAATTCTACTCACAATTCTGAAAGACCTGAGTACTATGGAGTTTGCACCTATCCTTAGTACTTAGGTCTTTTTTTAATTTATTAGGCGGCAAGTCAAGACGGAGTAAATAAAATTAAACAAAAAAAGAAAAGTTACTCCTTGTAGGGAGCAACTAATTTGACTGAGTTAATGGTGCGCTTCCTGCCAAATGTTCTATGCCAATTAATTCCATTGGCACACACAACTTAAGGCAGGGGAGAACTAAAACAAATTCATGCTATTGCTTGAAATTCTGCCAAGATGTTCCCTGTGTATTATACGTTTTAATATAAAAATGATACCAAAATTCAATCGTTATGTTCTTTGTTGATTAATAGATAAATCGATTTTTGATCAACTTTTTTGGTTTTGTTTAGGATCACCAGAATAAGGAAATATACTATCTTTTAAAGAAAATGAAAAATCCTTAGTATTGATTTCACCTATAACTTTATCGCTATCATATAATGCTAGCAAAAATTCAGCCATTTGATCTGCGGTATGATATTTAGCGAAGCTTTTATCGTAGTCATATTCACTAACATTATTGGCCTTTTGACCAAATTCAGTTTGGGTTGCCGCTGGAGCCAGAACTTTGGCGGCTAATTTAGCTTGGCTTTGTTTTAACTCTTGTGCAAGTCCTTCGGTAAAGGCATTGACATAAAATTTAGTTGCACAATAGGTGACAGCATTTGGAACAATGATGTACCCACCGCGTGATGAGATGTTAATAATTTGTGTGCCTGATTGGTTGTGATATTTTCGGGTATAGAGAGTAGAAAAGATGGTTAAAGCTTCAATATTTAAATGTAACATTGTTTCAATTTTATCTAAATCCTGATCAGCCACACTTCCATAGTGTCCAAATCCGGCATTATTGATCCAAGTTTCAATAAAATAATTATCCAATTGATTAAAAAGTGTATGCACATTGGCTGAGTTTGATATATCGCACACTTTAATCACTACATCTAATTGTGGATTAATTTCAGCAATTTTTTGTTTTAATAAGGCTAATTGTTCTTCTCTTCTGGCAATCACAATAAGATTTTTATTACGTTTAGCAAAAGCGATGGCTGTTGCATAACCTATTCCTGAACTCGCACCGGTTATAACCGTATATTTTTTATCTATATTTTGCATATCAATTTACCTTTCATTAAAATGTTTTTATATATTAATTATTGTTGTTTAAATCTGTAATAACTTGTTCCATAAGTTTTCTGGTAACTCAATGTCTCTTTGTGCTTGCATTAAAGCTTCTTGTAATTGTTGGCGGTTAAATGGGAAGCAATAAGCTGGTTTAGCTCGTTCAAATTTCCAACTTACAGCTAAAGATCCGACATCAACATAATCAAAGCCCACACGATCGAGTAACTCAAATATTACTTGTTTGGTTAATAAGTCATCTCCTGCAACTGGAATTGCGCGTCTATTTAATTTATCGTTTGGTTTTGCATCTTTCACGATATCTTTTGCCAGAATGGCATTAAACACTTTGATAAGTTTAGATTTATTTAGATGCTTAGCAACTAATTCACTGGTTGTGGTTTCATAATTATCTAATTGTTGGAACTGTCCGTCACGCTTAGGATAATAGTTCATGGTATCAAGAACGATTTTATTGGCGAGTAGTTCAGTTGGTAGTTGTGGATAATTGATGAATGGAATTGCAGCCATGATTATATCGCCAAATTCAATAGCTTCTTGTTGACTGCCAATTTCACAGCCTATACCTCTAGTTACACTAAATAGTGTATTTTTATCTCTTGAATTACTCAACATGACCTGGTAACCAGCCTGCATAAATAGCGTTGCACAAGCTTGACCAACAAATCCAGCTCCAATTATACCAATTTTTTTCACTGTAATATTTCCTATTCCTGATAATAATGGTGTATTATCTTTGTAAATTAAAAGATAATAAATATAGTTATAATTGATTTATTAACAACTGAGAATTAGTAATTATGGATCTATTTAGATGTATGGAAGCATTTGTATTAACGGTAAAGACTGGTTCATTTGCTACTTCATCCATTTCGTTAAATACCTCACCACAAATGGTCGCTAAATACATAGCCTTTTTAGAAAGCTATTTAGGATTAAAATTACTTAATCGAACGACTCGTTCACAAATGTTAACTGAATTTGGCAAACAATATTATGATCGCTGTTTAGTTATTCTTGGCGAAGTTAAGAAGACTAAAACCTTGGCACAGCAGTTTAGTGAAGAGCCTAAGGGGAGAATTAGAATTAGTGCGCCACTAAGTTTTGGTCGGTTTACTTTGATACCTTTAATTAGCCAATTTATGAAGTGCTATCCAAAAATTAATGTTGATGTTCAACTCAGTGATCGTTATGTTGATTTAGTTAAAGAGGAATTTGATATTGCTTTTCGTGTCGGTGAATTGAATGATTCAGGGTTAATTGCCCGTAAACTTAGTCCTTATCAGCCCATTTTCGCCGTATCACCGAGTTATATCACTGAGTATGGTATTCCGGCAACCCCCTATGAACTAAAAGATCATCAATGCTTGATTTATCAATATGTTAATCGTAACGGTAATGATAATATTTGGCCTTTTACTATTAACGGTAAATTAGTGCAAATTCCTATCTCCGGTGCTTTTAAGAGTAATGATACTTCGGTGTTAGCGTCGGCCGCGGTTGAAGGGGTAGGGATCACGATGTTATCAGAATTTATGCTTGGTGATCTAATTAAACAAAAAAAATTATTACCAATATTACAAGGGTATTTGCCACCGGCTAAAAAAATGCATTTGATTTATACTGCTGATGCACAACGCTTACCAAAACTGAAGTTGTTTATTGAATTTGTGTTAGATTCTAACATCTAGCGTCTGTATCATTAATGTTATTAATTGAATAATAGTAATAATTAACAATCAAAATTAATTTAAATAGTAATTAAACTTGAAAAACAGCTAAAAAATATAAAAAGGCGATAATCAAATCGCCTTTTTATTTTAATGGATTAAAGCCATCATCTTACGATGAACTAATTTATCGTAACGAGTGTACTTACATCTTTACCTAACATATTATTAAGAATAACAAGATCATCAGCAGTTAAGGTGCCAACCGCATATTTTAACTGTAATAAACTAGTTAAATAATTGTATTTTGCATCAGATAAGTTCCTTTTAGAGCTATATAACTGGGTTGTAGCATTTAATACATCAACAATAGTTCGTGTACCAACCTGATAACCTGATGAGGTTGCTTCTAATGAACTTTGTGCAGATACCACTGCTTGTTGATATGCATTAATAGCACTAATGGAAGAAGAGATATTATTATATGAAGAACGAATTTGGTTAATTACACTACGGTTAGTGCTTTCAAGTTTCTCACTGTAACTAACATAATTATGCTGGGCTTGTGAAACTTTAGACATAGTTGCACCACCAGAGAAGATAGGCATATTAACACTAACTCCTACATAGTTATTCCCTGAAAAAGTTTTACCATTATTTGCGCTCCTTGGTGTCGAATAATTACCATATTTTTCGTTTTTGTTTAAGTTAGTAGAAGCATCTAGGCTAGCAGTAGGTAAATGACCTGCTTGTGCAAGTCTTATCTCATCACGTGCGATATCCTGATTTAATTTCATGGTTAATAGATTAAGGTTGCTAGTTTCAGATTGTTTTAGCAATGTACTAATTTGCGTCGGTGCTTGTGTTTTGAATGCATCAGTGTTAATTGTTGATAGCTTCGAATAAAAACGACCACTTACTTGACGTAGATCTTCAATAGCATTATTTAAATCATTTAATGCATTAACTTGTTGAGCCACAGTAAGATCATAATTCGCTTTAGCATTTTGTACATCCGTGATGGCAACCAGACCCACTTGATGTTGCTGGCGTGTTTGTTCTAATTGACGATAGATTGCTTTTTTCTGTGCATCAATAAAACTGAGCGCATCAAGTGCTTTTAACACATTAAAGTAGGCAACCGAAGTATTTAAGATTAATGTTTGCCCTTGGTATTGGTAAGAAATATCAGCTATACTAGCTTGTTTTTTAGTGATATCTAAAGCTTTCCAATTAGAGAAATTAAAAATACTTTGAGATAAGGTAACTTGGTATAAATTGCCGCTTTTTGATTTTGTACCACTAGTATCACGGCGCCCATGAGTCACACCGTAAGAAGCACTTAGACCAACTTGCGGTAATAAGCTAGCTCGTGAACCTGAAATTGCTGAATAGGCTTTCTCTTTTTCAGCTAATGAACTACGTAAATCGGGATTGGTTTCTTTTGCTTGCTCATAAACTTGAACCAGATTCTCAGCGAAGGCAGATTGGCTTAATACTAAGCCGATTAAAAGTGTTAAAGTTTTTTTCATTAAGCTTCTCTTTAAAAAACATTAAAATATAATAGTAGTATTTCCAATTGCTTAATTTTAACAGATAATTAGTATATAGAAAGCATGCTTAGTATACTATTCGCACTTTTTATTAAAATTTGGCTAAAAAAAATCGAGATCTAATATGAAAATTAATAGTAGTCCGGTACATTTTGACAAGAACGATGTATTTAATTTAACCAAACGAAAATTATATCAGGGGTTTTTCTCTCTGATTGAATACCGTTTTCAATATCGTCAATTTGATGGTTCAATGAGCGGAGTTGTCACCCGCGAAATTCTAGAGCGTGGTCATGCTGTTGTTCTTTTAGCTTATGATGTTAAAAGAGATCAAGTAGTTTTGATTGAACAAATTCGGATTGCGGCTATTGAGACACAAGATAGCCCATGGCTGTTAGAATTGATTGCAGGTATGATGGATCACGAAAATGAATCACCTGAAGAAGTTGCAAAACGTGAGGCAATCGAGGAAGCTGGAATTACTATTGGTCGTTGTAAGCCAATTATTAGTTATTTAGCTTCACCAGGAGGATTAACTGAAAAGTTACATATTTGGGTCGGTGAAGTTGATTCGTCAACAGCAATTGGTGTTCATGGACTTGCAGAAGAAAATGAAGATATCAAGGTACATGTTGTAAGTCGTGAACAAGCATATCAATGGGTTGAAAATGGCGTGATTAATAATGCCGCATCAATTATTGCACTTCAATGGTTGCAACTTAATCATCATTTATTGAAAAATGAATGGAATTAAACAATTTTGGTGAGGCAAATCAATAATTTCTTTTATAAAAATGTGATCTAATTTACACTTTTAAGATGAGTTCTGTATTTATAATTAATCAAATAGTCAACGAAATATATTTTTGATAAAAAATATTAATATTGATAAATAATTGAGGTAGGTTTTGGGGGCATTTTTACAACTTCCGGTCAATAATGAAAAATACGGTAGAATATTACATATCACCGATACGCATTTATTTGCTAATGATAATGATAAGTTATTGGGGATTAATTCAAATGCCAGTTTCTTATCGGTTATTGAGGAAATTGATAAACGTCATGAGCAATATGATTTAATTGTCGCCACTGGAGATTTTGTACAAGATGGATCTAAAAAAGCTTATCAACGATTTGCTTCTCAAATCAAAAAATTTGCCATTCCTTGTGTTTGGCTTGCCGGTAATCATGATAATTTTATCTATATGCAAGAGGTTTTTAATCATTATCAACTTGTTGAAAATAAAGTTGTATTACTAGGTAGTAAATGGCTTATTGTTTTATTAAATAGTCAGGTAGTTGGTCAAGCTTACGGTTTTTTAGCACCAGCAGAGCTTCTCTTTTTAAAAAATACGTTAGAACGTCATTCTGATAGAACTGCTCTTGTGTTTTTACACCATAATCCGATTACATCTAGCTGTAGTTGGTTAGATCAGCATATATTAAAAAATAGTGATGAGTTAGAACAAATTATTGAAAATTATCCTATGATAAAAGGACTAGGTTGGGGGCATATTCATCAACAACAAGATTTGAAATGGCATAATTGCACAGTATTTTCAACCCCATCTACTTGTGTGCAATTTAAACCTAATTGTGTTCAATTCCAATTATCTAATCAAGATGCGCCAGGATGGAGAGAAATCACTTTAAATGCTGATGGTACACTTAAAACTGAGGTTTATCGAATTAGTAATAATCGGTTTTTGCCAGATCTGTCTAAAAATGGCTATTAAATAGTAGATAAAATGAAGTCTGTAGCTACCAGGCGTGTTGTTCTATTATAAAAGTGGGGCGAAGAAGTAAAATAATCTTTCAACAACATGTTGCCAAACAGGGCGGTTTTTCCATTCTTTTGTACTTACTTCATCGGAATTTGCTAAGTAGGTTTGTAACAATGTGAACAGGGATTGAGCAAATTCTGCATCATCAATCACGGCGGTGATTTCAAAATTTAGCCAAAGACTACGCATATCTAAATTAACAGTTCCGACCAGGCTTAGTTGTTTATCAATTAAAACACTTTTGCTATGTAATAAATTATCATTAAATTGATAGAGCTTGACGCCACCATCTAACAACTCAGAAAAAAAAGCTCGGCTTGCCCATTTCACCATTAGTGAATCATTTTTTTTGGGTATTATTATAATTACTTCAACACCTCTTTGCGCCGCAGTGCAAACTGCATGTAAAATATCATCACTGGGTACTAAATAAGGTGTGGTGAAAATAATTTGCTCTTGGGCTGAATAAATGGCTGTCAGAAGTACCTGATGGATCATATTTTCCATATAGCCGGGACCAGAGGCAATTAATTGCATGATGTGTTTTTTTTCTTCTGGCGGTTCAGCAAAATCGGTAATCTGTGGTAGTGACAAACGTTTACCTGTTTCTAACTCCCAATCACTTGCATAGATAGCTCCCATCAATGTAGTAATAGGGCCGTTCATTCTTACCATAATATCAACCCATTCCCCTACATGTTTATTTTGTTTGAAATAACGTGGATCAACGATATTCATGCTACCTGTATAAGAGATATAATTATCAATAATGACAACTTTACGATGTTGGCGCAGATCAAGACGCCTGAACATAAAACGGAATAAGTTTACTTTTAATACTTCAATAATGATAATACCGGCTTCACGCATTCTTTTGCTTGCATCAGTTCTGATAAAATGGCGACTACCAGCTGAATCTACCATTAACCGACAAACCACTCCGCGTTTGCTTGCTTGAATAAGGGCATTTTCGACATCATCAGCTCTACCACCTTTATTCCAGATATAAAATACCATTTCAATATTAGAAGTTGCTTGATTAATATCTTCAATTAAACGGTCGAAGATGTCATTAGTGTTACTCAGAAGTTCAATATGATTACCATTAATGCCATCAAGTCCGGTTTGATGTTTACAAAGTTGAAAAATAGGTTTGCTCACAGAACTAACATTACTAGTAAAAATATTCGAAAATTCATTTAACTTATTAATAAATTTAGAGATAGTTGGACGCATTTTTTGTGCCCGTTTAACGCGTTGTTGCCCTAAATGTGCTTCACCCAATGCGAAATAGAGAATAATTCCAACAATGGGTAGAATATAAATGACTAGCATCCATGCAATAACATAAGTAGTTGGCCTTCGTTTGAACACAACTCGCAAGGTAGTTGCTACGATGATCAGCCAATAAAAAAGAAAAATTAGTGAACTTATTAATGCATGAAATGAAGTAAAATGCATATTTATCAACTATTAATTAAATTTAATTTACTAATAGGATCTTTATTACAGTCGTAATGCTGAAATGCCTCAGGTAGAGGGTTGGGATTGTTATGTTTATCTACTGAAACATAAGTAAATGTAGCATCGGTTATACAAAAACGTTGGTTATCAGCGTTGGTATCGGTTAGTTTTTTGATCCAAACCTCAATGCCGATTGTAATCGATGTTTTTCCCGTTTTTATACAATGCGCATAACAACAAACCACATCGCCTACCATTGCTGGTTTATGAAAGGTAATACTGCTAGCATTGACAGTAACAACTCTTTTTTTGGCAATTTCTTTAGCTAAAATTCCACCAGCAAGATCCATCTGTGACATGATCCAGCCTCCAAATATATGTCCATGAGGATTGGTGTCAGCGGGCATAGCTAATGTTCTAAGTACCAATTGACCTTGCGGTTTAGTTGTTTCTTGTTTCATTATTAAAATACTCCACCTTACGTGACTAGATTAATTGCTTTCGTTTGCGCTTTTGTTCATGTTTCTATAAATATAGATACCTGATATAAAAGATAATAATAGTGAAGCACCAGGTAAAATAAACACTTTGAATTTCCAAAAAAAGTCATCTGATGTGTAATAGGTTGCACCCAAACTAATTATTCCGCAAAACATGAAGAAACTAACCCATATTAAATTAAGTTTATTCCATACAATTGAATCTAATTGTAATTCTTTGCCTAACATTGTTTGTAGCAGATTTTTTTGAAATATACACTGACTAACTAGTAATGCTGTCGCAAATAAGAAATTGATAATAGTAACTTTCCATTTGATGATATTCGGATTTTGTGTATATAGAGTAAATCCTCCGAACACAATAATCATTAGATAAGATATTAATTCTACTTTATCTATTTTTCGGTAAATTATAAGAAGAATAAGAAATGAAACTGTTGCTGAGATCATTAGCGCTTGAACACCAGCAAAAACATCATATATTGTTAAAAAAACAAAAAAGAAGATAAGTGGAATAAAATTTAAAAGTTGTTTCATTTAATTATTAACCTAATCAGAAAAGATAAATTTTTTCATTGGAATAAATAAAAAAGCCTATTGAAATAGGCTTATTTTTTGGTATGAAGTTCAGGATGATTTTTACAATCACCTGAGTGACAATGACCGTAAAGGTAAAGACTATGATAAGTGAGCTCAACACCATATTGAGCAGCGATTTCTTTTTGTCGAGAATTAATAACTTCATCTCGAAATTCAAATACTTCTCCACAATCTAAACAAATTAGATGGTCATGATGTTCTTGTGTAGCCAATTCAAAAACAGCCCTACCACCTTCAAAATTATGACGAGTAACAATACCTGCATCATCAAATTGATTTAAAACTCTATAAACCGTGGCAAGCCCAATTTCTTCCCCCATATCAAGCAATTTTTTGTAGAGGTCTTCTACCGTTATATGTTGACAGGAGGGATCACGCAATAATTCTAAAATTTTTAATCGTGGTAACGTAACCTTTAAACCAGCACTTTTCAGTGCAGCATTATTATCATTATCATGATTTGCCATATTGCATCCTATTTTAGTTAATTGAATATATATTATAGAAACGATGCCCAGAAAATAAAAAAATCATTTTAAAAGACTAAAGATTCATTTCAGTGATTACTTGATTTACCCAGTTATTTATACGTTCTTGCGTTAATTCAGGTTGACGATCTTCATCAATTGCAAGGCCTACAAAATGTGAATCATCAACCAAACTTTTTGAAGCTTCAAAATTGTACCCTTTTGTTGACCAATGCCCAACTATTTTAGCACCTTTTGCTTCAATTATATCGCGAATTGTTCCCATGGCGTCACAAAAATATTCAGCATAATCTTCCTGATCGCCACAACCAAAAATAGCTACTGTTTTGCCATTGAAATCAATTTGCTCTAAATTAGGGAAAAAGTCATCCCAATCACATTGAGACTCACCATAATACCAAGTTGGAATGCCGAAAAATAAATAATCATATTGTTCGATATGCTCTTTAGTGCTTTTAGCAATATCATAAAGATCTGCTTTATCACTGCCTAAGATGAGTTGGATTTGTTTAGCTACATTTTCTGTATTACCGGTGTCACTACCAAAAAAAATACCAACTTTTGCCATATTTTTTACCTTTGCTATTAGTTATCGTATTGAAATATTATTGGATTATAACACTGTCAATTACTATCAGCAATAATTCTCATTTGTCACTAATATTGGTTATTATTTACTACACAAATTAATGATCTTAGATTAGAATTACCTACTGTTTTTTATTAAATTAAGCTGTGGAATCTCGCTATGAACCTGCATGAATATCAAGCCAAACATCTGTTTAAACAATATAATTTACCCGTTCCTGAAGGGTATGTCTGCAATTCAATTGATGAAATACAAGATATATTAGCTGAATTATCATCTCAAACTGTTTCAAATGCATGGGTAGCGAAATGTCAAGTGCATGCGGGAGGGCGAGGTAAGGCTGGTGGAGTTATATGTACCAAAAATTTCAACGAAATAAAATTGTTTGCTGAAAAGTGGTTGGGTCAATATCTGGTTACTTATCAAACAACTGCTAAAGGGCAATTAGTTAACAAAATCTTAATTGAAAAGGCCTCCCATATTAAACAAGAGCTTTACTTAGGCGCTGTGGTTGATCGAAGCACTAAACGGGTTGTGATTATGGCTTCAACCGAAGGGGGTGTTGATATTGAAAGTGTTGCTGAAAAAACACCACATTTAATTCATAAAGTTTCACTCGATCCATTAACCGGGCCATGTGCCTTTCAAGGTCGCGATCTGGCGTTTAAATTAGGTTTAAATGGTAAATTGATTAATCAATTTTCTCGACTATTTGTTAATTTTGGCAAACTTTTTTTAGAAAATGATATTGCTTTAGCGGAAGTTAATCCATTAGTTATTACCGATTCTGAAGAATTAATTTGTTTAGATGCGAAAATTGTTTTAGATGACAATGCTTTATTTAGGCATCCAAATTTAAATGTATTAAGGGACACGACTCAAGAAGATGAACGTGAATCGATTGCTGCTAAACAAGGAATCAGTTATGTCTCGCTAGCAGGTAATATTGGCTGCATGGTAAATGGTGCTGGTCTAGCAATGGCAACAATGGATCTTATTAAGCTTTATGGTGGTGAACCAGCTAATTTTTTAGATGTTGGGGGTGGCACAACTAAAGAACGGGTTGCTGAAGCATTTAAATTGATCTTATCCGATAATAATGTTAAAGCAATTTTAGTTAATATCTTTGGTGGCATAGTGCGCTGTGATTTAATTGCTGATGGTATTATTACGGCAATTGAAGAAATAGGTCTTAAAGTCCCTGTAGTTGTGCGTTTAGAAGGTAATAATGCACAACAGGCTAGACAAATTCTTGCTGATAGCAAATTAAATGTTATTACTGCTGAAAGCTTAATTGATGCCGCACAAAAAATTGTCGCAGTTGCATAACCAACACAAGGAATGGAGAATAGTTATAATGTCAATTTTAATAAATAAAGAAACCAAAGTCATCTGCCAAGGATTTACCGGTAGTCAAGGATCTTTCCATTCTCAACAAGCACTTGCATATGGTACCAAATTAGTCGGTGGCGTTACCCCAGGTAAAGGTGGAACGACTCATCTAGGTTTGCCTGTATTTAATACCGTTAAAGAGGCGGTTGATACTACCGGAGCAACTGCGAGTGTTATCTATGTGCCAGCAGCATTTGGTAAAGACTCTATATTAGAAGCGATAGCAGCAGGTATTAAATTGATTGTGTGCATTACTGAAGGTATTCCAACTTTGGATATGCTAATTGTTAAAGAGAAATTAAAACAGCATCATGATGTAATAATGATTGGACCGAATTGTCCAGGTATTATTGTTCCAGATGAATGTAAAATAGGTATTATGCCGGGGCACATTCATTTAGCTGGCAAAGTTGGTATTATTTCTCGATCGGGAACGTTAACTTATGAAGCGGTAAAACAGACTACTGATATTGGGTTAGGTCAATCAGTTTGTGTTGGTATTGGTGGTGATCCTATACCAGGTAGTGATTTTATTACCATTTTAGCTTTGCTTGAGCAAGATCCAAAAACACAAGCCATTGTGATGATTGGTGAAATTGGTGGTACTGCCGAAGAAGAAGCTGCCGAATATATTAAACAACACGTAACTAAACCTGTAATTGGTTATATAGCTGGCGTATCAGCGCCTTCTGGTAAACGTATGGGGCATGCTGGAGCAATTATTTCCGGTAAAAAAGGTACTGCAGCAGAAAAAACTAAAATATTACAAGCTGCGGGTATTACGGTGGTGAGTAGTCTTGCAGATATTGGTGAGGCTGTAAAAAAACAATTTAAAATGTAATGCTTTTGACATATATCAATTTTTATTCTCAAATTATTGGTGTACAATGTCGCAAAATAACGTTATAAATTTTGTGGGCATTCAAGGATTAGGGAGCAAATATGTTAGATATAGTAGAACTTTCACGCCTTCAATTTGCACTCACCGCAATGTATCATTTTATTTTTGTACCATTAACGCTAGGTTTAGCGTTTTTGTTAGCAATTATGGAAACGGTATATGTTGTTAGTGGAAAACAAGTCTGGAAAGATATGACTAAATTCTGGGGCAAACTCTTTGGTATAAATTTTGCAGTAGGGGTTGCAACAGGTTTAACCATGGAGTTTCAGTTTGGTACTAACTGGTCATATTATTCTCATTACGTGGGTGATATTTTTGGAGCGCCACTAGCTATAGAAGGCTTAATGGCATTTTTTTTAGAATCAACAATGGTCGGTTTGTTTTTCTTTGGTTGGGAGAGATTAAGCCGAGGTAAGCATTTAATGGTTACTTGGTGTGTTGCGTTTGGTTCAAATCTATCTGCTCTTTGGATTTTAGTTGCTAATGGTTGGATGCAATTTCCGGTAGGTTCGGATTTTAATCCGATTAATTCTCGCATGGAAATGGCGAGTTTTTTTGATCTAATTACAAATTCTGTTGCTCAATATAAGTTTGTTCATACCGTGGCGGCTGGGTATTTAACTGGAGCGATTTTTGTTTTAAGCATTAGTTCATATTATTTACTTAAAAAACGTGATACTGCATTTGCTAAACGATCTTTTGCCGTGGCTGCTATGTTCGGTTTTATTATGTCGATTGTAGTTGCAATTATGGGAGATGAGGCCGGTCACGAATTAACAACAGTTCAACCTACGAAACTTGCTGCTATTGAAGCAGAATGGGAAACCCAACCTGCTCCAGCATCTTTTAATGTCATTGCATTTCCATCACAAGCAAATAAAGAAAATCTATTCGCCATTGAGATTCCCTATCTTATGGGGATAATGACAACTCGCTCTTTTGATACACAAGTAAAAGGTCTAAAAGATATTTTGGCTAATAATGAAGCAAGAATTCGTAATGGTATTTTAGCCTATGCCAATTTAGCCAAAATCCAACAAGGAAATCAAGATCCAGCTATTATTGAAGCTTTTGAAAAAAATAAAGCGGATTTAGGTTATGGTTATTTGGTTAAACGTTTTACCGATCGTGATAATCTCACTATACCTCAAGCTACAGAAGAACACATCAAAGCGGCGACAGAAGATTCGATTCCAGCGGTTTGGCCATTATTCTGGGCGTTTAGAGTTATGGTTGGTTTGGGTTGTTTGATGATTCTTGGAACGGGTATTGCGTTATGGGCTACTTATAAAAATAAAATTGGTGAAAAACGTTGGTTATATCGTTTGTTAGTTTTATTTTTACCCTTTCCATGGCTGGCATGTGAGTCAGGTTGGTTTGTAGCTGAATATGGACGCCAGCCTTGGGCTATTCAAGATATATTACCAACAGGTATTGCCAATTCATCATTAACGGCTGGTGAAGTATTATTTACGATGGTGCTTATTTGTGGACTATATACTCTATTTTTAGTTGCAGAAATGTTCTTAATGTTCAAATTTGCTCGTTTAGGACCAAGTTCATTAGGTACAGGCAACTATCATTATGAAAAAACACAACCGATAACAGAATAGGACATTAGGGAGTATACACAATGATTGATTATGAAATTGTACGTGTTATCTGGTGGATTCTGATTAGTGTTGTATTAATCGGTTTTGTTGTCACAGATGGCTTTGATATGGGGGTGGGGATTTTACTACCATTTATTGGCAAAACTGATACTGAACGACGTATTATGATTAATGCTATTGCTCCTCATTGGGATGGTAATCAAGTTTGGTTAATCACGGCAGGTGCAGGGATATTTGCGGCTTGGCCTATGGCATATGCTGCATCGTTTTCTGGCTTTTATATTGCAATGATTCTAGTGCTTTGTGCATTGTTTTTTAGACCTATTGGTTTTGACTATCGTAGTAAGCTTGAAAATTCTAAGTGGCGTAGCTTATGGGATGGTGGAATTTTTGTTGGCAGCTTTGTACCCGCCCTTGTATTTGGTGTTGCTTTTGGTAATTTATTACAAGGGGTTCCCTTTAAGTTCGATAATGCCTATCGTGTTTTTTATATGGGTAACTTTTTTGGTTTACTTAACCCGTTTGCAATTTTAGTTGGTGTTGTTAGTTTAATGTTATTTGTTGCACATGGTGGTGCTTGGTTACAAATGAAAACATCAGGTGAACTTTATTTAAGAGCCAGAAAGGCTACACAAATTTCTAATCTAATTATGTTGATTGCTTTTGTATTAGCCGGTGTTTGGGTAACTTTTGGTATTCATGGTTATGAAGTAACTAGTGTTATTGATTATAATGCAACTTCACATCCTTTGAGTAAAACAGTAACGACAGATGCGTCATGGCTAACTAATTATATTAATTATCCTATTTTATGGATAGTACCTATTTTAGGGATGGTATTTCCAGTATTGAATATTATTTGTTCTGGTTTAAATAAAAATGCCCTAGTATTTATTTTATCAATTTTAACTATTGCGTGTGTATTGTTTACTTATGGTATTGCAACATTCCCGTTCATTATGCCATCTAGTATCATGCCTAATGCAAGTTTGACTATATGGGACGCCTCATCGAGTCAGTTAACACTTAATATTATGTTTATTGTTGTTTTGATCTTCTTGCCGATAGTTCTTTCATATACTATTTGGTCTTATATCAAAATGTTTGGAAGACTTGATAAAAATCATATCGAGAATAATAAACATTCTCTTTATTAAGGAATAATTATGTATTATGTTTTATGGTTTGTAGGAATTATTGCTGTTTGCATGCTTGCTGTTATTACTGGACTTAGATTCGAACATATAAATAATGAAAGTGAATCTGGCAAAAAGTAAAAATAGAATCTTAAGGTGGTTAAAGGCCACCTCTTTCAGTTAAGTTGTTTATCATGGTAAATGATAATTGATTTCATTTGAGTGATTTTATATCATAATGCAGTTGAATTCATATTCAGATATAATGGCACACTAATTAATTGATATGAAATTTGAATATGAAAGAATTCTATTGGAATGCACGAGTCTACTATGAAGATACTGATGCGGGCGGTGTGGTATATCACGCTCGCTATCTTGCTTTTTTTGAGCGAGCACGTACAGAAATATTAAGACAACTTGATATTAATCAGCAAAAGTTATTACAAGAAGGTATTGCTTTTGTGGTTAAAAAGATGGATATTAGCTACCTATTTCCAGCCCGGTTAGATGATATGCTAACTATTAGTAGTAAAGTTGAGCAAATACGCAAAGCGTCAATTATTTTTAAGCAGACTATTTATAATCAACATAAGCAGCTAATTAGCACTGCTGATGTGGTTATTGCGTGTGTAGATATTACTAAAATGAAGCCGTGTGGGCTTCCGAAGTTATTAGTTTTGGAGTTTAAATAAGTGGAAAATCTGAATATTATTGATTTGTTTTTACAAGCAGGTCTTTTAGTGCAAGGTGTTATGTTATTGTTACTTACGTTTTCTGTAATGTCGTGGGCTATAATATTTCAACGAAGTAAACTATTAAGTCAAGCTAGAAAACAAATTGAACAATTTGATAATAGCTTTTGGGCAGCAGATGATTTAAATGTTTTATTTGATAAAGCAAAATATAATAAAGAACAAATTTGTGGAACAGAGCATATTTTTTATTCAGGTTTTAAGGAGTTTTCTCGCTTATATCAAATCAATCCCAATATGTCAGAAGCTGCATTAGATGGTGCATCTCGTGCTATGCGTTTGGCAATGAATCGTGAACTTGACAACTTAGAACTGCATATTCCTTTTTTGGGGACAGTTGGTTCAATTAGTCCTTATATTGGTTTATTCGGTACTGTTTGGGGAATTATGCATGCGTTCATTTCTCTTGGGGCGGTAAAACAAGCAACATTACAAATGGTTGCACCAGGGATTGCCGAAGCATTAATTGCTACTGCTATTGGTTTATTTGCAGCTATTCCGGCTGTACTGGCATTTAATCGTTTATCATTGAAAGTTAGCAGAATAGAACAAAATTATCTTAATTTTATTGATGAATTTTCTGCTATTTTACAACGTCAAGCTGTTGCAGTTAGGAAGTAATTATGAGTAGACGTTCACGTTATTCAACTAAGTCAGAAATCAATATCGTACCTTTACTCGATGTATTATTGGTATTAGTGCTTATTTTTATGGCGACAGCACCTATTATAAGTCAAAGTGTTGAAGTTGATTTACCTGAAGCATCTGAATCACAAACTGTTTCTCCTTCAGAAAATAAACCAATTATTATTGAAGTATCGGATATTGGAATATATGCTTTAATAATAGATCAAGATCGTCAAGCTAATTTACCACAGGAACAAATCGTTGCTGAGGTAAAACAACAATTAGCGCTTAATGAAAAAGCGGTTTTTTTAGTAGGTGGAGCGAAAAATGTTCCTTATGAAGAAATTATCAAAGCCTTGAATTTATTACAATCTGCAGGTGTTAAATCTGTTGGATTAATGACTCAACCAATTTAAATACCATAACAAATATTAAAAATGTCAGCAATGTCTTACAAGTCAAACTCAAAGTTAAGTCTGCCAATAACTGTATCTATTATTTTACATTTAGTGTTAATTGCTATTTTGAGTTATAAAGCAATGCACAATAATGATGCAAGTTATGGTAGTTTAAATGGGCAATCTATTGATGCTATTATGGTTGACCCATCAGTCATGACAGAGCAATATCAGCGACAATTACAGAATAAAGTGAGTCAACAGAAGGCAGAGCAGCAAAGACAGCAGCAGTTAGATAAACAGACTAAACAATTGCAAGAAAAACAGCTAGCAGAGCAGCAACGTCTCAAAGAATTAGAAAAAGAACGTTTAAAATTGGCTGAACAACAAAGACAAGAGCAGGAAAAGCTAGCTAAAGAAGCCGCTGAAAAAGCGGAGAGAGAAAAAGAAGCAGCCGAAAAAGCGGCTAAAGAAGCCGCTGAAATTGCAGCAAGAGAAAAAGAAGCAGCCGAAAAAGCAGCTAAAGAAGCCGCTGAAATTGCAGCAAGAGAAAAAGAAGCAGCCGAAAAAGCGGCTAAAGAAGCCGCTGAAAAAGCGGAGAGAGAAAAAGAAGCAGCCGAAAAAGCGGCTAAAGAAGCCGCTGAAAAAGCCGCTGAAAAAGCCGCGAGAGAAAAAGAAGCTGCAGATAAAGCCGCAAAAGAAAAAGCGGCAATAGAAAAGGAAGCTAAACAAGCGGCTGATAGAGAAGCGAGAGAAAAAGCGGCGAGAGAAAAAGAAGCTAAACAAGCAGCAGAAAGAGCTGCGAGAGAAAAAGCGGCAATAGAAAAAGCAGAAAAAGCCGCCAAAGAAGCAGCAGATAGAGTTGCGAAAGAAAAAACAACAGAAGTAAAAGACACTGAAAAAACTGCAATAGATAAAGAAGCAGCCGAAAAAGCGGCTAAAGAAGCCGCTGAAAAAGCCGCGAAAGAAAAAGCAGCCAAAAGAAAAGCGGCAGAGAGTGCAAAAAATGATAAAGTAATTAATGATCTTTTAGGTGGATTAACGTCTAGCAAACCTAACTCTTCAGGCAAGACCGCCAGTCGGAAAGGTGTATCTGATGGAGAGTTGAACAAATATCAATCTTTGGTAAAAAACGCAATAAGTAATAAATTCATTAATCCAAATAAATTATATAGTGGTAAAGTTTGCTATTTAAAAATTCAGATTGCTCCTGATGGCTTATTATTAGATGTGGTAGCTCAAGGTGGCGATCCGGCTTTATGTCGGGAAGCTATTTCTGCTACTAAATTGGCAATTATTCCTAAACCATCAAGTGCTTTTTATGACGAAGTTAAAATAATGAATATTGAATTTCAACCAAATTAATAATTAGTCTATCTCATTTTTGAAACGACAATATCAAAATAACCTAACACGGCTTTACAATAAAAAAAATCCTCAATATATTTGAATAAATATGTTGAAAATAGGTTAATCATCCCAATATTACCTCTATTCATTCCCAATAAAGTTATTTAGTAAGAGAAGGAGCAGAATATGACAACAATTGTTAGTGTTCGTCGTGAAGGGCAAGTTGTTATCGGCGGTGATGGTCAAGTCACCCTTGGTGAACGTATTATTATGAAAGGTAATGCGCGTAAAGTTCGCCGTTTATACAATAATAAAGTGATTGCAGGATTTGCCGGTGGAACTGCTGATGCTTTTACCCTTTTTGAATTATTTGAACGCAAACTTGAAATGCACCAAGGGCATTTAACTAAGTCAGCAGTAGAGCTTGCTAAAGATTGGCGAACAGACAGAATGTTGCGTAAATTAGAAGCCTTACTTGCTGTAGCAGATGAAAGTGCATCATTAATCATTACTGGTACAGGTGATGTTATTCAACCAGAAGATGATTTAATTGCTATTGGTTCAGGTGGTCCATATGCACAAGCCGCAGCTCGAGCTCTGCTTGATAATACGTCGTTATCTGCACATGATATTGTGCAAAAATCTTTATCGATTGCTGGTGATATTTGTGTTTATACTAATAATTTCCAAACAATCGAAGAACTCAATTATTAATTAATCCGATTAAGAGAAAATAAATTATGTCTGAAATGACTCCTCGCGAAATTGTAAGCGAACTAAACCAACATATTATTGGACAAGATAAAGCGAAACGTTCTGTTGCTATTGCATTACGTAATCGATGGCGTCGTATGCAACTTGATGAAGCTTTGCGCCATGAAGTTACCCCGAAAAATATACTCATGATTGGTCCAACAGGTGTTGGTAAAACAGAAATAGCAAGGCGTTTAGCAAAATTAGCTCATGCACCATTTATTAAAGTAGAAGCAACAAAATTTACTGAGGTAGGTTATGTAGGTAAGGAAGTTGATTCAATTATTCGCGATCTAACTGATTCGGCCGTAAAAATGATTCGACAAGAAGCAATCGAAAAAAATCGTAATCGCGCTGAAGAACTCGCTGAAGATCGCATATTAGATGTACTAGTTCCACCGGCAAAAGATGGTTGGGGACAAATTGAAAATAACACTGACTCTACCGCTAGACAAGCATTTAGAAAAAAATTACGCGAAGGCGAGCTTGATGAAAAAGAGATTGAAATTGAAATAGCTGGCATAAATATAGGTGTAGAAATTATGGCTCCTCCAGGCATGGAAGAGATGACTAACCAGTTACAATCTATGTTTCAAAATCTTGGCGGCCAAAAAACTAAGCCTCGTAAAATGAAAATTAAAGATGCTTTGAAACAATTGATTGAAGAAGAAGCAGCTAAACTTGTTAATCCTGATGATCTCAAACGTGAAGCAGTTGAAGCGGTTGAACAAAATGGAATTGTCTTTATTGATGAAATAGACAA
Organism: uncultured Gilliamella sp.; assembly: GCA_945271295.1. Classification (GTDB taxonomy): domain Bacteria; phylum Pseudomonadota; class Gammaproteobacteria; order Enterobacterales; family Orbaceae; genus Gilliamella. The sequence continues at coordinate 11,984 of CALYPG010000024.1, read as the reverse complement.
AGTTTGTAAACGTGGTAACTCATCCGGACCAGATGTGTCTAGAGAAGGTGTTCAGCGCGATCTATTACCATTAGTCGAAGGTTGCACTGTATCAACTAAACATGGTTCGGTGAAAACAGATCATATTCTATTTATTGCTTCTGGTGCGTTCCAAACGGCAAGCCCATCAGATTTAATTCCTGAACTTCAAGGGCGTTTGCCAATTCGAGTTGAGTTACAAGCATTAACTAGTGAAGATTTTGAGCGCATATTAACTGAACCAAATGCTTCACTTACAGTTCAATATAAAGCACTGTTAGCAACTGAAGGGGTAAATATTGATTTTACTCAAGATGGTATACGTAAAATTGCCGAATCAGCTTGGCAGGTTAATGAGCAAAATGAAAATATTGGTGCTCGTAGATTACATACAGTATTAGAACGGTTAATGGAAGAAGTGTCATTTGAAGCCAGTGAGCTTGACGGACAAACTATTACTATAGATGCTAAATATGTTGGTGATCATTTAGATAAACTGGTAGCTGATGAGGATCTGAGTAAATTTATTTTATAATTCCTTCAAACATCCACATTAATAAAGTAAAAAGGTGAGTTAAACTCACCTTTTTTTATAATCATTTACAAGTTAACGAATTTTGATATCCGATTAATATAGGTATATTAATTTTAATTAATAATTACCTATTTACCTAACAGTCCACCTAAAATATCGATAGCTTTTTGTTTAGACTTAGATTTTGAATTATTTTTAGAATCTTGATGTTCAAGTTTATTTCGTAGTTTATCTAAACCTTGTTGCAATTTATTATCAAATAAATCCTTGACTAATTTATTCATGTCAATTTGGTAACTAAGATTAGTAAATTGTCCATAAATACGTAGTGGAATAGTTAATTGTTGAAGTTTTGCAATAGTTTCGCTTTTACCATTCCAACCACCTAACATTTTAATGTTTAAGTTGACGTCTAGGTCCTTTTTAATCATACCAACATGCCCTGAACCATCAATCACATCGAGTGTTTCGGAATTGGCGGTTAATGAAGTGAGTTGCATATTGCCATTAGATAGATTGGCATTAGCCGCAATTTTATGAAATTCAGTATATTTTTTGCGATCTTCAGCTGTCGCGATATCTTTGGTAAATTGTTTGGCAGCATTTTCAATGATATCGGGAATATTAATATTGTTTAATCTGGCATTTGTTACTGTAACAGCCATATTACCCTGCAAATTTTCTAATAATTTAGATGTTGTCAAGTTATTTAGGACGAGATTTCCTGTTGCATTAAATAACCCTTCTAAATCATTTGAAACTTCTATTTTGCTAAAAAAATCATTTAAATCGATATTAGTAATTTTAGTGTTCAACTTAATTTGAGCATTTTTTTGCTTACCATTGGCTGATCCTGTTGTTGCAATATGTCCTTTGGCAAAGTTGAAACTCATGTCATTAAATGTTGCTATCCCATCGTTGTTAACGATGTCAATGTTAATGTCGTTTAATACGATTTTGTTGGCAGTTAATTGTTTGATGTTTAACTTAGTGTTAGCATTAAAACTATTAAGAAAACTAAGTTCATTAGCTGTATTGGTAACATTCGATACCACTGGTTTAGTTTGCTGAATAGTGACATTGTCATTCGATTTTTCTTTTGGTTTTAAAAACGGAGTCAAGTCAATGTTATTTGAATTAAGTTGTAAATCGGCATAAGGTTTTTTATCGAGGTTGACATTAATCATACCTGAAAAATTATTATCATTAACTGAAAAAGTCAGATCTTTACTTTTTAGTATAGATGGACTTTGCTGATAATCAAATACTCCATTTATAGTCCCTTGTAGTTTCCCTGTAGCTATAGACGGTGCTTTATAGGTATAATCAAATTTGTTTATTGTAATTTTTGTATTTGCCGGAAACTGAGCTAAATCGACATCAGCTTTTACAGAGTAAAAAAGATCTTGTTGATTTCGATCAATATTCCCATTCAAATCAATGGTAACTTTCTTATTCGCATCTTGTTCAATTACTAGATTAATGTCTCTAAAATTAATTAGATCGTCATTATGTTGTAGTACAACAGTACTATCACTAACTTCAAATTTGTTTAATGTAAAAGTCCAATCTGATGATTTTTTTTGTTCATCTGGTTTTGGATTTTGATTGTTTGTCGTATTTGTGGTGTTATTTTCGTTATTTTTACTGACTTTTCCTTTACTGTTGTTAGTGAAATTAATCACCGCAGATTTAACAAAGACATTTTTGACGGATAATTTTTTTGAAAATAAAGGCAATAACTCAACATCAAGTCGCATATTATCAGCGAGTAAAATTGGTTTTTCCGCACCTGTGTCATAAAGTTTAACCGAATCAGTTAGTATGCTCACTTGTGGCCATATATGCCAACGTAAATCCCCTTCAATCGTTAACTCATAACCGGTTTTGTCTTTGACCGTATCAGAAATAAATCCTCTAAAATTATTAGGATCAACAAAAACGATCAATGAGACGATACAGATAGTTATTAATAGAATTAAAACAAAGAGGGTAACCAATATTTTTTTGATCATATTAATGTTCCTTTATAAAGGTAATAAACTATTTTAGTCTTTATCAATACGACTGGCGACAGCGCCTTGTTGGTCTTTGTATTTTGCATCCAGACGACGATTGTAAGGTCTGATTGCAGGGTTGGTTAGTGTTTCAAAGCTCAGAGCCCCAATTGTCATACCGGGTCTAAGAGCTAATGGAATTTTACCCGAGTTAAAAAATTCTAACACAATTTGACCTTGCCAACCAGGATCAATCCGATGCGCTGTTACATGAACCATAAGACCAAGTCGTGCTAAGGAGGATCTACCATCTAACCACCCAACTAAATTATCTGGAATGGTGACTGATTCTAATGTCACCGCTAAAGCTAACTCTCCTGGATGGAGATAAAAAGCCTCTTTTTCACTAAGCACTATTTCTTCGCTCATTACGCGTTCCAAAACTGCAGATACTTCTTCTTTTGGTCCACTTAAATCTATATAAGGGGTAGTATGCTCTTTGAAAGTTCTAAATTGGTTACCTAATCGTACATCAACAGTCACCCCATTGATACAACTTGATGCCGGCTGAGGTGTTATTTTCAGTTTACCACTGCGTAAATAGGCTTCAATATCTTGATCGCAAAGTCTCATGAATTATCCTTAAATCTGCTTTTATCGTTTCATTTTAGCAGGTTATATTAATGGCGTCGATGATGTTGATTTAAGGCTTTATTACCCATGCACGACCGTAGTGGTTATAATAACCAGCTACTTTTCCTGATTTATCACCGACACCCAGATAAAGATCAAAATGTTGACCTTTAATAGCGCCACCTACGTCAAGCGCGACCATTAAACGTGTTTCTCGTCTACCACGATAACGACCATCGTTATCTAAAAGTGGCACATCAACTAATACCACTGAACCAGTTGGAATCAATGATTTATCAGATGCTAGCGATGCGTTTGCCACTAAAGGTACTGCCGCCGCACCTTTTACTTCGGCGTTATATTGCGGTTTAAAAAACACAAATGAACGATTTTGAATTAATAATGCTTTGAGTTGCTTTTCTCTTTTATTTTTCGCCCACTCTCTTATCGATTGTATTGACATATTTTCTTTTTTTATTTCACCTTGTTCAACAAGCAATCGTCCTATACTTGAATAGCTATGACCATTTTTACCACCATAACTGAAAAAAACTAATGGGTTACCATCTTCAAAATCAATGTAAGCACTACCTTGTACTTCCATGATAAAATTATCCATCAAAGAGTTAGTATATGCTAGTTCAAGTCCTTTGTTAGCTAAAGCACCATTATAAATTTGTTCACGGGTTGGTAAGCGTTTTTTAGTTTGGTTTGGCATTGCATAAATGGGATATTTAAATTCGGCAGTTGGTTGATATCTAGCTTTGATGATTGGGGTATAATAACCGGTTAAATGTACATTACCAAAGTCATCTTGTCCTGACATTTCATAACTATTTAATCCAACTTTTTTAAACTCATCTGTACCCAATGCACGATTAATCCAGGTATCTATTGCATTATAGATATGCTCGTTTTTAACATATAAAGATGGTGATGCACTCTTAATTTTTGCTACTTGGATGATATAATCTGAAATATTAATAGGAGTAGTGAGTTGGGGATAGTTAATATTCAATGGAGCTGAAAGACGCCCGTCTATGTACTGTTGACCTTGCTTATTAGGCTTAGCCAAATTGCTTTGACAACCGGTTAATAGCGATAAAATCAATAATATACATAAAACATAAAAACGAGAATAAAGGTGATTTTCTTTCATATTAGTTGTTAATAAAATAAATAATTGAATTTAGGCAGTTATGCTACACTCTTCTATTATAAGAAACTACCAATAATTAGTATGTTACTATAAAAAGTTTTCATAACAATTCAGCTTGCGATTTGATACTTTAATCTTTATAGTCCTATATTCTTATATAAACTTGAGAAATGTTAAAAAGAAAGGTAATAATAAAGATGGGCGTTACAAATTCAAATCATGATCTTAAGCGAAATCTCTCCAACCGACATATTCAGTTAATTGCAATTAGTGGCGCGATTGGTACTGGTTTATTTATGGGATCTGGTAAGACAATTAGTCTAGCTGGACCATCTATTATTTTTGTCTATATGATTATAGGTTTTATCTTGTTTTTTGTTATGCGTGCAATGGGGGAAATCCTACTTTCAAATTTACACTACAAATCTTTTAGTGATTTTGCCACTGACTTATTAGGGCCTTGGGCTGGATTTTTTACCGGCTGGACTTATTGGTTTTGCTGGGTTATTACTGGTATAGCTGATGTAATAGCTATTGCTGGTTATGCACAACATTGGTTTGACGATTTACAAGCATGGATCCCCATGTTTTTGACAATTGCGGTATTATTAATATTAAATTTATTAACCGTAAGAATGTTCGGTGAGACAGAATTTTGGTTTTCAATGATTAAAATTATTGCGATTTTGGCGTTGATTATTATTGGTCTTGGATTAATTTTTACCTCATTTCATTCTGAACAAACTAATACTACAGCAGCGTTTTCGAATCTTTGGGAGTATGGCGGTTTCTTTCCTCATGGTAGTATGGGTTTTTTTGCTGGCTTTCAGATAGCTATTTTTGCTTTTGTAGGTATTGAGTTAGTAGGCACAACCGCTGCCGAAACAGTAAATCCTAATAAAAACTTACCTAGAGCAATCAACTCTGTGCCAGCACGTATCATCTTTTTTTATGTGTTTTCTTTAATTATCATTATGAGTGTAACCCCATGGAATGTTATTTCACCAAATAATAGCCCATTTGTTGATTTATTTACATTAATAGGTTTACCCGCTGCTGCAAATATTATTAATTTTGTAGTGCTTACATCGGCTGCATCGTCGGCAAATAGTGGGATTTATTCAACCAGTCGCATGTTATTTGGGTTAGCTAAAAAACAAGATGCACCAGCGCGTTTTGGTAAACTATCAAATAGCTCAGTTCCTGCCAATGGTTTATTATTTTCCTGTTCTTGCCTTTTAGGTGGCGTTGTTCTGATTTACTTAGTTCCGAATGTAATTGCAGCATTTACCATAGTAACTACGATATCTGCAATTTTATTTATGTTTATTTGGTCGATGATTCTTATCTCTTATATTGTTTACCGCTTTAAAAGAAAACAATTACATCAGCAATCCCAATTTAAAATGCCCGGTGGTATTTTAATGTGTTTGGTGTGTTTGGCATTTTTTGTCTTTGTAATTGTATTACTTACTTTTGAAACGGATACTTGCCAAGCTTTAATGGCAACACCAATTTGGTTTGTTATTCTAGGTATAAACTATTATTTTCGTTCATTAAAACGTAAAAAAAGTTAATAAATAATGGCAGGGCATTCCCTGCCAAATTATATTCAGTGGTTTGTTAACATTACTAATTGTTCTTTTCTGGCCAAATAAAACTAGCGATGATTCCGAGCATTAATATGCCTAATACTATGTAAAGGCTGGTAATTGGGCTAATATCGATGCCGTAACCAAACAGATGGTAACTAGCATTTAAAGCTAATTTGATAGCAATAAAAAATAGTAAGCAGATAACAGCCTTTCCTAAATGAACAAGATATTGTTTCATTGCTTCTAGTACAAAGTACATTGTTCTTAGCCCTAAAATAGCAAAAATCATGGCACTATAGACAATTAATGGTTCACGGCTAACTGCTATTACAGCCGGTACTGAATCGAAAGCAAACATGACATCACTTAGTTCAATTACCATAGTACATAAAAACAGAGGGGTTGCATATAAAACGCTTTTGGGGATTGTATTAGTTAAATTGTTATTTTCCGATTTGGCAAGTTCAGCATTGAGTTGTTTTTGGCTTAATAGGAAATGGTTACCGACTATTTTAGGGTACGTTGGAAATATACGTTTTGCTATACGATAAGCCAAATGGCGAGAATAGTCTGTTATCTCATCATTATCCTGTTTTTTTAACATCATAATTCCGGTAAAAGCTACAATCAGCGAAAAAACTAACTCCATCCATGCCCCTAAAGATAATAGTCCGGTTCCTATAACAACGAAGATAGCACGGAATATAATAGCACCAATTATTCCCCAATAAAGTATACGATGACGATAATTATTAGGGATAGCGAACCAAGAAAAGAGCGCCATAATTACAAATAAGTTATCAACAGAAAGCGCTTTTTCAAGCACATAACCTGTAATAAACAAACTAGCTATTTCACTGCCGTGATGTAAATATAAATAAAGTGTAAATCCTAAAGCGATAGCAACCCAAAAAAGTGACCAGGCAATAGCATTACTTAAGCTTATGGGTTTATCATTATGGTGTGCATATAGATCAATAATTATTGCAACAAATGCTAATATAATAAACACTAGCACTGTTTCTTGCGGAAAACCCAATGAGCTTTGAATCATATTTAGCCACCTAATTTATAGTTCGTTATAAAATAATTTAACTAGTTGGTTCTACTAATATCAACCTTTTTAAAGAACATGATTATAAAAGTGATTGAGTATATATTGATAGGGGAAACAAAAAAAGATATATTTGATGCCTTTATACAACGGTTTTAATATCATCCTTTTTTGAGCAAATTTTCATGACAAATTTCAGAATATTTATTTTATTTGTTCTTTCTCTTTTTTCGAGTTCATTACTTGCACAATCTGTTGAACATTATATTAGTTCTTTACCAAAAGGTAGTGATTTATCAATTTTAATAAAGTCAGTGGGTAAGAATCCCAAGACGTTAGCGCAATATAAAAGTGATCAGTTTAAACAACCAGCAAGTACCCAGAAGTTAATTACTGCATTAGCTGCTGAGCTTGAGTTGGGTAATGATTATCGTTTTGTCACTCGCATGCAAACTAATGGCTCAATTAGTAATAAACGGTTAAAAGGCGATCTTATTATTCAATTAAGTGGTGATCCTACTTTTAATCGTGAAAGATTGAAAAATATGTTGACATCTTTGCGTCAAAAAGGAGTTGAAAAAATTGTCGGAAATATAATTTTAGATACTTCAATTTTTACTAGCCATGATAAAGCATCGGGTTGGTCTTGGAATAATTTAACTGCTTGTTATAATGCTCCACCATCAGCAGCGAGTATTGATGATAATTGCTTTTATGCCACAATCACACCAGGTAAAGTAGGTGGTAAAGCCACCGTTTCAATAGGTTCAAACTATCCAATTGTACTAACAAGTGATATCAAAACCATTGCAGGGAATAGTAAAGATTTAATTGATAAATATTGTGAATTCGATGTAAGTTATTTACAAAAAAATCATTACCATTTATCTGGTTGTGTTGCTGCTAGTTCTCAAAAAACACCTTTAAAATTTGCAGTAATTGATGGGGTCGCATATTTTTCTTCAATTTTAAAGAAGCAACTCATACAGCAAAAAATAACTTACACTGGTAATATTTTTGAGCGTAATTCAAAAAAAGCGACATCATTAACTTTATTAGCATCAAGTCAATCAGTACCACTGTCTGATTTATTAACTGTAATGTTAAAAAAATCGAATAATCTTTATGCCGATACTATCTTTAGAACATTGGGAGCTCATTATTATAATATTTCCGGTACATGGCGTAATGGTGGTGATGCGGTTAAACAAATTTTACGTAAAAAGGCGGGGATAAATCTTGAAAATTTGGTGATTGCTGATGGTTCAGGATTATCTCGATTAAATTTAGTCAGTGCTGAGAAATTGATGGAGATCTTACAATATATTTCAAATAATAATTCTCGACTAAAAATTATTGAAAAACTCCCTATAGCTGGGGTCGATGGTACCTTACAATATCGTAAAAGTTTTAGTCAGCCTCCATTTAAAGAAGTAATCCGAGCAAAAACGGGTTATATACAAGGTAGTTATAATTTAGCCGGATTTATTCAAAAACCCGATGGTAAATATGTTGCATTTGTGCAACTATTATCCGGATATCATGCTGATAGACAAGGCGAACCGAAAAATAGTGCAATTATGCAATTTGAATCAGAGTTTTATAAAAATTTTATTAATTAATAAATAATCATACTTAATGACATATTTTCAGGTCAGATATTTTATACTGAAACATATACCGGACCTGAAACTTTTTGACAATAGAAGCGATTTTTATAAATTATTACCCAAAAAACCACCACTTTGATGCTTCCAAAGTTGCGCATACAATCCATTTTTCTCTAGAAGTTCTGAATGACTACCTTGCTCAATAATCTTACCTTGGTCAAGTACAATCAATCTATCCATTGCAGCAATAGTCGATAGTCGATGGGCGATAGCAATAACGGTTTTCCCTTCCATTAAGGTGTACAAGCTTTCTTGGATTGCTTGTTCAATTTCAGAATCAAGAGCACTAGTTGCTTCATCTAAAAGTAAAATAGGTGCATTTTTTAAAATGACACGAGCAATGGCGATACGTTGCCGTTGTCCTCCAGATAATTTTATACCTCGCTCACCAACAAATGCATCGTAACCTTTTCTACCATTGGCATCGACTAATGATTGTATAAAGTGATCTGCCTGTGCTTTTTGTGCCGCTTTTATCATCTCTTGTTCAGTGGCAGAATTGTTGCCATAGAGTAGATTTTCTCGCACAGAACGATGCAATAGAGAGGTATCTTGAGTTACCATTCCAATTTGAGCTCGCAAACTTTCTTGAGTAACTGTGGAAATATCTTGTCCATCAATACTGATTTGCCCTTTTTGTAAATCATAAAAACGCAGTAATAAACTGATAAGTGTCGATTTCCCCGCGCCAGAACGGCCCACTAAACCAATTTTTTCACCGGGATTAATGGTTAAATCTAGATCGTCAATCACACCATTGTGAGTTTTTTTATCGTAATTAAAATAGATATGGTTGAATTCAATTTTACCTTGGTTAACTTTTAGTTGCGTAGCATTAGGTAAATCAACAACAGCTTTAGTAACTGAAAAAGTATTAATACCATCTTTAATTACACCAATATTTTCAAATAAGGCGGCTATTTCCCACATGATCCAATGTGATAAACCATTTAGTCGCAGTGCGACCGCTGTTGTTGTGGCAATTGCACCAATTTGTACTAATTGATTCGTCCATAGCCACAATGCTACACCGGTGGTACTTAATATTAATGAAATGGTTAATAAGTGATTCACTATTTCAAAACTGCTCACCAGTCGCATTTGTTTATTGACGGTGACTAAAAAATCATCCATTGATTCTTGTGCATACTTAGCTTCATTACCTGCATGGGAAAATAGTTTTACGGTCATAATATTAGTATAAGCATCGGTTACGCGTCCGGTCATAGTTGAACGAGCGTCAGCTTGCATACTCGCAACTTCACTAAGGCGAGGAATAAAATAAAACATGGCAAGACCATAAATAACGCACCAACCAATGAAGGGGAGTAATAACCAAGACGCTAATTGACCGATTATAGTAGCCATAGTGATAAATGAGATAAGTACAAATATCAAAATATCAGCAATTAAAAAGCAGGTATCCCTGACAGCTAATGCTGTTTGCATGACTTTGGCTGAGATTCTTCCAGCAAATTCATCTTGAAAAAATCGCATGCTTTGATTAAGTACTAATCGATGTAAATTCCATCGCATCCGCATGGGGAAATTTCCAGCCAAGCATTGATGTTTAATGATCGTTTGTAATCCAACTATTAATGTGCTCGCTAAGATAACTAATGCTAATAACATTAGTGTGCCTTTTTCTTGTTGCCAAAACTTGTCCGGTTCAACAACAGCAAGCCAATCAACAATTTTACCGAGCGCGGCAAATAAAAACGCTTCAAAAGCGCCACCTATAGCGCTCAGTATTATTAGTAAAAATATAAAAAGGCGGATACCTTTAGTTGATTGATAAATAAAGCTAAAGATATTTTTAGCTGTCGGTTGTGGCTCATCTTTAGGGTAAGGTGATACCATTTTTTCAAAAAATCGATACATAACATACCTAATTTATTATTAAAGATTGTTCATTGATAATTTTATCAATGACATTAAAAAGCGAGGGGGAGTGCCACAAAGCTTAATGTCTTATTAGCACCAAAAAATTTATGTAAAAATTTTAAATTTTAGCCACTTGTATTTCTACCTGTTATTGCTGAAGTTATCCAAAAGGATTGGAGGGAAATGTTAGATTAATTTTCCCTCACTCGATTGATTATATATTGAAAGGTGATCTATAGCTATTAATTAGGCTAAAAAACATCTTTAATAATTTGCACAACACGACCAACAATATGGTATTTTTCAAAATCAGTTTTCGGTACTTCAAGAGTGGGATATTGGTTATTATTACAAATTAATATCCAACCACCGAGAGTTAAACGAATTCTCCTTAGTAAGGTAATATTGTCATATTCAATTAAATAAATTGCACCATCAACAATATCGGCTATTTCAGTATTAATAATAAGACCGTTATTATTTTTTATTTCAGGCGACATGAGATCACCTTTAGCCCAATAGATAATTAATTTTTTTATATCTAATCCACGGTGAGCAGCCCACCCTTCAACAATTGGGTAATTCATAACTGATGGCGTTTCGCGAATGTAATGTAGTGTTTGCGCTTCTTCTTTAGTCGGTAACTGTTTTTTATAAACCGGAATGCGATAGATATTTTCGTTATAAATATTGTCATCATCTTTTGGGGTTAGCACTTCTAATTTATAACCTGTAGCCAACCAGTTATAAGAGACATTACATTTTTCGGCAATAACTTCTAAACGGGTAAGTGATGGATAGGTTTTGCCAGACAAATAATCTCTAATAACTGTCTCAGACATGTCACATTTTTTAGCAAAAGCAGAAACAGACAAGCCTTGCATCGAGCTATGTAATCTATCTTTAAATGTTTTAACATTTTTGTTTTTGATCATATTCATTTTTTGACTCGTTTTTCCTTTTTTATCCATTGGTTAATTATAGTGCATATTTAATAGATTTTGTACAAATCAATTAGCTGAAAAACGGATATAAGTATGGATTTTTCTTTTTTTTGCGTGGTCATTCGTTTTATATTTGAGTATTTTGAGGTATTTCACGTTTTAAAATGTAGATATATTGGTTTTTAAAATTATTTATTTCTTGTTTTTCTGCTAATATGTTTCTGTTTTACATGACGTATTGTTTTATTTTTAAACGTTTTGCGTTTTTTTATTTTCGGTTTTATTTTTTTTCAATGATATTTTTGCTGTAAAAAAGTACTAAATTCTTTGTTGTGCATTGTTTTTATTTAATTTATTTATTAAGATTGGATGTTTAGTCAATAAATAGTGGGAAAATAAAAACGTTGACTTAACCGGAAAAAAGTGGATAATAAGCAGCGTAAGGATTTTTCATTGTTTTCTTTCCTTATATTCCTTATATTTCATGTTGGCCTG
>CALYPG010000023.1 GCA_945271295.1 uncultured Gilliamella sp. | reverse complement strand
CACCTACCTCATAAATAGGTTATATTTTTAAATATTTCCATTCCCTGCCTCTGCTATCATTATAGCGGTCGGTCATTGCTTGTGATTTGTGACCTAATAGTGTCATGGTATCTATTCGTTGTTCTCGGTATAGCCTTTCAGCAAGTGAGCGTATTTCATGAAATGTGGTTGGGGTTCCGGTCCAATAGTCTTTTTTAAATACTCTATCGCGTAATCGAGCAAATTGGCGGGTTATGTCTTCTAATTTTATTTGTTTATTATGGCGACTGATTAAATAATCGTTGTGGCTTGCTTGAATAATGTCAAGCAAACTCGTTCCTATTTTTTTGCATTGTAATTTTATTGGTAATGCTATTTTTGCCCCAGTTTTGTACTGATTAATCAGTAAATAATTTCGTTTAATATTTGATTTTTTCATTGCAGCGATATCAGAACGACGTTGGCCGGTTACTAGTGCCAACATCATTGCATCGTGCATAAGTTTATTTCCTGTCCTGTCAGCTTCATTTAAAATCTTTTTGAATTCGTTTAATGTCATACGGCTACGTTTAACAACAACCTTTGGGCATTTTATTGGGTCAGTAGGATTTTTATCATTCCATCCTTGGGCATACGCTTCTCTAAATACATCTTTTAATAAGTGATACATACATTTAGCTGATGGTGCTTTATTTTGGTCGGTGTATATTTTGATTAATTGAGATATATCGAAAGGGGTAATTTGACTAACCAGTTTTTCACCAATATTTTGTCGAATCACTTTTATTAAATACGTTTTAATTTCAATTGTTTTAGGTTTTAAATTACGTTCCGCTAAGATTTTTATATATTCGTGTAGCCAATTATTTACGGTTTGTGATTTTGTACTTTTTGCTTTGAATAACTTTGATAAAAAAAACATAGTTCCCTCTATTTTCTTAAAATCAGTTATTTTGACTAAAAGTGTTAAATTTGACTATTATTTTTTGACTTTTTACTGTTATATCAATCTTGGTTGATTGTCACGCCGGGCCGGTCACTCATAGCAATTCATCAATTAATACTCTCCTTGTAATTACTATTTGTTGTTCTTTAAATTCAGATTGTTATCATTTAAGATACTGTCAATTAAAAAATCTCCATTTGAAGTTTGCTCTAATAATATATCTATATATGTGCGTTTTTCATCTTTTTCGCCAAACAATAAAAAACTAACTCTATATTCATTCGTTTTGGTTAATGGTTCTATTTTTAAGGTTTTTTTTAAGACATCTTCAGAATAATCTTGAGATTGTATAAAAGGATCATAATCAAGTATAAGGTCTTCATCGTTAGATAAACTATCTATTTTATTTAAAAGCGGTTGAGAGATATATTTCCTTTTTAATTGTTCGTTATTATCGGTATATTCATTACCATAAAAGGTTAGATAAAACTCTGATAACATTTTTATTCCTTGATTGATAGTGCTATTGGATGTGGCATTTGTATAAATAACTTCAGAGTTACTTTTACAATTGGCAAAAAAAGGGATTAAAAGTAGTAAAAATAATAAGTTCGTTTTTAATTTACATGATATGTCGTTCATAATGTTATTCCTTTTACATTATATTTAGTATGAAGAAAAAATAATAAAAATCTTGATAAAAAAGCACCACATTCAAATAAAGTGATTTTGTTATTAATGCTATTGGTAGTGAGACTAGAACCCTATCATTAATCGTATATAGCTATTTATCATGGTTTAACTCATAGCTATATATGACTCACATGCTCGTTTCATAGCTTCTATTCTGTGCTTTTCCTTTATTCAAAACGTTATTGCTATAATCAAGGATAATCTATTTGAATATCGGACATTTTATATCATTTCTTATTTTTTCAATTTTATTATCTTTAAAAATAAAATAACAATCTTGATAATCTTCAGAGTCAGGTGTTTCATAATAACGCGCTTGCAATAAGTTACTATCAGGTTTACTGAAAAGTTCTATAAAATAATTCGTTACAGTATTATTTTCAGGGTTTGTGGTAAAGTCTGTTAAAACATTTGAAAAGTCTTTTCCATCAATTAAACTTGTTAAAGTATAATACCTACACCCATAACCACAACTATGTAATCCTATATTGTAACTACCGGCAAAATTAATAATAGGCGGATTAACAGCTTTCCCTAAATCGTCAAACCAAATACCATTTTGTTGAGTATAGCCTTTAGGTGGTATCGTTTTTCCCTGATAAATATCAACCAAATATTTATTAAATAAATCACTATTTATATCAGTAGTATGAGATTCAATTTTACTTTCATAAGAGTTTAATTTATTAGTTATTTCTTTATTATTCTTATATTTATTTTTTAGTTCAGATAAAGTTTTATCAGTTCCTTTACAATATTTATCAAGTTGAATATTTATATCTTGAGCATTATCCATTTCAGATTCCCCGGATATTTCGCCTCGAAAATGATCACATTGCTCTCTTTTTTCGATAAATTGTGAAAGATCTAGCGGGTATTTTCCCTCTGCATAAATACTTGGTGAAGCTAAAAATATTGTAAAGATCGAAACTAGTATTTTTATCATCATTATTTTCCATGGTTCATTTAAAACAAACTTTGCTCAGCTTGGTATAGTGAAGTGTTTACTTGAACATGTTTTTTTTCCATTAATGGTATCATCACACGTCATTGATTCTACCAGTATGATTTTACCTTCGTTATTAATCTTATAATTACGCCAGGAATCAACTAAAGTACCTTCTTCTAGGGTAGACACTTCCAGGATTGAAAGCGTTAGTGAGGGATCAATAAAATAATACTGATGTTTAACAAAAAATGCATTAATATCATATTGCTCTTTGTAAATGATCAGTTGATCTATGATTCCATTGTTTTTTTCAGTAAATAGCGTAATTTCAATGTAATCGTTACCTTCTGATAACGATTTTTTTGTTTCTTTTATATAGATATTAAAATTGTTGGATTGCCAAATGTATATTTTTTTGTTTGGTTCTAAATCTTGCTCATTTTGATAACCATTGTCTAAATTTAAAAACTGATCGTAGGGGAAAGTAATTTGTGAAAGGACACAACGCTGCGCATCTTGTTCAGCTTGCTCTGTAGTTCTGTTATAAATATTTTTAGTTGTACATGATTTGTTGATTGATTTAATCGCAGTCTTATTACTAACAAATATATCGCCTTCATATTTGTTAAATAGAGTCGTTTGCAGATTTTCCTGCGGCAATGTGACATTGTTTTTAATAATCCAGCCGGTAACACTACCCCCATTTCTTTTTTTATAAATAACATTATAAAATCCTTTAAACTCTCCAGAAACCTGAATATTATCATTTTTTATGATAAATAAATTATTATTTATTTTGCAGTTTTCATCGGGGGCGGAATAAAAATAAGTACGCCCAGCTTGTGAAATTTTTAGTTCTTTTTTAGGAAAGAAAACAGTTTGATTTAATAATGATTTATTGTTTATTTCAGTGCAGTTATTGGCATTTTGCGTATCTATTCCTTTGCGACAATTTTCAAATAACTCAGCATATTCTTTATTAAAAGATAAGGCTACAGGATGATTTGGATCGATATCAGCTGATATATTATAGAGCTGTTGGTGTTTTGTATCGTACTTTATTATGCCATTAATGGCCATTTTATTGGTGTCAGAAAAAATATTTAACACTTGTTTATCATAATTAATATGAGCCAATATTGTATTATGATCATCCGCTTTAATTAATAAATCACAAGTTTTTTTAGGAATTTCTTTAAAAGGGAAATTACTACTTTTAACTAACTCAGTTAAATAGTCATAACATTGTGGATTAATCTTATTGGCCAAAATAATTGGAGAAAATAGAAGTAAACCAATAAATACAAATGTCTTTTTTCGTATCATTAAATTCTCACTGTTAGTAAACACCAATTTCACTAACAATACAACTGTCCTATATAGTTATTAGAATTGATTGCTATTGTCTTTTTTCCTTGCTGGATAAACTAATTTATATTTACAAGAAATTATTGAATTAAATTTAAATTATCCATCATCATTATATGAAATTTTTTCTAATAATCTACTTTTCTATTTGTTTAATTTTAAATTACTTTTGTAGCTAACTATTTAGATAAGTTGGTTGCCGTCTGTTCTGTTCTTTATTTACAAACATCAGTATCTTTACACATAATCCAACCTTTTATTATCCCTTTTTTAGCATTTTGATACTCAATAGCCAACCATCCAGCTGTAATATCTTTTACAGAAACCTTATCCCCTTCTATCAGATACCTTTTTGTTTCATCATAATAATTTGGTTCTTCTTGTAATTTTGTTTTTCTTAAAATAGTAGCTTTTATTACATTATTATTCATCCATTGCATGAACAAATTGCTAGACAAAGTAGCAATTATCGCTTCTTTAGTTTTATAAGGATACGTATAGGCATTAATTGGCAAATCAATTGTAAGATTATTATCTATCGCTTCATTTGTTAACGGAATGTCTGTTACATCAGCTCCAATACCGAAATAATTAAATAACTTTTCATTTGACAGAAAAACGCCTTTAGATGTTTTATTATAAGCAAAAACAAAATAACAATCTGATGAATAAGGAACTCCGGCATTTTCAGGAGAATTCGCTTTAAATATTACAAATAATACCGATTGATTTTGAAAATCGTGAATAAAAGCATCCTCTATTTTTCCTGGACCTCCCCAATAAGGCATTAAATCTATTGGTATTTTTTTATCAACATCTTTTTTAAATAAAGATATAGCAATTCTGTAATCAAATGGAGTATTAATAATATCCGGAGTACTATATTTCTCTTTTGTAAATATAATTAGATTTTTGTTATCGAGGGATATGGCGGGAAATTCTGTACTTTCATTTGTAATTTTTTCTGGTTCATTTGAAAAAACATATTGTGAAAAAAATAAAGTGATTATTGCGATAATGAAGGTTTTATACATTTTTTTCATTTATTAATACCATTATTTAATAGTCAAATTTAGAGCAACCTATCATTGAAACACCATCTTGATTTGTTGTTTTTATAATAATAGCTTGATTTTCTATGCCATATGGATTTCCTAACTCTGGTTTACTCGTCAAAAAGGTAAAAACATCATTTTCTTCAATTTTACCTGCAAATAAAAATTTATCTAATCCATGATTTTCAATTATTTTTTTCAAACTGCTTGGCGAAGCTTGAACAAATGCATAAAAAACAGCTCCACTATCTTGATAAAAACTTATTTTTTGTAAATTAAAATCAAATACTGTAATAGATTTATTATTAATTAATACTTCTCCTTCATAACTTTGACTGTCTTCATCTGTAGTGATATCTATATCAAATCCTAATTGTTTCATTTGAGTTACAAAATCTTTATCGATGATAGAGATTTTTATCGCTGGATTTTTACATAACACCTTGCTTTCTATCCAATTTTTGAACTTTGGTATGGTATCAATTTTTTCATTTGCATGAATACATGCAACAGAAAATATACAAATGAGTAATAATATAATCCGGTTATTGATACATTTGTGGTACATATTGCTAAATTCTCATCATTCAAATTAGAATATTTCCATTCTATCTTATTTTACTGCAAGAGCAGTATAATAATGCCTCTGATTTTGTATTGCACATGGATAAATCTTGCCTTTTTCATGTGCTCCCTTTAATGCTTCTTTTATTAACGCACGCGTTTCCTCAGATTTCTAATATTTCCTTACTAATTGTAAGATCTGATATTGGTTTGCCTTAGATAGGCTTTGCTAAATAGTACCTGTTTTATTGTCACCGCATGTTGGTTTGGTAACTATTGAAAGCTATTATGCAATGGCAAAATGTACTGTTGATAATATTATTGCCGCATTAAAAGACGAAAAACCCACCAAGAATTGGGTTAAACCAAAAGTCGGTTAACTTGTATTCCCACTTGAATTCACCTATAATGCCCCGATATTGTCATTAGTTACAAATCACAATTGGGGCTGATTCTGGATTCGACGGGATTTGCGAAACCCAAGGTGCATGCCGAGGTGCGGTAGGCCTCGTAAATAAACCGCAAAAAAATAGTCGCAAACGACGAAAACTACGCACTAGCAGCTTAATAACCTGCATAGAGCCTTCTCTCCCTAGCCTCCGCTCGTAGGACGGGGATCAAGAGGAGTCAAACCTAAACGAGATCGTGTGGATGCCTTGCTTGGGGCGGAAGCATTAAATTTAATCAAGCTAGTTTATCAGTGGCGTGTTTGTCCGCAGCGGGTAGGCGAAATTCAAAGACAAACTACGCATGTAGTACCAAGGATGTAGAGATTTCGGACGCGGGTTCAACTCCCGCCAGCTCCACCAATTCACTATTTCGTAAGATTCTTTTAAACCCACTAAAGCACACCAAATATAGTAACAATAAGCCTTTAAGCCTATTTCCTTACCCTGTAAGCATCAGTAAGATACATTTACATTCATATTTTTTGGGACTATATTAAGGACTACGCGAACATAGTCCTATAATTTCATAGTCCCAAAAGGTGAAAGTATGCCTAAAAGAATAGCTCCAATGACTGATACACAAATTAAGAACGCCAAGCCGCAAAGTAAGGATTATCCTATTTATGATGGAAATGGTTTACTTTTGCTTATCAAGTCAACAGGGACAAAAATATGGCAATTTAGATATTATCGCCCTATAACGAATAATAGGACTACGGTCAGTTTTGGTAGTTATCCCGAAGTTTCACTACAGCAAGCGCGAAAGCAACGCGACGAAGCACGCGAATTAATTAAGCAAGGCATAGATCTCCAAGAACACAAAGCAGAACAAGAACAGCGTAAGCATGAAGAAATTACCAGTACATTTAAGAAGATTGCTACAGAGTGGTTTAAAGTTAAAAGTGGTAAAGGTCTAAGTGAAAAAACTTTAAAAGGAACTTGGAACTCATTAGAGTTACATTTATTTCCTTATATTGGTAATAAATCCATTTTTAAATTAAAAGCCAAAGACTTTATAAAAACAATGGAGCCATTAAGGGCTAATGGTAAGTTAGAAACAATCAAAAGACTTTGTCAGCGTATTAATGAAATCATGTTCTATGCGGTTAATATTGGCTTAATTGATGTTAACCCAGCAGTAAAAATAAAAGATGCCTTTGAAAGCCCCATAAAAGGGCAAATGCCAACGATTAACGCACAGGATTTACCCGAATTTATGCAATCTCTTGCTATGGCTAGAATTGAATTACAGACGCGCTGTGTAATTGAATGGCAATTATTAACCATGACACGTCCAAATGAAGCAGTAGGGGCTAAATGGCAGGAAATTGATTTTGATAATTGCTTATGGATTATTCCTGCCGAAAAAATGAAAATGAGACGAGAGCATACTATCACGCTCAATAAGCAAGCTATGGCGATATTATCAATCATGAAGCCTATAAGTGGGCATAGAGAGCATATATTCCCAAGCATGAAACCACCATATACCGCGCCAATGAATAGCAGTACAGCAAATATGGCAATTAAGCGCATGGGTTACAAAGGCAAGTTAGTAGCCCATGGATTAAGGGCTTTGGCAAGTACTATATTAAATGAGCAAGGCTTTGACCCTAATATTATTGAAGCGGCACTTGCCCACGTCGATACTAATAGCGTAAGACGAGCCTATAACCGCGCTACTTACCTAGAACAACGGCGCATTATGCTTGACTGGTGGGGTGATTTTGTAGAGCAAGCAAGCCAAGGAAATGTCTCTCTATCAGGTAACCGCAATTTAAAACTAGTCAATCAGTAACCATCTCACGATATAAATATCCTACCTCATATTTGAGTTACACTTTCAATTATTAATAAGATCCACTCCTCAGATGTGAGGGGTGCTTTTCAAATATCACCCTTAACATATGCCAGTTATTAAACTGGTTTTTTTATACTTACCCCCCATTATTCTAAACTTTTCATTAAAAGTGTTCACTACTATTCACCTTTTTAAATTAATTAATATATATCAATATATTATATACTTATTATATATATATTTTGGTGTTCACTAGTATTCACTAGTGTTCACTCCTATTCACATTTAAATATAATCTTGATCCTATTGTTATCAAATTGATTTATATAAAAATTATTAAATGCTATGAAATTACTATTGTTATTAATCAATAAGTTATATTTTAAGGCGATCTTAATATTACAAAGAACGATTAAATACTTATTAATATGATGGTAATGAATAAATGAATTTTAAAAAAAAGGTTTCAATTCGCGGTTTTGCATAAAAATGAGGGTGAGCGGTGTAGAAAGATTAAAGCTATAGAAATTTACTACCCCCTCTCTACTTGGCTTGAAGAATTTAAGGACACGTTAGAAGCGGTATAATTACTTTGATTGTATGGGGTGTTTTTACAAATAATACTTTTAATTAACATAACTACATCTAGACTGATTAGAATTATAATTTTGTCAGTTCATAAAATTAAGTCTGATGATTTGGTACGCACAAAGGTACGCACGGAAAACATACTTAATAAATGCGAACTAAATATTGCTTGCATGGGGTTTGTTTTTCAAAACTACTATTCACAATAAAAATAGGTATCCAGTGAAACGGCTTTAAAATGGTGGATACTAATAATAGAAGTCATTGCTTAAGTAAATCATTGCTTGATTGTAAAAGTCAGCTATCTTCATAATGAAGACAACTTACGATTACACCCTCTTTCATGGGGTTGAATTTCAAAGCCCAATAAAGGGATATTTATTACCTTGCTGATAAGCGCGCTTGATGTTTTGACGCAGCCCGACGGCTCAAATATTGATTGCTATTTTTTACAAATTTTCTCATTTAATTATCCTTAAGTATTGTTTTTTACTTTGTAATTTTAACATAATTTATTCAATGTATATAAATACAGTGTTATAATGTATCTAACTGTATATTAAAGCATTATTTGCGTCTAGGCTGATCCCCGAACATTCGCAACCCTAGCGAACTGGCGCAAATATCTATTAGGGGCGTGAGGGGCGTATGGATATCTTTAGAAAAATTAAACAAGAAAAATATAATTTGATAGATCCAATTGATTTATTTACAGAACTGTCAAATTTAATAAATGAACCTATAACCATAGTAGCTACAGCTTTTATTCGCCTAAACAACAAGAAAGCATCAGTCAATATTTACCCTTATGAATATGACCCAGTAAACGGTATCAAGAAAAGTCTACAGAATCATGAAAATTTTATAGAAGCCATTATAAATGGTTATGAAAGAATGATTATTACTGATGAAATTGACGATTATTGGGTGGGTTTTTGGGGTTTATCTAAAAATGGACAACTTGATTATGATATCAATGGAATTAGGGCTTTTAAACCTTTTTACTTTATCCGTGAAGAAGTGAACGACTTTTTAAATTTACATTCTATACCTTTGCCTCCATGCATTACTAAAAAAGTAATTAATCATACTAATAATGATTGTGTAAATAATGACAATAAACATCCACAACAACTAAATCAGCTTGAGCAAAAATCAGAAGAACAGAAAAAAAGTAATTCTAAATCTGTTTACATCCTACCTTTAGATATTACTGATACTGGCGATTTAACAGAAGAAATCAATCAACTTAAACTAGATAATCAAAAGCTAACAGAACAGCTAAATGAGGCCAAACAAGAAATTGAGAAATTAACAAAGCAAGTTCCTATTTTGTTAGGACATCTTAGACATGATGATTTACTTTTACTTGCAATTAAAACAAGAAATGACATTTGGGGAAAATATACAGATGAAGATCCTAATTATAAGCCATTAAGCTCAACCCAAATAAAAAATAAGATAAAAAGAAATAACCCCCACCTTTCAGATAGGGAGCTATCTTCAATAGAGTTAGTAGCATGCCCATTAAAAAGGGGAAATTAAAAAAAACCTATAATAGTGATTAAGTCATATGTAGCAAGGGGTTAAGTCACTATAATAGTGTTAGCATTACTATAATACTGAACTATTATAGTATTCCCTTATAGTTATTCAATTCGGTACAGTTACCTTGTTTTATAAACTTTTAAAAGAGGTAACTAAATGACCAACCAAATCCTATCCAAAAAAGAAGTAAAAGCCTTACTTCACTTCAAAAGCGATACTAGCCTTTATACGCTAGAACAGAAAGATGAAACTTTCCCCCAAAGAATCAGAATAGGCTTACGCCGTGTTGGCTATCGAGCTGATGAAATTTATTCTTGGCTTGAATCTCGCAAAGTAGAACGTCGCGAGGTGGCATAATGGAGATAAAGCAAAACCCTTTATATAACGAAATAGTAAAGGGCTTAGATTGGAACTTAGACGTCTCCAATCATAGTCAATCTTGCTATAAGTGTCTACATAAAAAGATAACTATTTAGTTAATTATTTAAGAACAAAGCGCATTTTTGCGCTGACGGTATCCCCTTGCCTAAATTTAGCTAAATGGGGAATAAATAGACAGATTAGGAGATAAAAAATGGCAGATTTAACCACAAAAAACGATATTGAATTAATTGAACATAAAGAGCCCAGAATAGACAGCCGATTAGTTGCTAAAGAAATGGGAATTGCCCATAAAAGTTTAATGAATTTAATAAGAGCTAATAAAAATGAGTTAAGAGAATTCGGCTCACTGCCTTTTCAAAAGGAGGCGAGAAAAAGAGATATAGGGGCGGTAACTGTCAGTTATTCGTTACTTAATGAAAACCAGTTCGATTTTATAAGCCGTATTGCTCGCGGTAAAGATCATAAGAAGATTATTAACTTTAAAATCAGAGTAACAAAAGCCTTTGCCAATAGTCGCAAGCGTGAAACGGTTAAGCGCGAATCATTAGCCTATTACCATGAAAGCCGAGATTCATTATCAACTATGCAAGGAGTAGAAAAGAAACACTATATAAACCTCGCTAGAGCTGAAAATAAAATGATTGGCTTATCTACTGGACAACGCCAACAAGCTAATGAAATTCAGCTAGGTATGCTTATTTGTTTGCAGCAGATAGAAACGACAGTATTTAAAGAGATTGGCTCACCAACGGAAGCAATTAGAGAAGTAAGCCGACGATTTAAGCAACTAGCTAACCTTATTAGTCCAGTTAAAGAGGTGGCACAATGATCTCCCAATCGTGTTTAAGAATATTTAACGCCCTAGCAATAGGGCAATATACCCAAGCCTTAAATAATCGCTTATTTGATCTCTACGGCATTATTACGGCAAGTATAAATACCACCAAACGGTGGGAATTAACTCAAGCTATCCAAAAGGTGAAATCTTTCTTCTTGGTCGGCAATGAAGATTTTATTGATATCAATAGCCAATCAAATAGCTACTTTTCTGTAACTAATTTAATTTTCCGACACGTTAGGCAAGGTTTTTCGGTGGTCACTACGCGCGCGCGCATGTTCTTTAAAATTCATTGCATGGGGTTGAATTTCAAAAGTAGGTTTCTTGAGTCCATAAAAAGAGAAAATAAGGAATTTAAGGGAATAATAAAAAAAGAACCTAAAGCGAAAATAAAACAAATACCACCAATCAGTGGTATTAAGTTAAAAGACTATTTCTTATTTGATTTAGCTAGTTTTTCGCGACAAGTAGCAATAACCCAAGCTGAAAAATTAGTATTTTCTTTCTTAGCTTGTTCATCTATTTGCTCTATTAAGTCGTGGGGAAAGCGAATTCCTTTAGTAAAGGATTTATTATTTTTATATCCAGTTGCCATAAGCAAAGCTATCCTAATCAATTCAGTGTTTGAACACTATACATTAAAAAATAATATAGAAAAAGTATTGACGTGTATATGCACCTTAATTTATAGTGTTTATGCACCTAATAAGTTTATTAGATTAAAAAAGCAATGCCCCGAAGTGCTACCAACACTATCGAGGCATCTAACCACAAACATTAAACGGAGTAATGCTATGGCTAATAGTAATGATACCCTATACCCAGAAAATGGGCAACTTGACCTACCTAATTTACTTTCTGTCTTAAATCTCTATAAGTCGGATATTCCGACCTCTAACTTATTACAAGCTAAAGATCATTTTGAAGAACTACAGCAATCTATTTTATGCGGATTCGGCGCGATTGGTAATTTAATGTTTTGGGCTTGTGAGAGTGAGGATTATACAGAGCAAAACTTAAAAAATGATATGCGCGATATTGGCTATTTATTAAAGCAACTAAAGGATGTAGCTTATTTTGCTTTGAATCAAATTAATCAATTAGATGCCGAACATAGCAATAAGGGAGGTAAATAGCATGCTTGAAATGAATTATAAAGAAAAAATTAGTCAAGTAATTAAGCTATTTAAATTCTATGACCTTTCAACGGCTCAAGTAGTCCAAACAACGGCGACAACCGAACGTCAGGCCAGAAAGAACTTAGGTAAGCAATCCCTGATATTTATTGCAAGAATTCGCTTACATCCAATAGTCGAACGTTCCCGAAATTGGGGAGGTTACATCCATGACTGATAAAAACTTTAAATTAGTTGGCGAAATAGAAGCCAAATTACTCCAAGCGCAAAGCATGGCTAAAATTGCTTTAAATAATCATAACTATAAAAGTGCTGGATATGATGAACCATTTATAGAGCATACAGATATGGGCAATTTATTGCGGGCAATTATTGATTTGTCAGATATCGCCTACAACCAACTTCAAAACATCGGAACAAATGGAGGTAATCATCATGGATAACAAGCAAGAAGTAACCGCAATTCACCATAGTATAGTTGATTCAACCATGGCTATTATAGCAGGCTTATTTTTAATTGAGCAGATTAATAAAAACGGTGCAAAAGTATTTATTCATGACGGAATCAAGATTGATATAGACAGGAATCTGATTGTCCTTGGTCTAAAAACCGTCCTTAAAGATTGTTTGATTGAAGATTTCGGCGAACGCGAGGGATTAAATCGCACTTATGGTTTGTTAAAGGCAATGTACTTTGAAAGTAGTGATAAACCTATGGAACTAACACAATCAGGACGAGAAATGCTTGAATCATTATTTATTGATTTAGCCATAGACATTAAAGCCGAATCTGGCGCGACTATTCATTAAAGGGAGATGTAATGAAAATAAGTGAAATTACAGCCCAAGCGGTAGGTAAATGGGATTATATCTTTCATTCATTAGGCATTGAAGTGGGTAATGGCAAGCATTGCCCATGCCCTATATGTGGTGGTAAAGATAGATTTCGGTTTGATAATCAAAATGGACGAGGTACTTATATTTGTAATCAATGTGGTAGTGGTGACGGCTTAGAACTGATTAAACACTATTATCATTGTGATGCTAAAGAATCATCCATTAAAGTGGCGGAATGTTTGAATCTGCCTAATCAAAGTGACCAAATACGAGATAAAACCGTATTTAAAAAGATAGCTTCTGAACAGTTACATAATAACAACATACCAGAAAACCCAGTATGTAAAAAAGTAGAATATTTACTCTCTAAAGCAACATTAGGACAATCTGAGTACCTCACCAAGAAAGGGTTAACCTTTGACTTACCTTTACTGGATAACGGGCGCATTTTTGCGCCTATGCTGAATCTTGATAATAAATACGCAGGCGGTCAATTTATTGAGCTAGACGGCAGTAAGCACTTAATGAAAGGCTCAAATAAAAAAGGGGCGTTTATTTTAGTTAGCTCAATTTTGAGCAGACCTGCCGAGGTAAGTGCAAAAGTGCGCTCACATAATGAGATTATTATTTGTGAGGGTTTGGCCACCGGAATATCGATAGCGCAATTCCGCCATCAGTCTCTTGTTATATCAGCCATTGACGCAGGTAATCTTATTCATGTAGCTAAGGCTATTCGTGAACTAAATGCTATGGCTAAAATCATCATTGCAGGCGATAACGATATTGGCAGTGACAAAAACACAGGGAAAGAAAAAGCGATAGAAACAGCGCAAGCCGTCAATGGCTATTACTCAATACCTGATACCGATTTCAAAGCAGATTGGGATGATTACAGGCAACAATTTGGACTTGAGAAAACCTCAGCTTCATTTAATGCAAACCTTATAAAACCTGAGTTACAAACCGAAACGAACCATAAAATGCAAAAAGATTTATCCACCATGAATTTATCGCAAATGGCATCCAGTCAACGCGCTGACCTTTTAAAACAATATTATGGTAATAACCTCGTGATTAATCTTGGAACAGATGAAATCTACCACTATCAAGATAATGCATGGCGACCTATTAGCGATAAAGTCTTAATGCGAACGTTAGCCGAATTATTTACCCAATCAGGCGAACCATTTAACCCCTTAAGGATAAGCTCAGCAGTTGAATCGCTCAGGCTATCACTGCCTATAATGGGAATACCTCAAAAAGATGTAATCTGCTTTAAAAATGGAGTGTATGAGCTAAAAAGCCAAACCTTTAGACCACACAATAAGCAAGATTGGTTATTAGTCAGTAACGATATTGATTATTACCCTGCCAAGGAAAAAGAATCTCTTGAAACTCACGCGCCGAATTTTGCTAAATGGCTAAAAAGAGTATCAGGCAATCAAGATAAGGCTAAAAATATCCTTGCTTCACTATATATGATATTAGCCAATCGGCATGACTGGCAATTGTTCCTAGAAGTTACAGGCGCAGGCGGTAGCGGTAAAAGTGTTTTTGCTGAGATTGCCACCATGTTAGCAGGTAAAAGTAATACCGTAATAGGCACAATGGACGCTTTAGAGAAAGCAAGAGACAGAGCCTTAATTGTGGGTTATTCATTGGTTATATTACCCGACCAACCGCGCTACATGGGCAGTGGTGCAGGTTTAAAAGCAATTACCGGTGGTGATGAAGTCGCAATAGATCCAAAACACAAGCAACCTTACTCATGTAAAATTCCTGCCGTGGTATTGGTAATCAACAATGAAGCAATGAGATTTAACGAGCGCAACGGCGGTATATCTCGACGCAGGGTAATCTTTCACTTTGGCAAGGTCATACCCGAAAAAGAGCGAGATTTAAACTTAGTCAGCAAAATAGAACAAGAGCTCCCCTCAATTGTCAGATTGCTATTAAATGAATTTACCAATCCTATAGAAGCGAAAGAAAGACTACACAAGCAACAACAATCAGAGGAAGCAACCGCGATTAAACGCGAATCTGACCACTTGGTGGATTTTTGTAGTTATCTTGAAACTCTTGATTATCCTAATGGGATGTTAATTGGCAATTTAGGCATAATACCATTTAACCCTAAGAAATATTTATATCATGCTTATATTGAGTACGTCCGAAACACAGGGCTTAATAATCCATTGTCCTTGAGTGGCTTTGGAGCATCATTAAATTATGCGATAAATGAAAATAGAAAGGCATATATCAAGAAGCGCACTAATACCGGTATAAAAACTAATTTAGAAATAAACTTAGACATAAGCAAAGACTGGCTACCAAGAGCAGAAGAACCTAGTTAGTTGTTATTATTTGTTATCATATAAACCGCTTAATTTTGGCGGTTTTTTTATTTAGTGAACACCTAAAGTGAACACTTGTGAATAGTAAATCCTAAAGTGTTCACCGCCTAAAGCCTTTTAGAATAAGGCTTAAAAGAAATAGTGAACACCGTGAACACTTTTTTATTAAATTTTATTTTTATGGGGGGTAGGGTCAATTTCTACAGATTTTAATCATCCAAACCGCTCGCCCTCTTTCATTTTAACGCTAACCCGATTTTTTTAATTTTTATGCTTTATGTAGCAGGATAATAATATCTAATTTATGGGGTCATTTTTTATTTTGGGACTACGTTTGGGACTATGAATTGCATTTTATAAATATCATTTCCTTATTTTAAAAGGATTAAGTTGATATGATTCAGTTTCCGCCAGCAAATAAAAACCTCACTTTATAAAAATAAATATACTCTGTTTTAAGTTAAACTAACATTCACTATAGTTAAAGGCGTTTAGGTGCTAAAGCTATGTGAGCTTAACTAAACTCACACACCTCTTTTACTTTTGCTAAAAACAACTTACTTGCATTTGATAAGACTTGATCTTTTTTCCAGATAATATTTAAACCAGACTCTAGTTTTGGTGCAAATGGTTTAAAGCATATTTGACTTTCATCGCTGGTGTTCACTAGTTCATCAAGAGTGATGGCATAACCAACACCTTCACGGACCAATATTGAAGCATTAAAAATCAAGTTATAGGTTGCGACAATATTAAGTTTGGTAGCCATATCACCAAGCCAATTAATGACATTATTTTTAGATAATGATTCTATTAATAACTGTCTGGAACAAATAATTGGCAAATTAGCTAAATGGGAAGCAGTTATTGCATTGAATGTGGCTAAAGGGCTGTCTTTACGCATTAATAAACCCCAGACCTCTTTGCTTGGCATAGTTAAGTAATAGTAATTAGAGACATTAACCGGTTCAATTACTATGCCAAAATCAAACAAGCCTTTATCGAGTTTTTCCATTACATATTCAGAATTACCACTATAAAAATGAAAATGAATCTGTGGATAGTTTTCTTGTAGCTCTTTGGTGATGCGGGCAATATAGCTAAAGGCTTCTGTTTCACCGCAGCCGATATGAATATTGCCAGTAATATTTTCCTTTATATCCACAAACTCGGCTTTAGTTTTATTGACTAAATCTAGAATCTCATTTGCCCGTTTACGTAACAAAATACCTTCTTCCGTTAAGCTAATACGGTGATTGCTGCGATTAAATAACTTTTTTCCCAGTTCATCTTCTAATTCTTTTAATTGGCGTGAAAGTGTTGGTTGAGTCAAATACAAAGCATTAGCTGCCGCTGTAATACTACCTTCATTGGCAATGGCTAAAAAATACTTTAATACTCTAATATCCACTTATCTATTCTCTTATAAAATCATATTTATGCCTAAAAGGTATTATACACCATAAAATATAGGTATTTGTTATGAACCAATAATGTGATTAGAATTTAATTAAACATACATTACTAGGTAACTTATATATCGTGAGAGAACAAGAATTATTTGCTGTTCCTAAACATACTTACTGGTTAGCTATTTTGTCCCTGTTTATGGGGGTATCGAGTCTTATTACCTCTGAATTTATACCAATTAGTCTGCTAACACCTATTGCGCATGACTTAAGTATTAGTGAAGGTGTAGCTGGGCAGAGTATCACGATGGTTGGTGTTTTTGCTGTGATTACCAGCCTATCGTTGTCTCCTGTGGTTAAACATATTAATCGTAAAATTATTTTGCTCAGTTTTTCAGTTATGGTGATTATTTCCAATCTTATCGTAGCATTCTCCCTAAACTATACCGTTCTGTTAATTGGCCGAGCTTTATTGGGTATTTGTGTAGGTGGTTTTTGGTCAATGGCGTCGGCGGTAACACTACAACTGGCAACACCTAAAGATATATCTCGAGCACTAAGTATTGTCTATGCTGGTGTTTCGATTGCCACTATCATTGCCTTACCGCTTTCAAGTTATATGGGGAATATTATAGGATGGCGTAATGTTTTTATTATTGCGGCCTTAATGGGTTTAGTCTCTTTAATATGGCAACTCTTTACGTTACCATCAATACCCGCTCAAAAGGGAAATAGCTTTAGTTCAATGTTTAATTTATTACAACAACAATGGATCTTTATTGGCATATTGGCAATTATATCGAGTTATGGTGGTTATCATATTGTTTTTAGCTATCTACGACCTTGGTTACAAAATGATCTTCAATTGGCATCAAACATAGTCACGCTTACACTGCTTTTATTTGGTATTGCTAATTGTGTTGGAACACTTATAGCTGGTTTATTTTTAGGACAATTTTTTAAAATCACCATGGTTATGGTTCACTTGTTATTTTTTGTTATAGCAATAACACTCTTTTTTAGCAAACACCTTATTACGGAAAACCTAATAATGATTTTTGTTTGGGGGCTTTTATTTGGTTTTATTCCTGTTGGTTGGACAACTTGGATAACGCGTACATTATCAAATAAAGCTGAATTAATGGGTGGTTTATCTGTTGCTGCTATTCAACTTTCTATTGGTTTGGCCGCAGCAATTGGTGGCAATTTATATGATTATTTTGGTAGTGGTGGACTTTTTATTGCATCTGCAGTCGTTATGTTATTCGCCATTTTACTTATACATCATAGTTTTTCGATTTATTTAAAGATGATGAATAAACCGATATAACCGTACTGTTAAAAAAAGTACCATTGACTAATGGGGATTATATGAAAAAGCAATTTATTTGGTTAAAACAATCAGTAATGGTAATTACCATAACCATTACATCTTACTTTTACCAGTAATGTTAAATTTATGAATTTTTATCCATTTAATGACCTGGAAATTATCTCTCCACGGCCACTTTTATTTATCACTGGTGACAAAGCACACTCTAAAGCGTTTAGTGAAGATGCTTACCAGCGTGCCTTAGAACCTAAAGAGCTTTACTATGTTAAAGGGGCTGGGCATGTGGATCTCTATGATCGCGTTGACCTTATTCCATTTGATAAATTAACCGATTTTTTTAACAAATACTTAAAGTAAAATTTATTTTACAAGGCAGAGGGAGCTATGATTAAACTATGCTACAAGCTGCTAATTATTAATCTACTTATGGTATTTTTTATGCAAGTTCACGCTACTAATAATAAAGCTAAAATAATCGCTGATATCAAAATAACCATTGATAACCAACCTGTTATTATTGAATTATTTGATAACGCTGCTAGCAGGCAATTACTAAAGCAGATTCCTCTTACCTTAGAATTATCTGATTTTGCCGGGGAAGAAAAAATAGCCTATCTTCCTGATAAACTAATCTTGCAAGATACACCTAAAGCAAACACAATACCGAGTGATTTTACTTACTATGCGCCATGGGGAAATTTAGCCATATTTTATAAAGGTTATGGTCAAGCTGATGGTGTCTATGCATTAGGTAGGATTAAAGAAGGAAAAGAACTACTTGCTCAACTTAAGCAAAATACTACCGTTACATTAGAGTATATCGATTAAACATACACTTAATAAATATAGCTATCGAGAGTTATTTAAATGAGTATTGATTCTCGCCAATATATATTAATAATAAGGTTTATTATTTATGTTCATTTTGTATTGGTAAGCAAAGAAGCATATACTTGTTTTGCTGTGTTAGCATTTATATATTAAAAGAGAGGCGAGTATGAAATTGATAGTTGACAATATGAGCTGCCAACATTGTGTTAAAGCTATTACTAAGGCAATTAACGATATTGATCCTAAAGCTAAAGTAACCGTTGATTTGGCTAAACGTGAAGTTAATATTGAAAATGGCACCATTTCGCAAGAAGCAGCAATAGCTGCGGTTGACGAAGCGGGTTATCAATTTGTTGGTATAGCTTATTAAGTGTTGCTAGTTAACCTTATTCGATGTTTAAAGTTAATAAAGTGATGGTAAGATGCTGACTTATTGCCCACCTTACCATTGACTAGAACTCCATAGAAATGACTTCGAATTAATAAATTCTTAGCTTATTGCCAATTTAATTAGTTATTTAATTCCAAAGGATTTTATACTGAAACGTATGCTTAACCTGAAACTTTTTTACAAAATACAACTTAGTTTAAAACAAGTTATTGTAATAATCGTTCAATATCGGTTATAGCTTTCCTATCTGACAGGAAGATGATTAGATGATCATTATTTTCAATAGTAAGATCGGTATTGACAATAATCACATCTTCACCGCGTACCACCGCACCTATTGTTGCGCCAGACGGTAGTTTTATGCCATTAATGTTTTTCCCTACTAATTTTGAGCTTTCATTATCGCCATGCGCTACTATTTCGATAATTTCAGATTCTCCTTGCCTGAGCGAGACAACTTTAACTACCCCTGTTTGCCTTACATGACTAAGTAATTCTGAAATAGTTGCGTGTTGTGGTGAAATTGCTATATCAATCACACTATCATTAATCAGTTCGAGGTATGCTTGGCGTTGAATTGATACAATTACTTTTTTAGCACCCATGCGTTTAGCAAGCATAGATGACATGATATTTGATTCATCGTCATTTGTTACGGCTATAAACAGATCAGTTAACTCTACTTGCTCTTGTGATAATAACTCTTGATCTGATGATTCACCATGTAATACCGTGGTATTAATGAGTTGTTCGGCAATAAGTTCTGCTCGCTCCGCATTACGTTCAATGAGTTTTACTTGATAATCATTTTCTAAACGTTTAGCTAAAGCTACCGCTACACCACCGCCACCACTGATAATAATACGTTTATAAGGTTTTTCTAAACGTTGCAGTTCACTGGTTACTGCTTTTATATTAACTGGCGGTGTAATAAAATAAACCATATCACCCGCTTCTATTAAAGTTGAACCAATTGGGCGAATAAAACGATTTTTACGATAAATTGCCACGACTCTTGCTTCAACATGCGGTAAATGCTCTTTCAGTTCTGAAAGTTCACTCCCCACTAGTGCCCCACCATAATAAGCGGTGACAGCAACCAAGCAGACACGGTTGTCATAAAAAGAGGCAAATTGTAGTGCCCCTGGATATTGGATTAATTGGCTAATATGGTTAGTGATAAGATTTTCTGGGGCGATGATATGATCAATCGATATACAATCTTGGTTAAAAAAAGGATAATTTTCATCATTATATTCAGGTGCTCGAATTCGTGCGAGTTTTTGCGGCACCTTGAAAAGTACATGGGCAATTTGACATGCCATCATATTAACTTCATCAGAATTAGTGACTGCAACCAGCATATCTGCTGATTCAGCACCTGCACTTTCTAATACTTGTGGATAGGAAGATTTACCTAAGATTACTTGCAAATCAAAACGTTCTTGCAAAGATTGTAGTTTATCCTGATTTTCATCAACGATAGTAACATCGTTTTGTTTTTCGGTAACTAGATATTCAGCCAGCGCGCTACCTGTTTGTCCTGCACCAAGAATGATAATCTTCATAGCCCATCCACTGTATCATTAAAATGACTATAATACCTTGCCTACAACTCAATTGAGATGATAGTTAATTATTTTGTTTAGACAAAACCAATTGCGTCATATACCTTTTTCAACGTTGGTTCGGCTTTAGATCGAGCTTTTTCGGCACCTTCTTGCATAATAGCGAACAGGTAATTTTCGTCACTACGGTATTGGTGATATTTGGTTTGTAATGTTGTCAGCATATTGATAACTTGCTCGGCAACTTCTGTTTTTAGGTGACCATACATTTTACCGGCAAACTCTTGTTCAAGTTCGGCAATGGTTTTACCTGTTACACCAGTTAAGATATCTAACAGATTCGACACGCCAGCTTTATTGTTAAGGTCATAACGAACAACAGGCGGTTCATCTGAATCAGTTATTGCTCGTTTAATTTTTTTCTCAACATCTTTAGGATTTTCAAGTAATCCAATGACATTATTGCGGTTAGTATCTGATTTAGACATTTTTTTAGTCGGTTCTTGCAGTGACATTACTCGGGCACCAACTTTAGGAATAAATGGTTCCGGAACAGTAAAAATCTCACCATAAAGCGCATTAAACCGCATGGCAATATCCCGGGATAATTCTAAATGTTGCTTTTGGTCATCACCAACCGGAACTAAATTGGCTTGATATAAAAGAATATCGGCAGCCATAAGGACCGGGTAATCAAATAATCCAGCATTAATGTTTTCTGCATAACGTGATGATTTGTCTTTAAATTGAGTCATACGACTAAGTTCACCAAAATAAGTGTAACAATTTAATGCCCAACCTAATTCAGCATGTGCCGGGACATGTGATTGCACAAAAATAGTACTTTTTTGAGGATCGATGCCACAGGCTAAGTAAAGTGCCATTGTGTCTAGTGTCGCTTTGCGTAATTTGATTGGATCTTGACGAACGGTAATCGCATGTTGATTCACAATGCAATAAACGCAATCATATTCACTTTGCAAGGCGACCCAATTTTTTAATGCGCCTAAATAGTTACCAAGTGTAAGTTCTCCTGATGGCTGGGCACCACTAAAGACAATAGGTTTACTCATAATTTATTCCTAATTTATGCTAATTATTTTTTTGCGTCAGCTTTAGGCTGAGGTAGTATAGTTAAAATATCTTTAAATTCATCAAATAAAAAATCTGGCTGGCTAGTAGCGATGGAGATGCCATAGTTATAACCATAACTTAAAGCAACTGTTGGGCAGTTGGCATTTTTAGCCGCACTAATATCATTTTTAGAATCACCAACAAAGAGGAGTTGATCATTAAACAAACCGAAAGTGGCCATTACTTGATAAAGTGGCGCTGGGTGTGGTTTTAACTTAATGACATCACCACCACCAAGTACTAAAGTAAAATAGTCTTTAATCCCTAATGAGGTTAGTAACGCCGGTAAAAATTGTGCTGGTTTATTGGTAACTAATGCTAACGGATAATGATTTTTATAAAGGGTGTCTAGGGTTTCTTTAACATGCGGAAACAATTTTGTTTCTGCATCAATGACTTTATCATAATGTTTATTAAATAGATTTTTAGCGTCAGTAAAAAGTTGTTGTGATAATTCGACTTTAATTGAGGTAAATACTCGTTCTAACATTACATCAAGGCCATTACCCACCCAGTTTTTGACTTGTTCATTAGTCACGGTCGGTAATTTTAAATCAGCTAACATCAGTTGTAGAGCCAGTGCTAGTCCCGGTACGCTATCAACTAAAGTTCCATCCAGATCAAATGCTATGGCTTGTATATCATCTAATTTACGCATGCTTAACTCCTGCTAACTCTTTGCGCATTGCATCAATAACGGTTTTATAATTTGGTTGCCCAAATATAGCTGAACCAGCTACAAACATATCGGCTCCAGCTTTGGCTATTTCAGCAATATTTTCCACTTTTACACCACCATCAATCTCCAAGCGAATATCACAGCCAGAGTGTAAGATGCGTTGTTTAACTTGTTGTAATTTTTTTAAAGTTGTGGGAATAAATGATTGCCCGCCAAAACCCGGATTAACCCCCATTAATAAAATAATGTCAATTTTATCAATGATATAATCCAAATAATCAAGAGGTGTAGCAGGATTAAGTACAATACCTGCTGTGCAACCATGATCTTTAATTAATTGTAAAGAACGATCAAGATGTATGGTTGCTTCTGGATGAATGGAAATATTGGTTGCTCCTGCTTTGGCAAAAGAGACAATTAGCTCTTCAACCGGTGAGGTCATCAAATGAACATCAATGGGGGCGGTAATACCATAATCACGTAATGCTTGGCAAAACATGGCACCCATAGTTAAATTGGGCACAAAGTGATTATCCATGACATCAAAATGCACCACATCAGCACCCGCATCTAATACTTTTTGCGTATCTTCGCCAAGACAGGCAAAATTGGCCGAAAGTATTGATGGGGCAATAATAAATTGTTTCATAATCTACCTCTTGATGGAGCTTATACGTAAACTCATTTAAGATCATTCATATAACGCTAAAATCTCATCAATTTTTTTACGTCCTTCGCCAGCACAACTAATTGAACGTCGCATTTCGGCGCGATACAAATAACTGGCTTTATTATATAGTGTTTTGGTGTCATCTGTATAATGATTAGACACTAACACCGGAATTCCATTTTTATGGGCTATTTTTTCAGCTAAACATGATAGCTTTCTATGTTCTTCAAATCCAAAGTTATTCGAATAATACGCAGTAAACCCAGCAGACTCGTTCGAAGAAAGATAAGGAGGGTCACAATAAATGACTGAATTTTTTTTGGCCATTTTCATTACATCCTGATAAGGAGCACAAATAAATTGCGCAGTTTGCGCTTTTTGAGCAAAAAAATACAATTCCTTTTCAGGAAAATAAATCGTTTTATAGCGACCAAAAGGCACATTAAATTTACCGCTATTATTATAGCGACATAAGCCGTTATAACAGTGTCGATTTAAATAAACAAATAAAAGTGATCGTAGGTATTGATCACTACTGCCGTTAAATAAATCGCGCAGTTGATAAAATGCTTCAGCTTGATTATTTTGTTTCTTAAAAAAAAGTCTAAGATCGTCGATAAATTCTTGTGGTTTTGATTTAAGCAGATTAAATAACGCAATTAAGTCATGATTGATGTCCGCTAAAATATAACTTTTATAGTTGGTATTTAAGAAAACAGAACCTGCACCGACAAAGGGTTCAATTAATTGATTCCCTTCTGGTAGATACTGTCTGATGGTATCTACAAGCTCATATTTTCCGCCAGCCCATTTTAAAAAGGCTCGTTGTTTCTTCAACGGATACTCCTATTGTGTTGTTGGTAGGATAAATGAACTATATCCTTTATTTTATTGCTTTTTCTTTATTAATAGTCGCACCTGATTTGACCCATGGTTTATCTTTTTGTAGCGTATGTGGTAAAGATTTAAGTGCTTTTATTGCTTCATTAGTCGAGGAATAATCACCTTTTATTAAAACAAACCATGGGCTATTATTTAGTTTTGTTTCATATATTTTATAGTCAGTAATGCTATTTTGTTTAGCGAATTTTCTCAAGTTTTCAGCTGAGGCCGATGCACTAAGTTGAATAGTATAGTGATCGTTTTTTATATTGACCTTTGGAATTAAATTGTTATCTGTCACTTTGGGATTAATAGAATTTGTTTCATCAGTATTTTGATTCGCTTTGGTAATGTTATTTTCTGAACTAACAGTTGACGAATTCATTGCAGATGATACAGATTGCTTATCCCCATAAGTAGTTGTGTTATCGATAATTTCAATATTTTCTTCCATTTTTGATGGTTGATTTAAAATAGAGATAACTTGTGAATCAGTAAGCGATGCATAAGAATCGTTTTGTGCATTATTGTTAACATCGGTAGATGCTACATCATTAACGATTGGTGGCGTTAATGATGTTGGTTCTTTTTTTTGTGGAGAACGGTATAAAATCAAACTAAGTAATAAAAAAATAATGACAATTGCTAAACCCAAAATAATTAATTTTCTCTTTGGAAAATTATTAACAAAGCTTGGTAATTTTAATGAGGGCGTGGAGTCCTTATTAGATTGTTCAGCTATATAGCGATCATCTTTATCTACACGCATATTAACTCCTTCACCTGTCAATCAGTTCATTGCTTCTTTATAATTAACATTATGTTTATTGAAATAAAGGTTTTTAGATTTGCTCTATTTTTTCAATAATGTAACTTGCTACACCTTTAGCACTTTGTTCATCTGTCTTGATAGTAATGTCGGCGATTTCTTCGTAAAGTGGTTCTCGTTCGCCAGCAAGTTCTTCATAAAGTTCACGAGGAGTATTACCACCTTGTAATAATGGTCGACGTTTATCTTTCTGAGTTCGAGCCATTTGTTTTTCAATAGTGGTTTCCAAATAGACCACAATACCGCGAGCCGATAAACGATTTCGGGTTTCTTTAGATAAAACAGAACCACCACCAGTTGCAAGGACAACGCCTTGTTTTTCTGTTAATTCATTAATAACTTTCTCTTCTCTGGCACGGAATCCGTCTTCACCTTCCAAGTCAAAAATCCATGCTATATCAGCACCAGTACGTTTCTCGATTTCTTGATCAGAATCAAAAAATTCCATGCCTAACTGTTGTGCAATTTGTCGACCTATAGTACTTTTCCCCGCACCCATAGGACCAATTAGAAAGATATTTCGCTTTTCTGCCATTGTAGTTTCATCATCTATTAATTTTGGTTAAAATATACAACACAATATTAACTTGTCATGATTTATAAATCACTTTGGTTATAAACTGTGTAACTTTTCTTGGATCTCCGTCTAACGACAAAAATTTAGGTCGGTAATTATCTCAATAGATAGCCCCTTTTTGCAATAGGTATTTATCAATAGTTTTAGCTAATTCCCGCTTGGTGCAAATCATGAATATTTAATGCGCCTACTAATTCTCCTTCAGTGTTAACCACAGGAGCTGCAGTGATATTGTGGTCATTGAATAATTTTAAAGCCTCAACGGCTTTCCAGTTTTCGGGTATTCGATAACCCGGGCTGGTCATTACAGCCTTAATACTATCTTGTAGAGTACCATTTTTTAATAATAAGCGTCTTAAATCACCATCGGTAAAGACGCCAATCATTTTGTTATGATCTTCACAAATCACAACTAAACCCAGGCCAGTTCGACTCAGTTCTAACATGGTATCTAATACCGTTGCTGATTGACCAACTTTAGGGATAGCATCACCAGTGCGCATGACATCTTTAACATGATTAAGTAATTTCGCGCCTAAACTACCTGCTGGGTGAGAACGGGCAAAATCTTCCTCTTTAAATCCTCTCGCTCGCATAACGGCGATGGCTAGAGCATCCCCCATTAATAATGTATTAGTGGAACTTGAAGTTGGAGCGAGTCCCATCGGGCATGCTTCTTTTTCGATGGAAATATCCAAAACAGCTTGTGCCGATTTGGCAAGTGGTGAGTCCAATCCACTAGTAATAGCAATAACCGGGATATTCATAGCGGCAAGAATGGGTAAAATAAAATTGAATTCTTTAGCTCGACCGGAATAGGAAATTAAAATAGCCACATCATTTTCGGTCACCATACCGAGATCGCCATGCAAAGCTTCAGAGGGGTGCATAAAAAAAGCTGGACTACCAGTACTCGCTAAAGATGCGGCAATTTTTTTACCTATGTGCCCAGACTTGCCAATACCCGACACCACCACTTTGCCTTTAGTGGCTAAAATAAGCTGACAAGCTTTAATAAAATCATTGCCTAGTCGATTCGGTAATTTTTGCGCTTCATGAAGTTCTAATTCAAGCAGTTCTCGACCATATTGTAATAATTTATCCATTTTAAATAGCCTAAAAGTGTGTATTAAAAACTAACTGTTTTTATAATTGTGAGTAAAGTAGATTGTTAACCAGTTAACTATTTATTAAATAAGCAGTTTAACAATTAACAGTTAAATATTCAAAAAAGAAAATGCCACTAGTTTCAATTTGTAAAAAAGTTTCAGGTATGCTATATGTTTCAGTATAAAAACCGCACCAATATTAAAAGCCTAATGCAACTTTAATACCAAGAGTGGTCAAAATAACACCTAATAACTTATCAATTATGAACTGCGCTTTAAAATAACGTCGTTGTATAGCCTGTGTTTGAAAAATAAATACCACAAATGGCCACCAAAAAACTGCTTCCACCCAAATAATCCATGCGACTAATAATTTATCGGATAATGATGAATTTGCATTTAATACTTGGGTAAAAATTGCCAGAAAAAATAAAGTTGCTTTAGGATTAAGTAGGTTACATAAAAAACCTTGCATAAAAGCAGTTTTAGTCGAAATTAGTTGCTTATTGGTTGACTTACTAATATAAGTGATGGTCGATTCTTTAGTAAGTAATGCCTTAATCCCTAACCAAATTAAATATGCTGCCCCAGCGTAACGTAGTGTATTAAATAGCCATGGTGTTGCTGTAATGATAACCGCTATACCCGCCACACAATAACTCATATGTACAAAAATTGCCATTATCACACCAAGACAAGTGAATAATGCCAGTTTTCGGTTATAACTTAAACTGTTTTTTACTATTAAAACAAAGTCAGGCCCGGGGGAAATCATCCCTAGACCACTTATAATAGTGACTAAAATCAAAGTATCAAGTGTCATGATGGATTTTATTTAAACTCTTCGGCTGAATGATTTAATGTTGCAATATCTGATTTATGTTGTTCAATAAACTGTTTTTTGTCTAAATTTGGTTCGGTCAAATAATCAGTCAAAAATTTAGCATTCGTTGCAATTTGCGCCCCATTTAGAATCAATCTAGGTAAATCTATTTGATAGATTGTTTGATCGGGTGTTTTTTGTAAATGCTCAGTTGTTGCATTAGTGAGTAAGTACAGTTTACGTTCTTTTTGGGATAAATGATTTATTGTTGGTGTAGCTGCGCCCATCATTAAGTGATCTGGAAAAATGTAAAATACGGTATTGTCTAATAATCCTTGTTGTTTTAGGTTTTGAATAAACATCCCTAAATTATGATCGAGCGAAGCTGCTACAAATGACATATTATCATCTTTTGGTGCAATGATTGCTTTCATTCGCTCATCTTCAAAACCATTTGGGGCATGAGTTGACACCGTTGAGATAAATAAGGCAAAAGGTTGATCACTTTGACTCAGGTCGGCAATCTGTTTTTGCGCAATATCTAAAATATCTTTATCATATAATCCAAAAGGTGCTTTAGGGTATTGGCCAACATAATTTTTTTCGGAGATTACTTGCGTGCCAAGCAGTTCAGCAATATGTCCAATTGCTGCAAAATCTGGACTAGCCATCACATAGCGTGTTTGATAGCCAGCTTGCTTTAACACATCAGCTAAGCTTACTAACTTAGTCGCATTAGCTTTCATTAATGGTGTGGTAGAATAACCACCAATTAAAAAAGGCATACCAGTCATATAGGTATACATTGAAGCAGTGGTCCAACTGCTACCTGCACTCATCGGCATGTTTGGAAAGAAGGTATAATTTTCACGCAATTGTTTTAGATTTGGCGTTATATCGTTAAAATCAAAAAAACCTTGTTCAAAAGATTCTAAAGACAACACAATAATATTTTTGCCTTTATGACTAATAAGTTGATTCTTGTTGGGATAGTCATGCATTTTTAGCGATTGTAATGCTTGTGCAAATGGTTGACGAGGCGCACTGGTTACCTGATATATTTCAAATAAGCGACTTAATGGTCCATTATGATAACTAATTGAAATAATGGCTAAAACAGCTAATGACAATCGTAATAGTAATCGGCATTTATCTCTTAATAAATTGGCTAATTTGGCTAAAAGCCATAATAAGGCCAAAAAAACTACTATGACCAAAACCGCTTGTAACTTAAAGATAAATAACCCTTCAATAATATCATTAATATTCAAATTAACGTAAAACTGGTAATCAATAAAGCCACCACTAAAATAAATGGATGTGAGCTCCATAGTGATAAGTATAGCCATTGATATTATGGTTAGTAATTGCCATTTTTTTTGTTGGAACAGTGAAGCAAAAACAATGGTCAACATAAAAAAAGGTATAACAGTCAGTGTAGCTAAAGGCATTTAGAATAATAACTCAAAAATAAATTTAACATTAGTATATACTTAATGCTGAAAAAATAAAAAATTTCAATAGATTTTTAATCATAAGGTAAGATATACTTCTATAAGTGGTAAATTTATTGATTTATTTCAATTTAGATAAATTATATGTAGATTTACTGTAAGAATATATTACCGTTTTTATCTAAATTAATGGTTTTTTTTGTCAAATTATTTTCGTTTAGGTTAGAAATTATAGCTAGTTACTATTTTATTTCCCTAAGTAATATGATTTGCTTGAGTAGTTATAGGAATAAAAATAAATTAAACAATGGATTGTAAATCTTCAAAATGTAATACGTTAATGTTGGTTATTTCTATTTTAAGTTATCGATTTTGGTTAGTAACTTATTATTTAATGGGAGTGGTAAGTTTACTTGCGTTAACAGTAAAGAGCTCAGTAGCGATAACCACTCAGACTATTGGTCTAATAAATGGCACAGCACCATACTTAACATTTGATGAAGGCGCAACCAAATTATATACTACTGAAAAATTTCTCAATATAAAATTATCTGATGATTCAGAGATTCTTTCAACTAAAGATGAGTCAAGTGAAGCAAATCCTATCGTGTTATCTGGCAGTTCCAATACATTTGCCAGTATCAAAACTTCTGTGCCATTATCAACTGAAGGCAATGAAGATTATCCAAGTATAACTTTAGGTAGTTTAATCACTGGTTCCAATAATTATTGGGGCGATGATGATGGTGATAATGAAGTAACTACAGCAGGAACAGTAAATGTAAAATGGCAAACGGTAGATGGCATTGATGTGACTAAAGTTGTAAAAAATGATCCGTCAAAACAGTTTGATGGATGTGATTCACCATATAAGTTAACATTAACCGTGGTAGATGGCAGCCTGTCAACCAAATATGGTATACCGAGTAAAACCGATTTTACTGATAAAAGTCATAGTTATTATATTACACAAAATTCTTCTCAACCTAAGGTTTGTTATGCTCAGCCGAATATTTCTATTGACTCTAGTACTAGTGATAAAGAAACCCGTGATAGGTGGGTTAACGGAACTCCGTTAAAAGATTTAGATGGTCCTGATTGGGTTGCAAGTAAAGGTTTTGTTCCGCAAAATATAAATAATCCAATAAAAAATTTCCCCACAACAGGATCGAACAATTTACGATTTTATTTATTATTAGATGGAATTTCACCCAGTGATGTTGTAGCGGCTAATGGTGAAACAGTGTCATCTGAAATAGGGGGGAATGTTAAATTGGCATTATCGTCAACAAAAACACCTGGTTGGGGGAACACTTCAAAACGTGTTGCTTTACAGATCGTTTTACAAGGACCTTCAAAAAATAGTAATGACAAATCATTTACACCAATGACCTTTAAATTATACTCTGATAGAGCAAAAAGTAATTTGTTATATAGTTTTAGATTGGAACGTTGGTTCATATCACTAGGTGCTAGAACATATATGAGACAATCAAGGGCAGAAGAATTGTGTAAAGAAATGAATTACCGACTTCCCTATGTATCCGATTTTACCAATACTAGTTATAAATCTGGAAATAATAGAGTTAATTGGAGTGGTGGCATACCAAATAGAAACATCAATAATTATCGACGACAACTAAGTTATAAAGATGAAAATGATAAGTGGATTGGTGGTTTATTAAATGAATGGGGAAAAGTATGGTCTTCCACAGGTAATTATCCAAATTCAGATTGGCCTTTGCAACACAGTGACGATTGGTTTTGGACTTCTGATCGCAACTATACTATTGATGCAGGTGAAGGTGCAATAGATCCTTCTTCTTCTAGTTATCAAGGAGCATGTGTTTATCCTTGAATTAAATAGGTTTTTATTAGCGTACCATTTTTTATATGATTTATACC
Source organism: uncultured Gilliamella sp. (assembly GCA_945271295.1). GTDB lineage: Bacteria > Pseudomonadota > Gammaproteobacteria > Enterobacterales > Orbaceae > Gilliamella. The sequence goes on along the minus strand of CALYPG010000023.1, from coordinate 13,690 downwards.
ACTGGGAATACGGTAAAATGGAGATAAAATTTCTAGTCCTGACTCGAATGATTGGGTAGCTAGATGTAGTCCGTGTAAGATTCTTTTAATTGAGTAAAGTTAGATAAATAATATTCAAATGCTGATATTTAACTTTTAATTGATTAGTAGTTTTTTTATAACAAATAAAAAAGATTGAAATTAACTATTAATTGAGTAGGATCATTGTGTAATATTTTTTATGCCTACCAGTACTGTTACTAGTTTAAAGGCTGATCTAATTGATAACAAGGAGCCAATATGTTCAGTAAAGAAATGACAATTGCCGATTATGATAAGGATTTATGGGATGCAATTCAGGGTGAAGAACAACGTCAAGAAGATCATCTTGAGTTAATTGCTTCAGAAAACTACACCAGCCCCCGGGTAATGCAAGCACAAGGTTCTCAACTAACCAATAAATATGCTGAAGGCTATCCCGGTAAACGTTACTACGGTGGATGTGAATATGTTGATGTTGTTGAACAATTAGCTATTGATCGTGCTAAAGCATTATTTGGCGCTGATTATGCAAATGTACAGCCTCATTCTGGTTCGCAAGCAAATTTTGCGGTTTATACTGCTTTATTGCAACCAGGTGATACGATTCTGGGTATGAATTTATCGGAAGGTGGTCATTTAACGCATGGTTCACCAGTTAATTTTTCCGGTAAATTGTATAAAGTTGTTGCTTATGGTGTTGATGATACTGGACATATTGATTATGACGAAGTGGCAAGGATTGCTAAACAATCTCAACCTAAAATGATTGTTGGTGGATTTTCTGCTTATTCTGGCATTGTTGACTGGCAAAAAATGCGTGACATTGCTGATAGCGTAGGCGCTTATTTATTTGTCGATATGGCACATGTGGCAGGTTTAGTTGCTGCGGGTGTTTACCCTAATCCTGTGCCGTTTGCTCATGTTGTTACCACTACTACCCATAAAACCCTTGGTGGGCCTCGCGGTGGATTAATTTTAGTTAAAGGTGGTAGTGAAGATCTGTATAAAAAGTTGAATTCATCAGTATTCCCTGGCGCGCAAGGTGGTCCATTAATGCATGTGATTGCAGCCAAAGCGGTAGCATTGAAAGAAGCAATGGAGCCTGCATATAAAACATATCAACAGCAAGTTATTAAAAATGCGCAAGCCATGGTTGAGGTGATTGTAAAACGTGGTTACAAAGTGGTAGCTGGCGAAACGCAAAATCATTTATTTTTAATTGATTTAGTCGATAAAAATATTACTGGTAAAGAAGCCGATGCAGCGTTAGGTAGTGCTAATATCACGGTGAATAAAAACAGTGTGCCAAAAGATCCACAAAGCCCGTTTGTTACATCAGGGGTACGTATTGGTTCACCAGCAATAACACGACGTGGTTTTAAAGAAGCTGAATCACGCGATCTGGCTAATTGGATTTGTGATGTATTAGATAACATTAATGATGAACAAGCAATTCAAGCAGTGAAAGAAAAAGTGTTAGCTATTTGTCATCGTTTCCCGGTGTATCAGCATTAATTTGTTGGGATGTTCGCCGACATTATCGGCGAATAAAGCACAATAACAGTAATAGACTTATCACTATTTTTCCTTTTCGGTATTTGAATTATTGGTGATCTGTTGTTGTTTTTGCGGCTCAAAAAATTGATGTAAATAACCTTTATGCCAAAACCATGCCGCAGTTATGCCAATACCAATGACTATAGCCAATAACAAAATTATTATTGGCTTTTTAGTACCAATTCTCATAGGGTCGCGTAAGTTACGCTTGGCATTGGCTGGGAGTTGTGCTTTGCTTGTAAGCAGTCCACCAAGTAATAAATTGATCTTAACTTGGCCATTAATTGCCCAACCCGATGCTTCGAGTAGCGGACCTAATGTTCTACGCCTTAATTTTAGCCATGCCAAAATTACTGAAGGGCCTGAAATAATCAAAAATAGTCCAATAATCACCAACGGGAACTGCCACCAAGACAATGAAAAAATTGCTTGGAATATAGTCGCTAATGCGGTACCAATTGCACCAATGGCTAAACCAATAGCAGCAAAAACCCCTACACTTTTGCCTATATCAAATTTATTTTCTGGATTTTGGATTACTTGCGCACTGGATTTTTCTATTTCTGCATCTTTAGTGCTTGCCCATTTATTAATTTGTTCGGTAATTAAGCGACCAATACGTTGATAAGGTTCCCAGATCGCTTGTTGAATACTAATTGGTTTACTAATTATTTTAACCACATTGGCATCCCAATCATTACCCTCATTGTCAATAAATACACCATTACGTCCTTCTATTAATAGGTCACCTTGTCCAGCAGTTATTGCCGCGGCAATGAGTTGTTTTTGGCCATGTCTGGTACATTCACAATAAAGTAGGCAAAGTTCAGAATAATTGGATAGTACCGCGTGTTTAGCTATATTATCAACCGCAACACATAACGTCGCGCAACGACCGTCAATATAAAGCTTGCCGAGCTGAAAGGCTGCGGTTTTTTCTAGTGAGAAGAAATCAGAAAAAGATGCAAAGTTGACCAATAACCGATAAAGGTGTTTATGAAAAAGCACTAGCTTTTCTAAAATGAGGACATCAGAAGCTGAAATCGGCGTTTTATTATCTTGCTCAACCATTTGTTGAAATTCGGTGAGAAGTTTATCATCAGCCATATTAGCGATAAGTTTCGCGGGTATATCTTCGATACTACCAGTAGGTGGTATGGTTACCTTAAGTTGTACCATTTCGGGTTTGGTATTAATTAAACTAGTGTAAGCTTCAAGACTACTTTGAATATGCTGCCACTCAGATTGAGTAAGTTGATCTGGATTAGTCAATGATGATGCAATTAAGGATTTAAACTGGGTAATTTTGTCTTTCCATAATGGATTAAGACCATTGACTAAATCAAGTGAACTGCTAGTGTCAATTTTAGACAAAGGTAGTTCAGCTAAAGCTTCATCGGATAATAAACCATTTTCCGTTGGTACAATATATTTTTCATTTACATTCAGTGCCGTTTGCGCTTGAGGGGCATATTGAGCAAGTTCTATTCGTAAAAAGTAATCATCTATTTTAGGTTTTAGAATTTGCACCAGCTTCCATATTTCAGCTCTATTCTCACCAAAAGGTGTTTGAGTCTTGCTAATATTGGTTTGCCATTGCAACCAGGTTTGTAAATTGTGCACAAAGGTAGTGGCAATATCTAAATTAATACCATCTTGTCCACTCATATCTTTTTCGGCACCAGTAATTTTAATTGCTGATTGAATGAAAGTTTGCATGGCTGATGATAATTCTGCTGAAGGTGGAAAAATTAAATCGCCATTATAAAGTTTACTGGCATTAATTTTAATAGATTGTTGCACATCATCTTGAGTTAAATAATCTTGTTGGTTTTTATTTAAATTGGCTAAGATGCTATGCGCGGTAACTACTAGTTTATGGCCTGGTTGCGTTGTAGTATCAATTTGATTAAGGGGCAGTATATCGGATGACTGTAAGATCTTATCAAAAGATACTACTTTATCGTTGGTCCAGCTAATTGCATCTAAAATATCGGGGATACGAATCCGTCCATCTTGATCAACATCAAGTAGAGCAAGTGTTCTTTCATCAAAGTTGAGGCCTGTTGTTGGGCAACTAAGTGCTACCCATAATTTGGGATCTAAGTTAGATAAATTGATAATGTCATTTGTATTTTTAAAAACAACTTGATCTAATCCACCGACACGTTGAAATGTCCACATATGATTCATAATAACCTCCATACCGAGATTTATTAATATTTTCAGTTAATTAACAAATACTACAGTATTAGTTTTATAAAGGAAGAGAACTGAGATCTCACATTAGTGAGGCTTTTTTATTATATCTTTGGTAATTGATTTTAGTTGCCTATAACAACTTTATGATAGAATACTGTTTTATTATTCTATATCCAAACAAAAACCACAAGTATGTCATTAATTAATCTTACAAATGCTTATCTTTCATTTAGCGACGCGCCATTACTTGATCACATTGATATGTCGATTGAAGAAGGGGAGCGCGTTTGCCTGGTTGGGCGTAATGGGGCGGGGAAATCCACTTTACTTAAAGTACTAAATAAAGAAGTATTATTAGATGAAGGGCAAATCATCTATGAAAATAATGTTGTAGTATCGCGTTTGCAACAAGATCCTCCTCGAGATATTCAAGGTAATGTGTTTGATTTTGTAGCAGAAGGTTTGCAAGAACAAGCGCAATTACTTAAAGCCTACCATGAATTATCTCATCTCATTGAGCGCGATGCTAGTGAAGCTAATTTAGCCAAGTTAGCCAAAATGCAAGAACAGCTTGATCAGCAAAATGGTTGGCAGTTAAATAACCGTATTAGTAATATTATTTCTTCACTTTCGTTGGATGGTGAAGCATTGTTGTCTTCATTGTCAGGTGGATGGTTACGTAAAGCGGCACTGGCTAAAGCACTAGTTTGTCAACCTACTGTTTTATTGCTCGATGAACCAACTAACCATTTAGATATTGAAACTATCCAATGGCTTGAAGAATTTTTAAAGAGCTTTAATGGTAGCATTGTGTTCATTTCGCATGATCGATCGTTTATCCGGCAGATGGCTACCCGTATTATTGATTTGGATCGAGGTAAAGTTGCTTCTTGGGGATGTGATTACGATAGTTATTTACTCGGTAAAGAAGAGGCATTACGCGTAGAAGAACTACAAAATGCTGAATTTGATAAAAAACTCGCCCAAGAAGAAGTGTGGATCCGCCAGGGGATTAAAGCGCGGCGCACTCGCAATGAGGGTCGCGTTCGGGCTTTAAAAGCGATGCGCCAAGAATATTCTCAGCGCCGTCAAGTTATGGGTAGTGCTAAAATGCAGATTGAAGAAGCACTACGCTCTGGGAAAATCGTTTTTGAACTTGAACATGTCAGTTATCAAATCGCCGACAAACAATTAGTCAATGATTTCACTGTGCAAGTACTACGTGGTGATAAAATTGCGCTTATTGGTCCAAATGGTATTGGTAAAACCACACTATTAAAACTGATGTTAGGTGATATAGAACCAACATCTGGCACTGTACATTGTGGTACTAAGCTTGAAGTGGCCTATTTTGATCAGTATCGGTTAGAATTAGATCCCGAAAAAACCGTAATGGATAATCTTGCGGAAGGTAAACAAGAAGTTATGGTCAATGGTCGATCGCGTCATGTACTTGGTTATTTGCAAGATTTTTTATTCCCACCTAAACGCGCTAGAACGCCGGTCCGAGCATTATCTGGTGGTGAACGCAATCGTTTATTATTGGCTAAACTATTTCTAAAACCAAGCAATTTATTGGTACTTGATGAACCAACCAACGATCTTGATATAGAAACATTAGAATTATTAGAAGAGTTGGTTAATGATTATCAAGGTACCGTATTACTAGTGAGCCATGATCGGCAGTTTGTCGATAATGTGGTAACAAATTGCTGGTTTTTTGAGGATAAAGGTCATATCGGGGTTTATGCTGGCGGTTATACTGATGCTTTACAACAACAGCAACAAACAAGGCCAGTAACAACTAAAGTTGAAATTACTAATAATAGTAAATCTACTAAAAAAGAAGATAACCGTGTTATTAATCAAAATAATCAGCCAACGAAAAAGAAGGTAAAGCTTAGCTATAATGAACAACGGGAATTAACCCAATTGCCAAGTAAAATAGAACAGTTAGAAGCTGAAATAACGGCGCTGCAAGCACAAATTGGGCAAAGTGACTTTTTTAATCAACCTCACGAACAAACCAACTTAATATTACAAACCTTAGCTGATAAAGAAGCTGAACTTGAAACAGTATTTGCAAGGTGGGAGTTGTTAGAATCAATCAATAAATAAGAGCTTGTTTAAACAAGCTCTTATATCTACCCGATTAATTATTAAATATTACCAAATTCTTCTGGATAACAAGTAGAACAAAATTAGTGCGATAATAACAAATATCGCACCGATAAAACCAATATATTGAGTCGATAGTAGCACCAGTACTTGACTACCAACAAAAGCACCACCACCAATACCAATATTGTAAATGCCCGAATAAACAGAAGTGGCAATATCAGTAGCATCTGGCGCGACATCAATCACTTTACTTTGCATTACCATTCCGATAATTGTAATCGAAAGTCCCCATAGCATACCTTGCAAGATAGCTGTATAAAAGCTGAATGAACAAACATACAACGATAATAAGCAGACAGTTAATAACATCATTGGGATGATTAAAATAGCGGTTGGATGTTTTTCGGCAAATTTGGCGAAAATAACACTTCCTATCATGCCAGAAAAACCAACGGCTAATAGTAAAATAACTACAGTATGCGAACTAAATCCGCCAACATTGAGCATAAATGGTGTTATGTAAGTATAAGCAGTAAAATGTCCGGTTACAACAATTGCTGTCAAAAGATAGATATTTAATAAAACAGGGCGTTTTAACACGTGAGGAATATCTTTGATAGAAATAGTATCCATACTTGGTACACTAGGCAATAAATAAAGTAATAACACCATGATACAAAAAGCAATAAAGCCAATACACAGGAAAGTAATTCGCCAACCAACAAGTTGACCAATCATCGTGCCAATTGGAATACCAAGGATTGTTGCCATTGATACACCAATGACGATAAAACCCATTGCTTTTGCTTTTTTACCATTAGGCGCTAATCGAACCGCTAACGGTGTGGTGATTGCCCAAAACACGGCATGTGCACAAGCTATGCCAATTCTTGCCGCTATTAAACTATAAAAATTCCAAGCGAAACCAGCTAGAATATGACTACCAATGAATAAACCAAACAAACCAATCAGTAGTTTACTTCGATCCATTTTTGACGTTAATATTGTTAAAGGTAAAGATAATAATGACACAGCCCACGCATAAATGGTTAACAGTAATCCTGCATGGGCCACATCCATTGAAAAACTTTTAGCAATATTGGGTAACAATCCGACCGGTACAAATTCGGTAGTATTAAAAATGAAGGCAGCAAAAGCCAAACAAAGAATAGAAGACCATATACGAGACCGTTTTTGGGTATTATTCATGATTTAATTTTGTAGACGGGATAGATAAATTGCCCGCGATTATAACCCAATATTTTTTAATATTAAACCGGCACGATGATAAATCTTAATGGCACTTATTAGTTATATTGGGTTGGGTTAATAATATTATGGCAGTTTATGCCAGTGTTTTTACAACTTGCAGAACTTGGTCATAATTAGGTTCATCAGATGTTTCTTTAACATATTGGACATAAACAATTTTATTATTTTTATCAATAACAAAAACTGCTCGGGAAAGTAATCGTTTTTGTTCTATAACTACCCCGTATTTTAGACCAAAATCGAGATCTTTATGGTCAGAGGTAACTTTCACAGCGTCAATGCCTTCAGCTGCGCAATAACGGTTTAAAGCAAAAGGCAGATCGACACTGATTGAAAATATAACCGTATCTTTTAATTTAGCCGATTCGATATTGAAACGGTGAACTTGCGCACTGCATACCGAAGTATCAATTGAAGGAACAGAATTAAGAATTCTAATTTTACCATCAAAATCTGATAATTTAATGGTTTTCATCGCTGCATCTTGTACCACAAAATCTGGCGCCAGATCACCTACTTTTATTTTGGGACCGAGTAAAGTAACGGGTATTTGGTGCATGGTGACTTCGTTTGCTCTTTTTTGCATAACCAGTTCCTCAGTGTTGTGTCAGATGACAATATTTATTGAACAATTACTTGCAATACTTTGAGGCTGAGACGTTTAAACAAAAACCAATAGACACTATAAGGCCAGAATGATTTGTCGGCAATAGCTATCACTTATAAAAATAAGTGATTACTCCAATTAATAAAATAGTTAATTACTTAGATAATAAAATTGTTAAGTATCAGTTTTGTAAATCTAATAAATACGGGTATATAATGCCTATACTTATTCTATTACTATTATCATAATTATGAACCAGCTATTTATCACTGTTTGTTTACTTACTGTTAGTAATATTTTTATGACATTTGCCTGGTATGGTCATTTACGTTTTTTACATAATCAAGTTTGGATTGTAGCGGTATTTATAAGTTGGGGGATTGCGTTATTTGAATATTTATTGCAAGTGCCAGCTAATCGTATTGGTTTTCAAGTTGCCAGTGCCGGGCAATTAAAAATTATTCAAGAAGTGATTAGTTTATCAGTCTTTATACCATTTTCGATTTTCATCCTAAAAGAACCTTTTAAAACGGATTATATTTGGGCGGGATTATGTTTACTTGGGGCGGTATTTTTTATGTTTCGGAATAAAATTATGAGTTAAAGATTGGCAGATTTTCCGCTCAATACCCACCCTATATTGCCATAGCGGAAAATATATCTGTTTATAATGTTTTAAACGAAATGTCCGGTAAAATTGCTTTACCTTGCCAATAAAGTTCGCTAGCAATCCGTCCTGCAATTTGACAATAAAGTTGGGTAAAGTCACTTTCCGGATGGCTAATTATTGTTGGTTTACCGACATCTAAATCTTGGCGAAGCATTTTATGCAAAGGCATTTTGCCGAGTAGTCTGGTGTGATATTGCTCTGCTAAGCGTTCAGCGCCGCCTTCGCCAAAAATAGCCTCATGGTGACCACAATTCTCACAAATGTGATAGCTCATATTTTCAATTATACCAATTGTTGGGATATTCACTTTATTAAACATCGAGATCCCTTTTTTAGCATCAATTAAGGCAATATCTTGTGGCGTTGTGACAATAATTGCCGCAGTGACGGGAATATTTTGTGCTAAGGTTAATTGGATATCTCCTGTGCCCGGTGGCATATCAATAACTAAATAATCAAGTTCTGGCCATAGCGTATCTTGTAAAATCTGCAATAAAGCCTTGCTGGCCATAGGGCCTCGCCAAACCATGGCACCATCTGTATCAACTAAATAGCCAATGGAATTACTGGCAAGTCCGTAAGCCATTATTGGGGTCATATGTTTATTATCAGGTGATAAAGGTTGCTGTTTTTCAGTACCAAGCATAGTAGGGATTGACGGGCCATAAATATCAGCATCTAAAATGCCAACTTTACCGCCTTGTTTTTGTAAGGCTAAAGCAAGGTTAACGGCAGTTGATGATTTACCAACTCCACCTTTACCTGAACTTATCGCAATAATATTTTTGATATTATTAATCGCTGGTTGGTTATTAGCGCGTTTTAGGGTAGCAATGTTATATTTAATCTGCCAGTTAACTTGGTCAACATTATCGAGCTTTAGTAATGCAGGAGTCAGTACTTGTTGTAATTCTACAAACGCCATTTGCCAGGCAAATGGCATTTCCAACGTAATTAACAATTGTTTATTTATGCATTCACATTGTTTTACTGCACCAAGTTCAATCAAGTTTTTAGTTAGTGTAGGGTGAGTAAATCGCTCAAGAATCGTTTTTGCTTCCATAAGAATAAGCCTTATTTCTCTAGATAAAGATGTTTATACTCATATAACTGTAAGCTAGTATCTTTTAACATTGTTTTATAAAGATAACGAGAAGATAAAACTAGAAAGATGAGCCTTGTAGTTTTATCTTCTTATTATTTAACTTTCAGGTTAGTTGAGTATTTAAAGAATTTTTATCAAATTATGGCATAAATCTGGCGATAATCCCATGATTGATGTACTATTTCTGCCATTATGTAAAAAAAGGTAATAAATCAACATGACAACTCAACGCAAAATACTGGTTACTTGTGCGCTTCCTTATGCTAATGGATCAATTCACTTAGGTCATATGCTTGAACATATTCAGGCGGATGTTTGGGTGCGTTATCAGCGGATGCGTGGTAATGAAATCTATTTTATTTGTGCCGATGACGCTCATGGTACACCAATTATGCTCAAAGCTCAGCAATTAGGCATTACACCAGAACAGATGATTGATACAGTAAAAGCCGAGCATCAACGTGATTTTTCAGGGTTTAATATTAGTTTCGATAATTACCATTCTACTCACAGCCCAGAAAATAGAGAAATCTCCGAGCAGATTTATAAACGCTTAAAAGCTAATGGCTATATTAAAACTAAAGTGATTTCGCAACTGTTCGATCCAGAAAAACAGATGTTTTTACCGGATCGATTTGTAAAAGGTACCTGTCCGCGTTGTAAAGCGCCGGATCAATATGGTGATAACTGTGAAGTTTGTGGTGCCACCTACAATCCAATTGATTTAATTAATCCGCAGTCAGTTGTTTCTGGTGCGACGCCGATTATGAAAGATTCTGAGCATTTCTTTTTTGATTTGCCAGCTTTTTCAACAATGTTACAAGAATGGATACGTTCGGGCACTTTACAAGATCAAGTGGCAAATAAAATGCAAGAGTGGTTTGCAGCGGGCTTACAACCATGGGATATTAGCCGCGATGCGCCGTATTTTGGCTTTGAAATTCCCGACGCGCCAGGTAAATATTTCTACGTTTGGTTAGATGCACCAATCGGTTATATGGGTTCGTTCTTGAATTATTGTAATAAAAATAATAAAGCAATTTTTGATGAGTTTTGGAATAAAAACTCACAAACTGAACTGTATCATTTTATTGGTAAAGATATTGTTTACTTCCATAGCCTATTTTGGCCAGCCATGTTAGAAGGGAGCGACCACCGCAAACCATCGAATATTTTTGTACATGGTTATGTGACTGTCGATGGTGCCAAAATGTCTAAATCGCGCGGTACCTTTATTCAAGCCAGTACCTATTTAAAACACTTAGATCCTGATTGCCTGCGCTATTATTATGCCGCTAAATTATCACCACATATTGATGATATTGATTTAAATCTGGAAGACTTTGTCCAACGCGTCAATAGTGATTTAGTTAATAAAGTGGTCAATATAGCTTCGCGTTCGGCTGGCTTTATTAATAAACGTTTTGACGGTAAACTGTCAGCACAAGTTTCAGAGCCAGAACTATATGCGCAGTTTGTGGAAAAAGCACAAATTATTGCCGATTACTTTGAACAACGCGAATCCAGTAAAGCGATTCGTGAAATTATGGCACTAGCGGACGAAGCTAATCGCTATATTGATGAAAAAGCCCCTTGGGTAGTTGCCAAACAAGAGGGTCAAGATCAGGCGTTACATGATATCTGCTCCATGGGGATCCACTTATTCCGCATTTTAATGACTTATTTAAAACCGATTGTGCCTTCACTAGCAAAACGCACTGAGGAATTTTTAAATAGCAAATTAGAGTGGCATACTATTGATAACGCCTTAATTAATCATACTATTAATCGCTTTAAAGCCCTATTTAATCGTATTGATATGGATAAAATCACCGCCATGATTGAAGACTCAAAACAACAAGCCGCATCAGCTACGCCAGCGACAGCAAAAATGGCTGAACCGATTGCCGAAACCATCAATTTTGATGATTTTGCTAAAATTGATTTGCGCGTAGCGTTCATTAAAAATGCCACCTTAGTAGAAGGTTCAGATAAGTTATTACAACTAACCTTAGATATTGGCGATGAAACCCGTAATGTATTTTCGGGGATTAAACAATACTACCCTGATCCACAAGTATTAATCGGTCGCTTAACTGTGATGATTGCTAACCTGGTACCTAGAAAAATGCGCTTTGGTATCTCAGAAGGTATGGTACTAGCTGCCAGTGGTAAAGATGATAGTGATGGTATTTATCTATTATCACCAGATAGCGGTGCTAAACCCGGCATGCGAATTTCCTAAGTTGCCCGTAAATTATACCAATTAACATCTTGACAAGTGATTATGCTTGTCAAGATGTTTCAGGAATGCTATACGTTTTAGTATAAATTATGGCCTACATTCAACATCTAAGTGCGAATCCAGTCAGTAAAAGGCTTCATAAGGTGTTTTATACTTAAGCCGTTTTCTTGGACGATGATTAAGCCGGTTTTCAACCGCCTTAATCTCTTCATCACTGATACTATCAAATACCATTACTTTTTGGAAAGTAATGTCTAATTAATCCATTTAAATTTTCATTACTTCCCCGCTACCATGAACTGTATGAATGAGCACTGTCTGATATTTTGGTGAGGATCAATCAACCCTTGATAAATGGGTAAGGCAACTTGCCCCCAATAAAACCAGTCGCCGTGAATTAACGCCAGAGCAACAACGGATTATTGCGCTTGAAAAAGAAAACAAAGAACTTAAAATGGCGAATGAAATACTAAAAAAGGCGCAGGTGTACTTTATCAACAATCCAAGTCGATAAAGTACAGTTATATGAAAACACAGTTATCGCATTACCGGATAAGTTTAGTCTGCCGGTTACTTAATGTGAGTCGGTCCGGTTATTACGCTTGGTTAAACCGGCCAGCTAAGTCAACAGTACTGACCGGGCATATTAAAAAGCAATATTGGTATCATAAAGCTCGTTTAGGTGCGCCGAGCTTAGTTCATGATGCAAGGGATAAAAGTTATCACGTCTCAGAGAGGACAATAAGTCGTGTTTTACAACACTTAGGGTTACGCAGTAAAGCTGCACGCAAATTCAAGTATAAAACCGATTCGGGTAGCGGTCATAATGTGGTGCTAAATAAGTTAAATAAAGCGTTTAACCCGGATAAACCTAATATTGTCTGGGTGAGTGATATTACTTACATCAAAACCGGTGAGGGTTGGTTATACTTGTGCGTGATTATTGATTTATATGGACGTAAAGTCATTGCTCGACAAACAAGTCGTTATATTAACCGCCATTTAGTCTGTCAGGCATTAAAACAAGCATTATTTCGACGTGCTTTTCTTAAAAATGTCTTAATTCACAGTGATTGGGGAAGCCAATATTGTCGTGCTGATTTTAAACAGTTAGTGTTACACTATGGACTTAAACAAAGTATGAGTCGGGCAGGAAATTGTTGGGATAATGCGGTTGCTGAAAGCTTCTTTCATACACTAAAAACGCATATTATTCATGATTGTTACTACCAAACGAGGGAATTAGCAAATAAAGCACTATTTGAATATATTGAAATTTATTATAATCGCCTTCGTCGTCATTCTACCAACGGCTGGATATCGCGGCAGCAATATGAAAGGCAGTTCTACCAAAACAACAAGATTATAGAGGTGAGCATGGTCTGATATTTTGGCGAGGATCAGGTTTTAATGCAAACAAAGAGAAACTATTTGGTATTTTCAAAAGATGTCAGGGATAAAGATGAAAGATTATATCATTTCATTTAGAAATAATCAGAAATATGCTCTTATAGAATATACTAAAGTCGATAAGTTCGATTATTATTATGAAGGCGTGATTATAGAGTCTCATTTCCCGGAAGAAATAACTTTCCTTATTGCAGAATGTAATGGAATTATTAATGAGATGGCATTATCTCTTTTGGACGAAATCGAGGAGAAACTCTATTCATATCACATAGGTTTAAAAGAAAATGGCTCTCTGATTTTTGATATTGAAATTATTGATGGTAATAAAATTTCATTTTTTACAAAATATCCATCCAGTCAGGGCTATTTAGATAAATATCCAAATAGTTAGTAACTTTCTATTAAAAACCGAGGAAAGATTGAAATGTATTAGTTCCGACTTAATCTGACAAAGAGCTTGAAAAAGAGAGCGTTACCAGT